>NZ_FNOL01000020.1:0-137894 GCF_900106655.1 Variovorax sp. YR634
ATGGCGGCATCCAGGTACGCAGGCTCGCAGCCATCGACGCACACCACCACGACGGGGCGGCTCATCCAGCGGTAGCTGCGGGCATTGACTTCGAGCGAGTCGGGTTTCATGAGAAGGGATTCCTTGGAGGTGAAGAGAAAAGGGCTCTTTCAGCGACGGATGAAGACCGCGATGAAGGCGCTGATGAGGCAGCTGGCGGCCACGATCGGAAAGACCATCGAGGTGTTGCCCGAGTGATCCAGCAGCCGGCCGATCAGCGGTTCGCCGAGGCCCGCCAGCAGGTACGAGAAGAAGTTCATGACGCCGGTGGCGGTGCCCGAGCGCTTGGCTCCCACGAGGTCGGGGCACAGCGCCCAGAACGAAGAGGCGGGGCCGTAGACGAAGAAGCCTGCGAGGAACAGAAGCGCCAGCCCGCCGATGCTCGTGGGCAGCAGGTACATGCCGACGGAGGCCGCCGCACCCAGCAGCATGTACAGCACGATGGCCTTGTAGCGCTTCGAGCCGAAGACGCGGTCGGAGATCCAGCCGTTGGTGAGAGCACCGAAGGCCATGCCCACCGGCAGTGCGACCGAGATCCATGCGGGATCGATCATGCCGTCGGCCATCTTGCTCCAGTCCTTGCCGAGAAAGTGCACCGGCACCCAGACGATCAGCCCGTAGCGCGCGGCATTCTGGAAGCCGATGGCGAGTGCCGCGATGAGCAGCTTCGGGTTGCAGAGCACGGCCTTGTAGCGCGTCCACGAGCTTTCGTCGGGCGTGGTGTGCTGCAGGGACGCGGCCTTCGCGTCTTCCGCGTTGGCGATGCCGGTGTCGGGCGACTTGAACCCGAGGTCTTCGGGGCGCTCCCGGGCGATCAGGTAGAACGCGATGCCGCCCACCAGCATCAGCAGCACGGGCAGCCTGAAGATCCAGCGCCAGTCCAGGTGCAGCACGTTGACCACCACGATGGACGTGACGAACGACAGTACCGACGCGCATCCGGCCGCGAAGGTGTAGAAGCCGAAGACCTTGCCGCGCTCCCCGGTGCCCCACCAGTTCGACAGCAGGCGGCTGCCCGGCGCCCAGCCGAGCGCCTGGAAGTAGCCGTTGACGCCCCATGGAATCGCGAGCGTCTTGAACCCGACGGCGAAGCTCACGACCCAGTTGGCCGCGCAGGACAGGATGGCGCCCGCGGTCATCACGCGCCGGCCGCCGAACTTGTCGGCGAGGTTGCCGTTGATCGCCTGGCCGATGGCGTAGCACCACAGCAGGCTGGCCGAGGCCCAACCCAAGACCTCCTTCGACAATCCGAATTCCTTCTGCAGCCCTGGAATCGCGAAGCCGAAGGTCTGCCGGCCGGTATAGAAGAAGAGGTAGCAGAACATCGCGGCCAGCAGCATTCGCCACTGCGCGCGCCGGAATGAATGTTCGAGAGGCGGCGCGTACGCCCCGGCCTGCAGGCCCTGATTTGCCAATTGCATGTCTTTGTCTCCTGTTCTTGACGGACGTGGGTCCGTGGGACCGGCTCGAATGCCGGCATTTTTTTCGACGTTCTACAGATTCAACCGACTAACCGACTAACTGACTACTAGGCGGACACCGCCCCTATGAAGTTCTTGCCGCGCGCTCCATCCATGGCGCGCGCGATCATGGCCGCGGCTTCGCTGTCCGCCACGCCGTAGTCCGCGAACTCGGTCTTCACGCCGAGTCCCTGGAGAAAGTCGCGCAAGCGCCGGGCACCGGCGGCCAGGTCCGGCCCGAACAGGCGCTGCAGCGTGCGGTCCCGATCGGGAGAGCGGGCCCATGCCTTTTCAAGAACGATCGGCAGCGTGAACGAGCAGGCGATTCCATGTGCCAGGCCGTAGCGCAGGGTCATCTCGTACGAGATCGAATGCGCCAGGGCCGTCTTCGTGTTGGAGAACGCAAGCCCGGCCTTGAGTGCGGCCAGCGCCATGCGTTCGCGCAGTTCGATGTTGCCGAGATCGGCCCGCAGCGCCGGCAGGCATTCGAAGATGTCCTGCACGGCGGAGATGGCGAAGGTGTCGGAGATGGGATTCGCGTTCACGTTCCACACCGACTCCAGCGCGTGGGAAAGCGCATCGAGCCCCGTCGACACGGTGGTGCCCGCCGGCACCGAAAGCATCAGCTCGGGATCGACGATGGCGGCCTCGGGCCAGGTGGCATCCAGGTGCAGCGAGTACTTCTTCTGCCGGGCGGCATCCCAGATCGTGGCCCAGGGCGTCACTTCGCTGCCGGTGCCCGCCGTCGTCGGCACCGCGATCAGCGGCTTGACGCTGGTGGGGGCAAAGGGCTTGCCGGTTGCCAGCAGGCCGACGAGTTCGTCGAACTGACCGCTTGCCGTGCCCACCATCAGCGCCTTGGCCGTGTCGATGGCGCTGCCGCCGCCGACGGCGACGATGGCATCGCATGCTTCGGGCGATTGCCAGAAGCGGTTGTAGAGGTCGCTCAAGTGCGCCACGTCGGGATTGGGGCGCACGTCGTCGATCACGCCGAGCAGCGAGTCTTTCAGG
This sequence comes from Variovorax sp. YR634, assembly GCF_900106655.1. Classification (NCBI taxonomy): domain Bacteria; kingdom Pseudomonadati; phylum Pseudomonadota; class Betaproteobacteria; order Burkholderiales; family Comamonadaceae; genus Variovorax; species Variovorax sp. YR634. The sequence goes on from NZ_FNOL01000020.1 coordinate 2,511, forward strand.
AGCTCGCGGAGGCGGGCGACCAGTCCGAGCTCGCGGGCTTCGGGAAAGGTGACGACGACGACGCGGCGGCCGGCGAGGATCGTGGGCAGCCGCTCCAGACTGCCTCGGCCGCAGTGGATGGAAACGGGGTTGTGGTACGCGTGGGGCATCGGGTCTTTCGCTTCGGTTGTCTCGTATGGCGGCCAGTGTCGAAGCGGCCCGCCATCGCGTCCAATCGCATTTCCGGTGTCCGCATGGTCGAAAATCGATGGATCGCCCGTGCGGGCATCGCGACCGGGAAAGCGCTCATTCGCGCCCGGGCGTGCTTGTGAGAGGCTTTCTTCCTGAAGGAGCCGCCGGCTTCGCCGGGGCCCGAATGCATGTTCCACCAGTACTACAAATCGATCAGATGCTTCCATGCCGTGGCGAAGACGGGCGGCTTCACCTCGGCGGCGCAGTACCTGCACATCGGGCAGCCGACGGTGACCGACCAGGTCAAGGCCCTGGAGGCCCGCTTCAACGTGGAACTGTTCCTGCGCAGCGGGCGCGGCGTGCGGCTCACCGCGGCCGGCGAGCGGCTCTATGCCATCACGCAGGGCCTGTTCGGGCAGGAGGAGGAGGCGATGCTCTTCCTGGAGAGCGCCCGCAAGCTCAAGGTGGGGCTGGTGCGCGTCGGCGCGGTCTCGCCGCCCATTGCGCTGGAGCTGGCGCGCAACTTCAAGGAGGCGCATCCGTCGCTGGACCTGACGGTGTCGATCGGGTCGGAGGAGTCCACCCTCCGGGGGTTGCAGGACTTCTCCATCGACGTGGGCATCGTCGCCGAACCCGCGGCGGCCGAGGGCCTGCACATCGCGCCCTACCGCGCTGAGCGTATCGTCGCGGTGGTGCCCGAGGGCCATGCGTGGACGAAGCGCGCATCGATCACCACCCGCGACATCGAACACGAAACGGTCATCCTGCGCGAGCCCGGTTCCAAGACCCGGCATCGCGTCGAGCGCGCCTGCCTGCAGCAGAAAGTCAACCTGCACTGCGCCATGGAAATCAACAGCCGCGAGGCCATCCTGCACGCGGTGGCCAACGGAATGGGCGTCGGCTTCGTCACGCAGGTGGAGTTCATTCCGCTGCCGGGCCTGGCGGCCGTGGCAATCGACGATGAGCAGCTGTCGATCAGCTATTCGCTGTGCTGCCTTTCCATCCGCAGGGAGCGGCCGCTGATCGATGCCCTCTTTGCCGTTGCCCTGGAGGGGCAGGCCGGCTAGCTGCGGGATTTCACCAAGGTTGCGCTCCCGCCTGTGCGGCGCATACTGCGCCAGAGCCGCGCGTCGGCCCCTCCGGGGTCCCTGGCGGCTGGCAGGAGACACGCATTGCAGCGAACGAACATTGCCAACCCGGCCTATTTCCACAAGGTCGTCGATTGCCAGTACGCCTGCCCGGCGCACACCCCCGTCCCTGAATACATCCGCATGATCGCGCAGCGCCGCTACAGCGACGCCTACATGATCAACTGGGTGTCCAACGTCTTCCCCGGCATCCTGGGGCGCACCTGCGACCGGCCCTGCGAGCCGGCCTGCAGGCGAGGGCGGGTGGAAGAGGGCAACACGGGGGAGCCCGAGCCGGTGGCCATCTGCAGGCTCAAGCGCGTGGCAGCCGACATGAAGGACGACGTGCGCGCGCGCATGCCGAAGCTGGAGCCGAAGAACGGCAAGCGTGTTGCCTGCGTCGGTGCGGGGCCGGCCTCGCTCACCGTCGCGCGCGACCTGGCGCCTTTGGGCTACGAAGTGACGGTGTTCGACGGCGAAGCCAAGGCCGGCGGCTTCATCCGCACGCAGATACCGCGCTTTCGCCTGCCGGAGTCGGTGATCGACGAAGAGACTGGCTACATCCTCGACCTGGGCGTCGAGTTCCGCAGCGGCGAGCGCATCGACTCGATGACGGCTCTGATGGCGCAAGAGTGGGACGCGATCTTCGTCGGCTGCGGTGCACCGCGTGGGCGTGACCTGGATGTGCCTGGCCGACAGGAAGCGGCGGCCAGCATCCACATCGGCATCGACTGGCTCAACTCGGTTTCTTTCGGCCACGTCAGCAGCATCGGCAAGCGCGTGATCGTGCTGGGCGGTGGCAACACGGCAATGGACTGCTGCCGCTCGGCCCGCCGCCTGGGCGGCACCGACGTGAAGGTCATCGTGCGCAGTGGCTTCGCTGAAATGAAGGCCTCGCCCTGGGAAAAGGAAGACGCCCAGCACGAAGGCATTCCGATCATCGACTTCCACGTGCCCAAGGCCTTCGTCCACGAAGAAGGCAAGCTCTTGGGCATGCGCTTCGAGATCGTCCGCGCCGAGTACGACGACAAGGGCCGCCGTACGCTGGTGCCCACCGGCGAGCCGGACGCGTATTTCGAATGCGACGAAGTGCTGGTCGCGGTGGGCCAGGAAAACGCATTCCCGTGGATCGAGCGCGATTGCGGCATCGCCTTCGACAAGTCGGGCCTGCCGAAGCTGGACGAGAACACCTTCCAGTCGACGGTGCCCAACGTGTTCTTCGGCGGCGATGCGGCCTTCGGCCCCAAGAACATCATCACGGCCGTGGCCCATGGCCACGAGGCTGCGGTGTCGATCGACAAGCTGCTGCGTGCCGAGCCGGTCTACGTTCGCCCGGCGCCGATGACCAACCTGGTCTCGCAGAAGATGGGCATCCACGAGTGGAGCTACGACAACGACACCTCCAACGACCTGCGCTACAAGGTGCCGTGGGCCAAGGCAGAGACCGCACTGGCCAGCATCCGCGTGGAAGTGGAACTGGGCTTCGACGCAGCCACCGCCTTCAAGGAGGCCGAGCGCTGCCTGAACTGCGACGTGCAGACCGTGTTCACCGAAGCTGCCTGCATCGAATGCGATGCCTGCGTGGACATCTGCCCGATGGACTGCATCAACTTCATCGACAACGGCGAAGAAGTCGAGTTGCGATCACGGCTCAAGGCGCCGGCGCTGAACCTGGCGCAAGACCTGTATGTGTCCGGCGGGCTCAAGACGGGCCGCGTGATGGTCAAGGATGAAGACGTCTGCCTGCACTGCGGCCTGTGCGCCGAGCGCTGCCCCACGGGCGCGTGGGACATGCAGAAGTTCTTGTTGAAGATGACACCTGCCGGGCAAGGGCATGCGCAGGAGGTGGCCGTATGAAGCAGATAGAGGCGGTCAACGACTTCGTCATCAAGTTCGCCAACGTCAACGGCTCGGGTTCGGCCTCTGCCAACGAGCTGTTCGCCAAGGCCATCCTGCGCATGGGCGTGCCGGTGAGTCCGCGCAACATCTTTCCCAGCAACATCCAGGGCCTGCCGACCTGGTACGAAGTGCGCGTGACCGAGCAGGGCCATCTCGGACGGCGCGGCGGCACCGACATGATGGTGGCGATGAATCCGCAGACCTGGGAGGCCGACCTGGCCGAACTGGAGCCCGGCGGCTATCTCTTCTACGACAGCACGCGGCCGCTGCCGCCATCGAAGTTCCGCAGCGACGTGCGCGTGATCGGCATGCCGCTCACCGAAATCTGCAACGCCGTTTATCAGGACCCGCGGCAGCGCCAGCTGTTCAAGAACATCGTCTATGTGGGCGCCCTGGCCATCCTGCTTGGCATTGAGCCGGAGGTGGTCGAGAAGCTGTTCGGCGAACAGTACAAGGGCAAGGAGAAGCTGCTGGCCTCCAATGTGCAGGCGCTGCACCTGGGCTGCGACTTCGCGCGGGAGAACCTGCACGAGCCATTGGGGCTGCGGGTGCGGCGTGCCGACGGGGTTGGCAACCGGATCTTCGTCGACGGCAACAGTGCCGCCGCGCTGGGCTGCGTGTATGGCGGTGCCACGGTCGCGGCCTGGTATCCGATCACGCCGTCGTCCTCGGTGGCCGAGGCCTTCCAGAAGTACTGCACCAAGTTCCGCGTGGACCCGGCCACCGGCCAGCACCGCTTTGCCATCGTGCAGGCGGAAGACGAACTCGCATCGATTGGCGTGGTGGTCGGCGCCGGCTGGAACGGCGCACGGGCCTTCACCGCGACCTCGGGGCCGGGCATTTCGCTGATGAGCGAGTTCATCGGGCTGGCCTACTTTGCGGAGATTCCCGTCACGCTCATCAACGTGCAGCGCGGCGGCCCTTCCACCGGTATGCCGACGCGCACGCAGCAGGCCGACATCCTCTCGTGCGCGTATGCCTCGCACGGCGATACCAAGCACGTGCTGCTGTTTCCCGAGGACCCGCACGAGTGCTTCGAGCATGCAGCGGCGGCGCTGGACCTGGCCGACCGGCTGCAGACGCCGGTGTTCGTGATGACGGACCTGGACATCGGCATGAACCAGCGCCTGTGCGAGCCCTTTGCCTGGGACGACAGCAAGGCCTACGACCGCGGCAAGGTCATGAGCGCCGAAGAGCTCGAGGCGGGCCGCGACTTCGGCCGCTACAAGGATGTGGACGGCGACGGCATTCCCTGGCGCACGCTGCCCGGAACGCACCCGACCAAGGGCAGCTACTTCACGCGCGGCACGACACGCGATGCCTACGCCCGGTACTCGGAGCGCGGGCCGGACTACATCTACAACATGGAGCGGCTGCTGAAGAAGTTCGCGACAGCAGCCACGCTGGTGCCGCAGCCGGTGCTGAGGCCAGCCGCCGAAAAGACCAAGCTGGGCGTGATCTATTTCGGTTCGACCAGCCCGTCGATGCACGAGGCGTTGCAGGCGCTGGAAGAACGCGGCATCCATCTCGATGCACTGCGGCTGCGCGCCTTTCCCTTCCCGGACAGCGTGGTGCAGTTCCTGGCGCAGCACGAGCGGGTGTTCGTGGTCGAGCAGAACCGCGACGCACAGATGCGCAGCCTGCTGGTGAACGAACTGGACGCCGATCCGGCGCGGTTGATACGGGTGCTGCATTTCGACGGCACGCCCATCACCGCGCGCTTCATCGTCCAGTCGATCAGAGCGCATGTGCAACAACAGACGCAAGCCTCCGGCAGCACCGATAAGAAAGAGCCTGCATGACCTACCTTGCCAAGCCCCGGTTGCGGCACCCGACACTGGCCACCAACAAGGTCGGCTACACGCGGCGCGACTACGAGGGAAAGATCTCCACGCTGTGCGCGGGCTGCGGCCACGACTCCATCTCCGCCGCCATCATCGAGGCCTGCTGGGAGCTGGACATCGAGCCGCATCGCGTGGCCAAGCTCTCGGGCATTGGCTGCAGCTCCAAGACGCCGGATTACTTTCTGGGCGCATCGCACGGCTTCAACACCGTGCACGGCCGCATGCCCAGCGTGCTGACCGGCGCCAACCTCGCCAACCGCGACCTGCTGTACCTGGGCGTTTCGGGCGACGGCGATTCGGCTTCCATCGGCCTGGGCCAGTTTGCCCACGCCATGCGGCGCGGCGTGCGCATGGCCTACATCGTGGAGAACAACGGCGTCTACGGCCTCACCAAGGGCCAGTTCTCCGCCACCGCCGACCAGGGCTCGAAGAGCAAGAAGGGCGTCGTCAACACCGACAGCCCGGTGGACCTCGTGGCCATGGCGCTGCAGTTGGGCGCCAGCTACGTGGGGCGGGGTTTTTCGGGTAACAAGGCGCAACTTGTGCCACTGATAAAAGGGGCGATCAGCCATGGTGGCTCCGCCTTCATCGACGTCATCAGCCCCTGCGTTGCCTTCAACAACCACCCCGGCAGCACCAAGAGCTACGACTACGTGCGAGAGCACAACGAGGCGGTGAGCCGCATCGACTTCATCAGCGGGCGGGACGAAATCGTCGCCGACATCGAGCCCGGAGAAGTGATGGACGTGCGCCAGCACGACGGCACGCTGCTGCGCCTGCGCAGCCTGCACCCCGACTACAACCCTGGCGACCGTTATGCCGCCATGGCCTACATGCAGCGGCACCACGAGATGGGCGAGGTGGTGACCGGCCTGCTCTATGTCGACCCGCTGGCCACCGACCTGCACACGGCGCTCAACACCAGCGACCAGTCGCTCAACGCGATGGGGCCTGACCAGCTTTGCCCCGGCGCCACGGCGCTGGAGCGGCTCAACGCCTCCTTGCGCTGAGCCGCTGTCGGCGGCACCATCCACGACGCCACTTCCGGAGGGTGCATCATGACCGAGCGCACTGTTTTCCAGTCCATCTCGCGCAAGCACGTGATCAGCCTGGGTCCGCAGGCGAACGTACGCGACGCCGCATGCGTGATGACGCGTGCCAACTGCGGCAGCGTGCTCATCATGGACCTGCCCGACACGCTGCTGGGTATCCTGACCGAGCGCGACCTGATGACCCGGGTGCTGGCCAAGGGGCTGGACCCTGATCGCACGGCGGTGCGCGACGTGATGACGCCCAACCCCATCTGCGTGCCGCCCGAAACGCTGGTGTCCGACGCCGTCGTGCTCATGCTCGAACGGGGCTTTCGCCACCTGCCGCTGGCGGCGGGGGCGAAGATCCTGGGCGTGTTCTCGGTGCGCGATGCGTTGCCGCGGGAGATTGGGGCCGCCGTGAGCTTGAGCGAATTTCGGGAGCAGGTGAACGACGTGCTGGGTTGAGGCGCGGCGTTCGGTCCCGCTGCGACCGTTGCCGCCTAGAGCGCAACCGCGTCCGGAATCTCCTTGTTCGCCTTGAAGCAGGGCAGCGCCTCCATCTGCTTCCACGCCTGGAGCTGCGTGAAGTTCGTCTTGGGTCAGGCCTTGGTCTTGGTATTGAACTCGGCGCCGGGCAGCTCGGCCCGGACGACTTCGTACTTGTGCGTGAACTTGGCGCTCGCGGGCGCATTGAACAGCAAGCGCCGGAGCGGAGAACTCCTGAGAGACGGGGGTCTGGCTAATGCATGTAATCCAGGGTCCCGATCCGGGTCTGGAGCCGGGCGGCGATGCGGGTCAAGCCTGTGGTCGTTGCCACATCGGCGGGAACCTGGCGCTGCAGAACCTGCATCGCCGGCACGAGCGTGGCGCCGTGCGGCGGCGGGTCCTGCACGCTCCAATGGGTGCCGATCTCCGGAAATTGCATCAACCACTGCAGCAGCACGTCGATCTCTTTCTGATGGATGAAGTCGAAAGGCTCGGTTGCAGCAAACCTGTTCTGCGCCCAGAGCGGCCGTCCGCCTATTCGACCGCCGTCAGTGGGGCTTGCCGGAATCAGTCCGCCGACGAGATGCAGCTTCAGCGTGCTTGTGATGGGCACGATCGCGCGCTCCGCGCGTGCCTGTGCCGTCTTTTCCTGTTGCGTCGGCTGCGGCCCGACGAAGGGCACCAGGGGAGCATGCGGCCCCCGGGGGCCGCTCAGGGGCACGGCGAGAACATGGCCGGCGCCCGTAGTGGCCGATTGCGGAATTGCAAGCGGATGCCACAGGATCGCGTCCCACGTGAAGCGTGCGGTGGTGGACTCCGCGAGGTCCAGGATCATCAGGTTGATCGGCCATGCACGCGGGTTTCTCGCAGGCTCCGCGTGAAAGATCGCCATCGTCATGACGGGCAGCAGCAACTGCTTGCGCGCGTAGTCCTTGTCGTATCCAGCCGGGCCGGCGGCCAACGACGGGGACTCGCCCTTCATCAGGGAGCGGACCGCCTTGGCGATCACGGGGGAATGGCGTATCTCGCTCCAGGGGGCAGGCCGTGTGCCGCCATAGACGCTGTCGGTGCTCTTTGCATAGATGAGGCCCGGGTCGGCCACCCTCTGCGCGAGTACCTGGTACTGCGGGTCGTTGATTGCGTTCTTGGTGGCCCACTCCTGGAGGAGTTCTCTGTCCTTCGCATCGATGTAATCGTTGGGGTCGTTCGATGAAGCGCCTGGGGTTCTTGCCATCGCAATGAGGTGAGTGCTCAGGATGGATGCCGTCCAGGTTGGCGGAGGAGTGCCCGTCTGCTCGATTCGCAATGCTTTCCACGTCGCGTTGTCGACGTTGAGTGCAGCCCTGATTACTGTTATTGAGGTGACGGCATAGCCAAAGTGGAGATTGAGCTTTGGCAGCCTGCCGTATTTGGACCGGAATGCCTTGAGCGAACTCTCCAGGATGCTTGTGGATTGAAGGTATGCAGGCCCGACGTCGCCGACATACACCTTGTGGTTCTTGCTGATGAGCCTGCCCGCCATCTTGTAATAGACCATGCCCTCGCGCGTCGACGCGCGCCAGCGTGCGACCCAGTCACCGGCATTGGCCATGGTGTAGGGGGCCGCAGGCGTCCCGGCGCCTCCGGGAGCGCCGGCCAGCACCGCTTCCTTCATCAATCGCTCGCAGATGCCGAGCAGATGCAAACCATCGACATACAGGTGCTGACCGGTGCGCTTGAGGTGGCGTGGCATGTTGAAAGCTCCATCGAAGAGATCAATCTGTCTAGGCGTCGGGCCTGACACCGATGATCGAGAAGTAGCGATTGAGGTCGCCGTCCTCGCGCAGCACTTCCTGCATCAGTTGCGGCAATGGCATGCGTCCCCACGCCACCGCGCGGTTCACGAGGTAGGGAGTGGGGCTGTGCGGCTCTTCGCGCAGCAGGTAGGCGGCGGCCAGCTCCAGCAGCTGGTAGGCCTCGGCGCGGCTGCCGATGCGCCCGCTCGCCGCGGCCTGCGGAAGCGGCGCGGAAGGAGAAAGAGAAGGAGAAGGGGCTTCGCTCATGTCGTTGTCGTCCATCGAGGTCGCGGAAGGCGTTGATGTGTCCGCCGCCCAACTTGCGGGCGGCTCCATTGGCATGGCCGGTGGTTCTTCATCGCGCGGGTCGCGCTCCTGCAGCAGGCTGCGCAGCGCCTGCCGCATGCGAAGCAGCATCTCCGTCACCTTCGACAGGCTCGGCGCGTCCGCGCCCAGGCGCTCGTCGAGCAGCGCGCCCAGGTCGCGCCATGCATCGGCGGCCAGCGCCACCCGGTCGTCGAGCGCGGCAAGCGCATGCAGGTCGCGTGCGGCCTGGTCGAGGATGTCCTGGCGCGACACCGTCTGCGCGCTCGGCTCTGCCGCCACTTCCTTCGCCTTCGACTTGGTATTGCCCGCACCGGCGCCGAACTCGGTGGTCAGCGCGCGCTGCCAGTCGCCCAGGTTGATGAAGGGCGGCGAGAAATCTGGCCACGCGAGCAGCGGCACGCGCATCAGCAGGGTCTGCGCGAGGGTGTCGTTGAGCCACACGAAGGTGGCCGTGCGCATGTCGGCGTCGCCGTCCTCTCCGATGCACGGATGCACGTCTTGCCAGAAGTCGCGCGCCAGCCCTTCGAGCAGCCGCGTGCCGGCGATCAGCCCGTCGATCGCATGGCGATGCACCCACGCCTCGGTGAGCCACGCGGCCACCTGCAGGTCCTTGCTGCGCCGTTGCAGCACCTCGGCGCACAACATCTCGGTGGCGCGCCAGTCGGCCTTCTTGAGCGGACGGGTCCATTCACCCATCGGCAGGCTGGCGTCTTCCTCCATGCGCGCATCGCGGATGCGGGAGTACACCGGGTCGTAGCGCAGCGGCGGCCCGGCGGGGCCTTCGCCTTCGATTTCCAGCGGCGCGAGGAAGGCCGCGAGGTCGGGTGCGAAGCCGTTGGCGGCCTCGGTGTTCAGGGGAGCGAGCACGGCGGCCATCAGGGCGTGTTCCATTCAGGGGCGCGCATCGGGAACGCGGCGGGCCAGATCAGGGCGGTCTTCTTGCCGGCGGGGCTTGCGGCAACGCGCAGGAACACGCGCGCGCGTCCTCCCGCAGGCGACTGGGCGGTGTCGCCGGCCGACTGGGCCACCAGCGGAAACTCGAACTTCAGCAACTGCGAGCGGCCGTCCGGCCGTTGCACCGTGTCGGCTTCACGCTGGCGCTGCGCCAGCGTGAACAGCGCCCACGGGTCGGCGAAGCGGAAGCTCACGGTCTGGCCGTCGGTCAGCAGCGCGTGCTGTTGCGGGTCGGCGCGCGCCACCAGTGGCGAGTCTTTCGCGATGCGCAGCACCAGCGCCACCGGCATGCCGTATTCCCAGCGCAGCGTGCGCGGCGGGTCGCGCTGCTTGAGCACCTGGTCGCCGACTTCGAAGGACCAGTCGATGATCTTGTTGCCCTCGATCTCGGCGCCGGTGTTCACGCGGAAGTCCACGCTCAGGTCGTAGCCCGGCGCGGCGCCTTCCTCGGTCGGGAACAGCGGCAGCATGAAGTCGCGTGCGCGGCCGAACTGCTCCGCGAAGCGTCGCGCGGCCGTTCCCGGCATGGCCGAGGTGCGCACGGCGCCGTCGGTGCGGTTGTCCTTCAGCGCGCGCGACAGCGGGTCGAAGGCCCGTGCGAGGTCGTTCACGTCCGCCGGGTCTGCCAGGTCGAAGGCGCGGCCCGTCGCCGCGCCGAACGGATGCCGGCCCGCCAGCGAGCGGTTGAAGCGCGTGGAGAACTGCGTCCACAGCTCCTGCTGGTCGCCGAACTGCAGCTCGTAGCAGCGCGCGAGCAGGGCGCTGTAGATCTGCTGGTGGCGGTCGGCAAAGTAGTCGCCGATGCGCGCCGCCGGCGCCTTGCCGGCCAGCTTGGCGGCGCAGGTCTCGCGGTCGATCTCGGCGCCGGTCGTGCCGAGGAACTGTTCGAGCAGCAGCAGGCTGCTGTTCGGGTTCTTCAGCCGGTAGCGCTCCAGGTCGCGGTTGATGGCCTGCCAGCGCTGCGCGAGCACCGAGCCCGCACCCGCGCCGTCGAGCGCCGCGATGTAGCTGTCGGCCAGCTTGCCCAGCGTTTCGGTGCGGTTGAACTGCTGCCCCAGGTAGGCCGCGAGCGAGCCCGTGTCCGGCACGCCGAAGGCCACCAGCATCGGCCCGCGCTCGCCGCGCCAGCCCTGGAAGTCGCGCCCGCGCATGGCGTACAGCTCCGACTGGTTGAAGGCTTCGTCCACGCTTTCCAGGCGTTGCAGCGCGTCGCGCGACATCATTGCGCGCAGGTCTTCGGCGCGCGGACCGGCGCCCATCTCGTACAGCAGCGCCTGTATCTTGGCCAGGCGCTGGCGCGAGGCTTCATAAGCCGCAGCCTGCGTGTCGGTGGCCATCAGTGCGCCTGACGTGGGGCGCATGCCGTCGTTGGCACCGGTCGCGGCCTCGGCCACCTGGTCGACCACGAGCTGCGCGAAGTGCGCATTCAGCGCGCTCTCGATGCCCGGGCGAACCGTCGCCGGAAAGGCCGTCATGCCGTCGGTCATGTAGCGCTTGCGGATGTCGCCGACGGCCAGTGCCTGGTCGAGCCGCATGAGGTCCCATGTGGCCGTCGAGCGCAGGCCCGCGCCCGGCAGCTCACGGTCGCGCGCGGCGGCCATGAAGGGCTGTGCCAGCAACGCGGTGAGTGCGTCGCGTAGCGCGATGCGTTCGGGCGCCAGCGCGAAGCGGCCTTCCTTGTCCTGCCACACGAGGCCGGGCTGCGCGCCACCGAAGCGCAGGTTGAACTCGGCGCGGAATTTCTGGAAGGCATCTTGCGCGCGGCCGCGCACCGCATCGGCCGGCTCCTGCCCCAGCAGGCGGTTCTGCTCGATGCGCGCGATTGTGCGGTCGTACGAGGCGCCCAGCACCAGCACCGGCTGGCGCATCCAGCCGCCCTTGCCCGACGCGACCAGGTCTTCCTGGTCCTTGATGGCGGCGATCACTTCGCGATAACTGGCCGTGGTGCGCGCGAAAGTGCCTGCGCTGGCGAGCGATGGCAGCAGCCGCCCCAGCGACTGCTCGGACACCAGCAGTTCGTTGTTGACGAACAGCCGCGTGTCGAGCTGCGCAGTGCCCTTGTCGAGCGCGCAGCGCAGCGCCGACTGCACCGGCGCCAGCGGAATCGCCAGTGCATTGCCCTCGGCCGCCTGGCGGAAGTAGCGCAGGTTGCGGCTCAGGTCGGCGGGCAGCTCGGCGCCCAGCGCGTAGCGCACGGCCACGCGCAGGTCTTCCGCATTGCCGGTGGAAGGCTGGCGCAGGCGCTCCACCGCCTGCAGGGCGGTGTCGAGCTGCTCGGCTGAACCCAGGTAGCGTTGCAGGGCGCCGAACTCGGGCTGGTCTTCCACCAGCAGGCCGTTCTTGCGCGGCGCATCGCCGATGGTCTTGAAGCTCGGCGGCAGGCTGCAGTTGGCACCGACGATGAATTCGCCGGTAGCCTCGTCCTGCTCCACGCCGCTCAGCTGGCTCACGCGGGCCATCAGCTCGCGGCGCAGCGTGCTTACTGCGATGTCGCCGAACTCGCGCTCGATGCGCTCTATCACGCGTTCGTTCAGGTCGTCGAAGGGGCGCCACGAGCCGGGCATGAAGAAGGAGTACGTGCCGTCAGTGCGCAGTCGCTCGTTCATGGCCAGCAGCGACAGCGCCTTGTTGCGGTACCACGCGGTCGGAATGGTCTCGCCGCGCTGCAGTGCGCGCATGCGGTATTGCGCATCGTGCTGCAGCTGTGAGAGCGCCGATACCAGCGTGCTGTTGTGCCGGTGCAGCTGCCATGTGGCCACAACCAGGCCAATGCCCCAGCCGCTGAGGAACAAGATGGCCGTCCAGCGCAGCGCGCGGTGCAGCACCGGGCGCGCCAGTGTCTGCGTGCGCGACGGCCGCGTGAGGCCGTACTCGAGAAAGATCTTCTTCTCGAACAGGTCACGCAGGAACGCCGGCTGGCGCATCAGCTGCGCGATCAGGTCGCCGCCGATGGGCTCTAGGTCCTTCTGGCCGTAGCTGTCGTGCTCGGCGTCGATGGCGGCAACTGCCTGTGCCGATTCGCCGCTGTCGCCCGTCAGGTAGATGCCGCGGAAGAAGAAGGGCTCGTGGTACGCGCTCGGGCGCATCAGCTCATCGACATACAGCTGCAGCTGGCCGCGCAGCGCCTCGATGCGCGAAGGCAGCAGCAGTTGCGGGCCGGCGCCCTGCGGCGCGGTGTCGGTGGCGAAGAGCTCGGCCGACACGTCGGACACCGAACGCACCACGGTACCCACCGCCTCGTCGACCCAGCCCGGCTGGTAGGTGGTCGACAGGTCATAAGGCGACGACCAGCCGAGCATGCTCGCGCGCAGCGGCTCGGGCAGGGCGCTCGCGAAGGCGCTGAAGCCTTCGAGGTGTTCCGCGCCAGTGACCAGCACATACACGGCGAAGCGCATCGCAAAGCGGTTCTGTGCGAGCCACAGGCGGCGGTGCGCGAGCTTGGCGCGCTTGGATAGTTCGAGCCGGCCGTCGGTGCTGTCGTCGAGCAGCAGCGCCGCCGGAATGGTGATGACCACCGAGTCGAACGGCCGCTGCGGCCGGTAGGCCCGGCACATGCCCAGGAACTCGTCCCATGGCTTCTCTGAGGCGTCGTCGTCATCGGGCGAGCCGAGATAGGCGCCCTGGATGTCGATGACCACGCCGCGGTCGAAGAAGTGCCACGAGATGCCCTGCGTGGTCGCGGCCGAGGCCGACTCGGTGCTCAGTGCGCTCGCCACGCCCGACTGCTCGATGGGCAGCTGGCGATGGTCGTCGCCCTCGTTGAGCAGCATGATCCACGGAATGCCGTAGCGGTCGGCGCGCGAGGCGATGTTGCCTTCGATCAGCTCCACGGCCTGGCGGAACGAACTGCGCAGCGAGTCGAAGCGGATGCGCGCGACCTTCGGGTCGCTCGACGGCTTGGCGTGCGAACGCCGTGCCGCAAAGTACAGCACCATGCCGAGCACGAGCAGCACCACCAGCGTGAGCACCGCGATGGAAATGAGGAAGAGCTGGTCTGTCAGCATGGCGACGACCTCCTGGGGCTCTTTGAATGGCGCAGCATGTCGTTCATCGCTGGTATGCCCCCGATGCATCGACCGCACCCGGCTGCAGCACCTGCCGCACCGGCCACGACTGCCACAGCCACAACAGCTCCGACACCGCCAGCAGCGAGGCGGTACACAGCAGGAACAGCACCGTCCAGCGGCTCAGCGTGGGCAGCTTGCGCGGAGCGATGTGCGAGAGCGTGCTCGCATAGGCGCGCTCCGACACCACGCGGTCGCGGCCCGAGAAGTCGGCCTGCCGCTGGTAGACGAACTGGAACAGCTCTTCGCGGTAGCCCAGCAGGCGCGCTTCTTCGCCGCCGCCGCGGTACTTGCCCTGGAAGCCCAGTGCCAGTGCAAAGAGATACAGCCGCGCGATGTCGCGACGCGAAGGCTCGCGGCCCGACAGCAGCTCTTCGATGCGGCTGAACACCAGGTCGCCCGCGATATTGGTGCGGAACAGCGAAGACTCCAGCAGGTGGGCGGTCCAGCGCTCGCGGCCGATCCACGGCGTGTGCAGCAGGATCTCGTCGGCCAGCGCGGCCTTGAGGTAGCGCGCGTCGGCCACGTTCTCCAGCTCGAAGCGCGTGCTCTCGCGGCGCGATTCGAGCGATTGCAGCTCGAGCAGGTTCTCGAGGTGGCGGGCCAGCGCCTGCGCCACCATGTCGATGTCGGTCTCGCGCGATTCGGCGGTGCGGTCGCGCGCTTTCACGATCTCGTCGTAGAACGCGCGGAACTGCTTGGTGATGTGGTCGTCGACCGCAAGGTCGGGAAGGGTGCGTGCCATGGGGGTCGATCAGTCTTTGATGAACAGCACGATTTCCTGCGGCGGCTGCGCGGTGGCGCCTTCGTTCGCGTTGGCGATCACCAGGAGTTCGCCGGGCACGGTCAAAGCGGTGCTGGTCTGGATGGCGTAGAGCAGGTAGCCCGAGCCGGGGCGCAGGCCGAGTTCGTCGGCCGACTCGATGGGTCGGCGCACCGCGCCCAGCACGCGGCGTTCGCGCAACGAGGGGTAGGCCGACTGCGCGCCGACGATGGCACTGTCCATCCAGGCCAGCAGATCCTTGTCGGACTGGCCACGCAGGCCGACCACGATGCGCGTGCCGGCCAGCCACTGCGGCTGCAGCGTGGTCTCGAAGGCGCCCTGGCGAAACTCGAACTTGTGCTCGCGGTACTCCTGGCTCACTTCGGACACCGCGTCGCGCAGCGCCAGCAGCAGCGGCTGGAACACGCGCGAGGGGTTCGCATGGTCATAGTCCACCGGCACCGGCGGCAGGCCGCCGGGCCGCAGCAGGCTCAGCGATGCCAGCAGCGCGCACAGCGACCAGTACATCGGCAGCGGATGCAGGTGCGGCGTGCGCAGCACGGCCTCGGCATGCGGCAGGCCCGACAGCAGGCTGCGTAGCCGGTCCTTCAGTTCGAGGTGCGCGAGGCGGTCGTCCACGCGTGAAGAGGGCACAGCCGTCTGCTTCGCGACGAAGGCCGCCTTGCCGCGCAGCTGGCCCAGCAGGCCGGCGGCCGCAGTCCACAGCGGGTTGTCGCGCGCTACTTCGAGCAGCGGCGGTTGCGCGTCGCCGAGCTTCACGACTTCGTTGTCCTTGAACACCTGGCCCAGGCGCAGATGCACGTGCGTGCCGGGCGGCACCGCGCCCGCGCTGAGTGCCAGGCGCGGCAGCATGCGGGGGATGTTCGCGGGCTCGGCGTCCGACACGGCGTCTTCCACCGGCGCGCCCGACACCGAGCGAAAGCGCACAGTCGCGCCGCGATGCCGCGCGGGGCCGGCGACCGGCAGCGTGAGGTAGATGTCGAGCGGCTCGACGGCCAGCTGGTCTTTATGCGGTGCGAGCGAGAGTTCGAGCGCACCGTGCGCGGCCTCGGCGGCCGAGTACTGCACGGCGGTGCCGTCCGGCAGGATGGCGTCGAGCGCCAGCACGCGCAGCAGGCCGGCGGGCAGCAGGCCCTGGTCGAACACCAGGCGGCGCACGCCCCAGCTGAAGGGCGCGGCGGCCAGCGTCTGCCAGGCCACGAGGGAATCGGTGCGCGCCGAGAGTTGCTGGAAGTGCTGCGGCGACAGCAGCATGCCTTCGTGCCACTCGATGCGGTCGGTGATGGGGGCGGCGCTGTGCACGTCAGACATGGCGGGCTCCTGCGCAGGAAGAAGAAAGATGGAATGCGGTGTTCACTGGCGAGGGTCCGGGTTGTTCAGCGTGTGGTCGACACGTCGAAGCTTTGAACGTCGAAGCGGGCGACAACGGCGCCCTTGAGGTCTTCCACCCGCACGCGATTGGCGCCGGGCGTGGTGTAGTTCGCGAAGACGAGCACGGCCGCCACGCGCTGCGAGCCGAAGGCGCTGGAGGGCACGCGAATCGTCTGGCCCGGCACCAGCTCCCACGAGAGGTAAGACAGGCTCTGCGGAAAGGTCTTCTGCAGGTCGGCGCGCGCGCCGAACCACTTGGCTGCGGTGAGCTCGGTGATGCGGGCGAGCATGGTGTCGTCGAGCACCATCACCACGTCGACCGCCACCGGGCTGTTCTGGTTGGCGTCGGGTGAGGCCGACAGCGTGAGCTCGCTCCAGTTCACGCGCGTGCCCTTGGGAAACAGGCTGCCGCATGCGGCCAGCTGCGAGAGCAGCAGCAGGGCGGCGATCCATCTGAAGAGAAGAGTCTTTGTGCGGTTCATCGCGATATTCCAGGGTTCGCCGCGGCCGAAGTTGCATATGCGGCGGAGGGCTGTGCCTGCCGCGCGCCCACGGCAATGCCCATCAGCAAAATCAGCAGGGAGGCCAGCACGCTGCAGCCCGCCAGCAGCATGACGTTGCCGCGCGTGAGCACGAAGCGCAGCGGCTTCGCGGGTGCCACGTCGGCGGCAGGCGCCGTCACGCGCTCCGACGGCAGGCCGGCCGACACGACGGAAATCAGCACGCAGGTGGCCAGCAGCGTCAGCAGGTTGCGCGGCCCCTCGCAGATCAGGTCGATGGCCAGGAACAGCGCCAGCGCGGCCTCGATGGGCAGCTGCAGCATCGCCAGCACGATGCCCGCGTAGCCCACGTTGGTTAGGCTGTTGTTGCCGGCCGAGGCGAAGGCCGCAACCGTCGCGCCCATGCCGATCATTCCGATGTCGGCCGCGCTGAGCGTGCGGTCATAGAGGTTGGCCACGAACAGCGCCAGCAGCACGTAGTACAGCGCCGAGCCCGCGCGCAGGAACACCGAGGCGGTGGGCACCACCAGCTCGACGATGCCGCGGCTGAAGCCCAGGCGCGCGCTCATCGCCTCGATGGTGTGCGGAATGCTGGCAGTGGTGCTCGACGACATCAGGCTTACCAGCATCGGCGTCTTCAGGTGCTGCAGCACATCGGCCAGCGGCTGGTTGCCGCGCTGGTGGATCACCGCGATGGCGCCCGCGGCCAGCAGCGCCACCAGCGCCACGAAGTGCAGCAGGAAGCCGCTCATGGCGCGGATCGTCACCGCGTCGGTCTGCGCGAACACGTGCGCCGACATGCCGAAGGCCACCACCGGCAGCAGGATGTTGGCGCGCGCGATGATGAGTTCGAGCGTGCGGTAGATGCCCTCGAACATGTGGTTGAGCGCGGCGTGCTGCGTGCGCGCCAGCGCGGCAAAGGCCAGGCCGAACAGCAGCGCGCACGACAGGATGCCCAGAGAGCGCCCCTCCACCAGCACGCGGAAGAAGTTGTCGGGCACCAGCGTGACGCGGGGCCGCTCGATGGCCGTTGCCTGCGTGCTGCTGTCGTGCAGGCGCATTTCGAGGTCGCCGCCGTCGCCGGCCTGCTGCACCAGTTCGCCCAGGTGCTCGCGCGATTCGGCGTCCAGGTGCGCGCCCGGTGCGTTCACCCAGCCCAGTGCCAGCCCGGTGCCCGCGCAGCTCATCACCAGCAGCAGTGCAAGGCCCGCGATCATCGCGATGCGCCGTCCCGGAAAGGGCAGCCCCATGGTCTGGCGCAGGCCGAAGAAAGTGGCGACCACCAGCAGCGGAATGGCCGCCATGCTCACGATGGCCAGGTAGACCTGCGCCGCCGTGTACCCCACGTCGCCCACCACGGGCGCATAGACGCCCACGACTCCGCCTGCCGCCATGCACAGAAGCAGGGCGAGCAGGCTGTGGGACATGCGCGTCAGGAAACCCATGTCGGCTTGTTCCATCCCTTGTCGAGCGCGAAGGCGACGGTGGCGCGGGCCAGCTCCAGCGAGCTGTCGATCAGCATCAGCGTGCTGTGCCCGGCGGCGTTCGCTGCCTTCGCGGCGATCGGCAATTCGGTGCAGCCCATGATCACCACGGTGGCGCCGGTGGCGGACAGCGCTTCCAGCGCAAGCTCGAAGGCTGCCGCGCCGGCCTGCACGTCGCCGCCCTTCACGGCGCGGATGCAGGCGTCCACGTGGTCCTGGCCGGTCGTGGCGTCGGGCACCAGAAAGTCGATGCCGCGTTCGCGCAGCGCCTGCTGGTAGAAGCCCGAGGCCAGCGCGCCTCGCGTGGCCAGCACTGCCACCCGCACCGGCCGTTCGCCCGGTGTCGTGGCAATGGCGGCCACGCACGACTGCGCGATGTGGATCACCGGCGCCCGACTGTGCTCGACCATCTGCGCATACCAGTGGTGCGACGAGTTGCAGGGAATCGCGATCACGCCCACGCCGATGTCGTTGAGCACGTCGATGCCCGCGAGCAGCGCGCCCAGCGGGTCGGGCCCCGTGCCCAGGATGGCGCTGGAGCGGTCCGGCACGTGCGGCAGGTTCGCTACGATCACCGGCAGGTGCTCCTGGTCGCGCGTGGCGGGAGTGAGCTGGATGATCTTTTCCATGAAGTCCACCGTTGCCGATGGGCCCATGCCGCCGAGAACGCCGATGCGTGACATGAGTGCGTGCCTTCTAGATCTTCAGTGGCCGGGGGCACACGACAGCGACGGCCGCGGTGTTGCCAATGACCAGCACCAGCGTGCGCAGCATGTCGCACACCGGGTCCACCGCCAGGAACAGGATGAACGCCGCCTCGAAGGGCAGGCCCAGGTAGGTGCAGGTCATGCCGATCAGCGACACCGTCACCAGCCCCGTCATGCCCGCAGAGGCAAAGCCCGCGAGCACCGACGATGTGAGCACGATGCCGATTTCCACCGGCGACAGCGAGCGCCCGTAGATCTGCGCGATGAAGAGAGTGGCGCACACGTAGTACACGACGGGCCCGATGCGCAGCAGCGACACCGTGAGCGGCACCAGCAATTCAACCCGTGAGCGCGCGAAGCCCAGCCGCGTGACCAGGCTCTCGATCATGATCGGCATGCAGGTGGCGCTGCTGCGCGTGGCCAGCGCCAGTGCGAAGGGGCCACGCATGGCGTTGAGCGTCTGCCCCAGCGTGCCGTTGGAGCGCTTCCAGATGATGACGCACGCCACCGCCAGCAGCACCGTCGACACCACCAGGAAGGCCAGCACGAAGGCGCCCATCGCGCGCAGCGGCTCGATGCCCGTCTTGCCCAGTTGTGCCGCGCTCATGCAGAACAGCACCACCGGCAGCGGAAAGCTCAGCCAGCGCATCAGCGTCTGGCAGGCGTGATAGACGGTTTCGAGCGCCTGGGTCAGCCCGTCTGAAATGCGCGTGGGCACGTGCCCCACCGCCAGGCCGAACAGCAGCGCGAACACCAGCGTCTTCAGCGTGTCGCCGTTGGCCAGGGCCGTGAAGATGTTGGCGGGCACCAGGCTCACCAGCATGTCGGCGAAGCTGGCGGTTTTCTTCACTTCGTCGGTGCCGCGCAGGCTCATGGCCGTGTCGCTGGCGCTCAGGTCGCCGCCGACGATCTGGCCGAAGGTCTGCATGGTGCTGGCCGGCAGGTTCTCGCCGGGGCGAAGCAGCAGCAGCGTGGCCGCGCCGGCAATGGCCACGAAGGCCGAGAACGCGAGGAACACCAGCGCCACGCGGCCCAGCAGGCTGGCCGTGCCGCCGTCGCGAAACAGCCGCTGCAGGCTGAAGATCACGGCCGAGACCATGAAGGGCAGCGTGATCATCTTCAGCAGGTCGACGTAGATGTCGCCCACGAAACTCAGGGTGGTCGCGAGCGGGGGTGCGAGCATGCCGAAGGCCACGCCGGCCCCGAGGCTGATGATCACGACCCAGGGGTTGAGGACGAAGGCGTAGAGCTTGGAGGAATTCATGATGGGTGCGTGTTCTTTGCGGCTCAGCGGTCGAGTGCCTGCAGCACCTTCTGGATGTCCAGCTTCTCGGTGCGCTGGGCGAGGAACTGGTTGACGTAGGCCAGCAGCGTGGTGTCGGTCACGGCAACGCCGATGCCGAGGGTGTCTTCCAGGTCCTTCAGCGTCACGGTGCGCAGCACGAGCGATACGGTCGGGTCGGCCTTGAGCACGCGCTTGACCTCGAACTCGTCGCGATAGGCGCTCACGATCTCGCCCTTGTGCAGGGCCACCAGCACCTCGTTCCAGGTCGGAAACTCCTGCACCTTGGCGTGCGGGAAGTTGGTGCGCGCGTAGTCCGCGAAGGACGACTTGGCGATCACGCCGATGCTGCCGTTGAAGTTGCGGATGACCTCCGGCAGCGGGCGCCCGTGCGAGAGCTGCGCGAACTTCACGCGGTTCAGGATCAGCGAGTGGTTCAGCGTGAGGTAGGCGTCGCTGAACGCAATGGTCTGCGTGCGCGCCAGCGTGCGCGACAGCTTGCTGATGGCCAGGTCGGCCTGGCCGTTGGCCAGCAGGTCGACCACCGCGTTGAAAGTGCCGGCCTCGCGGTTGAAGCGCAGCTTGACGCCCAGTTCCTTGGCGAGCGACTGCGCCAGGCCGACCTCGAGCCCGGTCCACTGGCCGGCGTCGTCGAAGAAGAAGAACGGCGGCGTGTCGACCTTGAGCATGGCCACCACGAGCTCGCCGCGCGTCACGATGCGCGCGATGTCGGGCGCGAGCAGGCGGCCGTCGGGTACGCGCACGAGGCCGTTGGTGAGCACGGGTGCCGGTGGCGCGACAGGGGCTGCCGGCTCGACCGGAAACGCGGGCGCGGGCGCGGGCGCCGCGGCGGCGGGCGCGGCGAGTGCGGCTGGCACGGCGATCACGCCCTGCGCCACGGGCCGTTCGCCCGCCGCGCTGGCGGAGCCACCCGCGCAGAGGCCGGCCAGCGCCAGCAATGTTGGAAGGGCGAGGCGACGCAGCGCGCTGTGCATGCCCGTGAGGTGTCGTGTGTTGTTCGACATGCTTTGATCTACTTTGGTCATTGGGTGGAGGCGGCGGGAGCCGGCGCGGCTGTGGGGGCAGGTGCGGGAGAGGGCGACTGCAGCGGCGCAGGCGCCACGGCGGCGGGAGCCGAAGGGATGGGCGCAGGCGCCAGCAGCTTGCCGATCTCCACGCCCATCAGGAACAGGAGGACGCACAGCAGCACCAGGCAGGTCACCGTGATGGCGACCATGCGGGAGCTCATCGTGAAAACGTATTGCGACATGAGTAAGTAGGGATCGGTCAGGGAACCATTGAAGTGAACTGCCCCGGCACGACGACCTGGATCACGCCACCCCAGTTGCATGCGAGCTTCGAGCTGTCCTGCAGTGCGGGCATGCTGCCGACCAGCACCGTGGGCGAGCCGGGTGCCCAGGGCGCGGCCGTTACCGGAATGCAGGGCATCGGCGTGAAGGCGCCGAGCGCGGCGGCGGTGGCCGCGGCCACCATCGGGTTCGACATGCTGTTGCAGGTGCCGAAGGGCAGGATGTTGGCGATCGGCTTGTTGTCGATGATGGTGGCCGCCGGCACGCCACTGGTGACCACTGCGTTCACGGGCAGCACCACGAGGTTGGAAGGCGCGGCGCCGAAGCTGCACTGCAGCGTGGCCCCCATGCAGACGTGCATGCCCATGGCTCAGCCTCCCCTCACGAGTTTTTCCAGGCTCTTCATGAAGCCCGGCGATGCGGCTGTCTCCACGACCTCGTGGCCGGCCTGGTCGAAGCGGCGCGGGTTGCCGTGCGGCTTGCCCTGGCGGTACGCGATTTCTTCCATCAGCTGGCCGTTGGGCCAGAAGCGCCGCAGCGGGCCGTGCAGCACGCTGGCCACGTAGGTGGACGACTGCGCCACGCCGCCGCTTGCCAGGTAGTCGAGCACTTCGCCGTCGAGCAGGCCGGCGCGGTACTGCTCGCGTCGCACCATGCGGCCTTCGTTGTAGTAGGTGGCTTCGCCTTCGAGGCGGCCGGCCACGTAGCGCAGCCGCGCTGTGACATCGCCCGATTCGGCGTACGCCACGGCATCGCCATGCAGCGTGCCGCGCACGTGCTGGTGTGTCTGCATGAGCTTGCCGCTGGGGTAGTAGCTGCGTGTGGTGCCTTCGGCCACGCCGCCGAAGCGCTGCGTTTCCTGCAGCAGCTGGCCGCGTTCGTCGAACAGGCGCATGGCGCCGTGCGGCACGCCGGCCTGGTAGGAGGCCTCCATTGCCGGCTTGCCCGCGGCCGAGAACACCTGCATCGGCCCGTGCGGAACATCGCCCAGGAAAGACGCGCGCACCACCGTCTGGCCGGCGCCGTCGAGGGCTTCGCGCACCACGGCCTCGGGCACCGAGGCCAG
Source organism: Variovorax sp. YR634 (assembly GCF_900106655.1). Classification (NCBI taxonomy): domain Bacteria; kingdom Pseudomonadati; phylum Pseudomonadota; class Betaproteobacteria; order Burkholderiales; family Comamonadaceae; genus Variovorax; species Variovorax sp. YR634. Next base: position 24,693 of record NZ_FNOL01000020.1, read on the forward strand.
GTCTTTTGTTGGGAGAGAAGGAAGTGCCATGGTGTTCAATCGTTCAATTGATCTTCACCAGCCCGCCCTTGAGCGTGACCATGCCGCCGCCTTCGACGGCGTTCATGCCCGAGGCCTTGCTGCTGATCGAGGGCGCCTCGTTCGACAGCGAGGCGCCGCCCTTGGCCGACAGCGCCACGCCGGCCTCGGCCTTGAAGTTGACGCCGGCGTTGGCGCCCAGGTCGGTGCCGGCCTTCAGGTCCAGCGTCTGGGCCGACTTGATGAGCAGGGTGCCTGTCACGTCGATCACCAGGTTGCCCGTGACCTTGAGCTCGTAGTTGCCGGTGACCGTCTGTGTGAAGTTGGCCTTGTTGTCGTGCGTCTCGTTGCCTGTGACGTCCAGCGCGCGCGTGCCCTTCACCGAGTGGGTTTCGTTGCCCGTGTCGACCTTGACCGTGCGGTTGCCCTTGGTGACGGTGTGGAGTTCGTTGCCGGCCATCACCGTGGTGGTCAGGTCGTTCTCGATTTCCACGCGCATGTCTTTCTGGGCGTGCAGGTAGAACTCTTCGGAGCCCTTCTTGTCCTCGAAGCGCATCTCGTTGCCCGCGTCGCCGGTCTTGGTCGAGCGCGATCGGATCGTGCTTTGCGACGACATGCCAGGCAGGGTGACCGGCGTGGGGTTCGTGCCGTTGTAGACGCTGCCCGAGACCAGCGGCCGGTCGGGATCGCCATCGACATAGCTCACGACCACCTCCTGTCCGATGCGCGGCAGGAAGAGAGCGCCCCAGCCCTTGCCGGCCCACATCTGCGAGACGCGGATCCAGCACGAACTCTTGTCGTTCTTCTTGCCCAGCTGGTCCCATGGAAACTGCACCTTGATGCGCCCGTGCTCGTCGGTCCAGATTTCTTCGCCGGCCGGGCCCACCACCTGCGCCGTATGGTTGCCGGCCACCACCGGTCGCGGCGTGCGGCGTTGCGGGCGGAAGGGCAGGTCGGGAGGCAGGGTCTCGAAGCTGTTGCTGTAGTGCTCGCGCTCGGCGTGGTGCCGCACGCTGTACACCACGTGCTTCACGTTGAGATCCTCGCGGGAATGCTCTTCCAGCGTGAAGGTGGTGCCCGGCGTCAGGTAGTGGCAATGGCTGTCGCCGCGGCCCGACTGGCTGCCGGCCTGGTGCATTTCCAGGCGGATGCGCGCGCGCGCCGCGCCGGCCGCCGCTGGCACGCGCGAGGGATATTCGTAGTCAAGGCCGCGCCCGATCTTTCCCTCGTGCTGCTCCCGCAGATCGGTGTCGGGCGTGAGGAAGTCGTAGTCGTCCACCGCCTGGTCCTTGGTCACCAGCCGGGCGTCCGACTCGAAGCGGGTGACGGCATGGGTGTGCGCGTAGCCTTCCTCGCTGCTGCGCATGACGAGCTTTTCCGCGTGGGGGCAGGGCATGCACGCCGAGTTGCTGTCGGCCAGCACCAGCGTGTGCGCGCCGTCCGCGAAGGTGAAGAAGTAGAAGATGCCTTCCTCCTCCATCAGGCGCGAGATGAAGTCGAAGGCTGTCTCGTCGTAGCGCACGCAGTATTCGCGAGGTGCGTAGGTGCCCTGCAGCTGCGTGCTGAAGGCCACGCCGAATTCGCCGAGCACCTTCTGCAGGATGTCGGGCGTGCTCATGCTCTGGTAGATCACGCGGTCGCGCCCCAGCGTGAGCAGCCACATGCGCGGCACCAGTTCGAGCGAATAGGTCGCGAAGTCCCGGTTGCTGCCCAGGTAGGTGAAGCGCGAGACGATGCCGTTGAAGAAGCGGGTTTCCTTCTCGGGCCGCTGCAGCACAACCGTGGCCGAGGTGCCGATCAGGTCGTCGGCTTTCAGCGCGCTCGAAGGGGAACGCATGGTGAGCGAGCACGCGAACAGCTGCGACAACCCCTCGGCGGCCTGGAAGGCGTCGAGCAGCAGTTCGTCCGGCCCGAGCACGGTCTTCACCGTCAGGAAGGCGGCGTGCTGGGTGAAGCCTTCGCGCATGTTCATCTATCAGCTCAGCGTTGCCGGTTCGAAGCTGAAGGCGAACGCACCGTCGCCGTCCATGCCCATGTGCACCGCGGTGAACGCGGCGGCCATCGAGATGCGCTCCAGCACCTGGCGCGAAAGCTCGGGCAGCACCGCATGAGCCAGGATGTGGTCGATGTTGCGCGCGCCGCTGTCCACCTCGGTGCAGCGCGCGGTAATGGCGTCTTCCACCTGCACGTCCCACGTGAAGGTCGCGTGGTGGTTCAGCGCGAAGCGCCGCGCCAGCTTGCCGAGCTTGAGGTTCACGATCGAGCGGATCTGCTCGTCGCCCAGGTGGTGATAAGGCACCAGCGCCAGCCGGCCCAGGAAGGCGGGGCTGAACTGCTTGAGCAACTCGGGGCGCAGCCGCTCCACAAGCTCCTCGGGGTCGGGCCTGCGGCCGCCCTGCGAGGCCTGCGTGATCACGTCTTGCGCGGCGTTGGAGGTGAGCAGGATCAGCGTGTTCTTGAAGTCGATCTGCACGCCTTCGCCGTCTTCCATGGTGCCCTTGTCGAACACCTGGAAGAACAACTCCAGCACGTCGGGGTGGGCCTTCTCCATTTCGTCGAGCAGCACCACGCTGTAGGGGCGGCGGCGCACGGCCTCGGTCAGCACGCCGCCGCGCCCGTAGCCCACGTAGCCGGGCGGCGCGCCCTTGAGGCTGGAGACGGTGTGCGCCTCCTGGAACTCCGACATGTTCACGGTGATGACGTTGCGCTCGCCGCCATACAGCAGGTCGGCCAGCGCGAAGGCCGTCTCAGTCTTGCCCACGCCGCTGGGGCCCACCAGCATGAACACGCCCACGGGCTTGCCGGGGTCGTCGAGGTCGGCGCGGAAGGTACGCACGCGCCGCGCGATGGCGTCGAGCGCATCGTCCTGCCCGACCACGCGCTCGGCGAGCTTCTCCTTCAGGTTGAGCACCGTGTGCAACTCGTCGGTCATCATCTTGCCGACCGGGATGCCCGTCCAGCCGGAGATGACTTCGGCCACCATCACGCCATCGACGCACACGGGCACCATGGGCTCGTCGCTCTGCAGCGCCTCCAGGCCTTTCTCGAGGCGGCGCAACGCGGCGGTGAGCAGCGCGGGGTCGTTCTCCTCGTCGGGCGGCGGTGCGTTGTCGCGCAGGCTGTCAGAAATCTTGCGGCGCAGCGCGACGATTTCCATCACCGCGTGCTTCTCTTCGTCGACCTTGTCGGACAGGCGCTTGTGCTTCTGGCGCAGCACGTCGAGCCGCGAGGTGAGCGCGGCGATGGCGTCCTGGTGGTCGCCACCGGTGGCGGCCTCGTGGCGCAGCACGCGCAGCTCGCTCTCGCCCGTGGAGATGTCGCGCGCGGCCGATTCGAGCTCGGCGGGCAGACCGCTCTGCCCGATGGCCACGCGCGCGCAGGCGGTGTCGAGCACGCTGATGGCCTTGTCGGGCAGCTGGCGGCCGGTGATGTAGCGGTGCGAGAGCTTGACGGCCTCGCGCACGGCGTCGTCGACGATCTCCACGCCGTGGTGCTTCTCCAGCGTCTCGACCATGCCGCGCAGCATGTCGATGGCGACTTCTTCGCTCGGCTCCTCGACCTTCACGACCTGGAAGCGCCGTGCCAGTGCAGGGTCGCGCTCGACGTATTTCTTGTACTCGGCCCAGGTGGTTGCCGCGATGGTGCGCAGCTCGCCGCGCGCGAGCGCAGGCTTCAGCAGGTTGGCCGCGTCGCCCTGGCCCTCGGCGCCGCCCGCGCCGATGAGCTGGTGCGCCTCGTCGATGAACAAAATCACCGGCGTGGGCGAGGCCTTGACTTCGGCAATGACCGACTTGAGCCGGTTCTCGAACTCGCCCTTCACGCCGGCGCCCGCCTGCAACAGTGCCAGGTCGAGCGAGCGCACAGACACCTGGCGCAGCGCGGGCGGTACGTCGCCCTGCACCACGCGTTGCGCGAAACCTTCGACCACGGCCGTCTTGCCGACGCCGGCCTCGCCGGTGAGGATGGGGTTGTTCTGGCGGCGGCGCAGCAGCACATCGATGATCTGGCGGATCTCACCGTCGCGACCGCGGATGGGGTCGATCGCGCCGTTGCGCGCGAGCTGCGTCATGTCGACCGTGTACTGGTCGAGCGAAGGCGTGGCCGAGTTGTTGCGGCGCGCGGTGGGCATTTGCAGCGGCGGAGCACCGGCGTCTGGCGCCGATGGCGCAGCCGACTGGTTCGCGGCAGGCGCCGAGGCTATCGGTGCGGCGGACAGTGCCGAGGCGGCCGCATCCTCGGGCGACGACTGCAGCAGGCCGGCGAGTTCGTCGCGCAGCGTGCCGCGCGGAATCTGCAGCAGCGCGGGCGCGGCATCGACCAGGCGGCCGCGCAGGCGGTCCACATCGAGCAGCGCCAGCATCAGCGTGCCCGAGCGGATGTGCTGCTGGCCCAGCAGCATCGAGCTCATGAGCCACGCTTCCTGGAACAGCGGCGCGAAGTCGGGCGTCAGGCTCGGCGTGCGGCCGTTGCCACGCTTGAAGGTGTCGAGCGACTTCTGCAACTGCGCCTGCACGGTGTCGGGGCGCAGGCCAAAGCGGCCGAACACCAGCCGCAGGTCGGGTGCGTCGTTGTCCACCAACTTCAGCAGCAGGTGTTCGAGGTCGACGTTGTAGTGCGTCTGCTGCACGCACAGCTCGGCGGCCTGTTCCATGGCGCGCTTGCATTCCGGGTTGAGCCGGCCGAGCAGGGTGCGGATGTCGATGTCCATAAGGCGTGTTCGGGTCAGGCGCCGGGCGCGTCGCCGCCGTCGCTGGTCAAGGTGTGGTGAACGGGCGGCAGTGCGCCGCGGAAGGTCGGGCCCGCGACCCATGAAGTCCAGCCCAGTCGCATCGGGTTCGCGGCGCCGAGCACGCTGCTGCGCAATTCGGTGGGCGCGAGGCTCAGCTCCATCTCGACCTTCAGGTCTTGCGGGATGAAGCGGCGCACCAGCCATTTGGCGAGCGCATGGTCTGCGCCGCGCGGCAGCAGGGCGCGCAGGCGCTGCTGGCTCAGGTTGCTGAAGGTGAGGCGGATGCCGGCGCCCTGGTCCCACACGCGCTTGCCGAGCACGGCGCCGCCGCCCAGCGGCGTGCGCATGTCCAGCCGCGCCGAGGCATCGGGTTCCAGTGCGAGCCAGCGGCCGCGGAACTGCGTGCCGTGCACCTGCACGCCGAGTCGGTCGCGCAGCAGGGCTAGCAGCGCGGTCATGCCGCGTGGCGCGCCGCCGAGCAGACCGGCATGGCGCAGCCACAGGGCGGAGCCATCGGGTGCGCGCACACCGGCGCGCAGGCCCAGTGCGCTGGCTGCATCGAGCGTGGACGCCAGCGTGGAGCTCGAAGGCGACTGCGGGTTGAGCGCCACGTGGTGCTTGCGGCGGCTGCGGTACAGGAAGGCCAGGAAGCGGTGATTGAAGATGTCGAGGAAGTCCCCCGTCGCGTGGTCGCGCTGCTGCCGGCGCTCCAGCAGCATCTCGGTGAAGGGCATCGGCAGCGGGCCGCCGCTGCCGCCCAGCGAAAGGGCGGGCGTGGTGAGCTCGAAGGGCTCGCCGGTCGATGCGTCAGTGCCGACTTCGCGCACGTCGCTGGCCTCGAACGCCAGCGTGACGAAGGCATGCAGCCGCACGGCCTCTCGTTCGCGCGGGCCTTGCGAACGGCCCACAGGCACCGCCTCGGGCGCGGCGCGCTCGAGCAGGCTGATGGCCTGGAACAGGTTGAAGTCCTGCGGGCGGGCGGTGAGTTGTTCGATCACAGAACCACCTGCCGGCCCGTCATCGGGGCCCACTGTTTTCTGACCTCTTCGCCGTTGCGCACCACGAGGCGAACGAAGGAGTTCACCGAGGTGTACATCGCGAAGAAGCGCGCGAGAACGGCCGACATCATGAGAGGCGAGCCGCCGACGAAGGCGTCGTCCTCGAATTCGAGCGTGACCTGCGTGCCGCGGCAGTAGCCGCGCCAGGCTTCGGTGCCCACGTGGGCGGTGACGCCCCGCGCCGAGAGCCCGGCGATGCCGCGGATCTGCGCATGGTCGCGCCGGCTGTCGGAAGCGAACAGCAGCAGCATCTCGCGAAGTTGCTCGCGGCCGGTGGAGCCGTCCACCAGCGACTGATGGTTGAGCGTGAGCAGCGACACCAGCCGCCACAGCGTCTCGCTGCCCAGCGGCGGATCGCGTTGCGCGGTGGGCTCGTACAGGCAGCGCACTTGCGTGGGCTGCGACGGGCCTTCGGCCACCAGGCGCGCGCCCACGGGCACCTGCTCGGCCAGCCGCCGGTTGGTGCACAGCAGGTGCGCGTAGACCACCGGTTGCGCGGGCCGGCTGTGCGTCTTGCCCTGGTCGACGAAGGACAGGAACACGTCGGTGCCGGGAATGCTCTGGCGCAGGCAGGGCTCGCGCCGCGCGGCCCAGAACACCGCGCCACCCTGCGCGCCCTGTGCACCGTCCACATGGCCCAGTGCGGCGAAGCCCGGCACGTCGACGGGTTTGTCGGCGTCCGGGTCGGAGGCGATCACCGAGACGATCGAATGCACTTCGGTGGTGGCGTCGCGCTGGCGGTCGGGCACCAGCATGTATTCGTAGTGGCGCTGGTCCATCACCAGCGGCTCGCTCACGCGCGGGAACAGGTTGACGATGGGCGTGCAGCCGAGCTGGAAGTTGTCGGCGTCGATGTGCCGCAGCACCCTGGTGGTGCGATCGAGCTGGAACACCAGCTCGCAGCTGCGTCCGCGGCCCAGGCGCGCGCGCAGGTGATGCAGGTCGAAGAAATGAAACTTGCGCGGAAACGCGAAGTACTCCTGCAGCAGGCCATAGGCGGGCTGTGCGTTGGCGGGCTGCGGCAGCACTTCTTCGCCTTCGGCAAAGCCGACCTCGCGCCATGCGTCGGCCGGCAGCATCTGCAGCGCGCCGCCTTCGGGGGTGATGCCTACCGACTTCACGCCCGACACCAGCGCGTCGTACAGCGGCATCGTGGTCATCCAGTCGCCTTGCAGGTGGATGCGCAGGCTGTCGATCTCCAGTTCGGAGAAGTCGGCTTCGGTATTGCATTCGAGCCTGAGCCGAAGCACGGCGTCGGCGTCGATGGCGGCGTGCGCGATGCGCAGTGGCCACAGCACGGTGTCCCACGCAGTGCGGAAGCGGCACTCCTGCGACTGAGTGGCTTGCGTCCTCGCATGCAGCATGGTGTGGCGCGGCACGCGAAAGCCCGCCGTGACCTTGCCCTGCGCCGGATCGAGCCCGAACTGCGCCACCGACATCGAGGGCAGCGGCTGCACCAGCGACGGGCAGAGGTTGTCGAGCAGCGCGTAGGCGACGTCGGGAAATTCCTGGTCGAGGTCGCGATGCACGCGCGCCGACAGGAAGGCCACCGACTCGATCAGTCGTTCGGTGTGCGGGTCGAGTGACTCGCCGCCGTGCAGCGAGAGGCGCGAGGCGACCTTGGGATAGCGCTGGGCGAAGTCCGACCCCTGTCCTCGCAGGTAGGACAGTTCGCGCTTGTAGTACTGCAGCAGGTCGCTGTGCTGGATGTCGGACACGTCAGGCGATCTTCATCAGGCTGTCGGGCGTGCCGAGCAGCATTTCGAAATCCACGTGGCGCAGCGCGAGCCCGGCCCGCGCCTGCGCGCCGATGCGCACCAGCGCCACTTCATGCCGGTTGGGCGTGGCGCTCACTTGCACGCTCACGTCCGTCAGGCGCGGCTCGTAGCGCTGCACCGCCTGGCGCAGCGTGGCAGCCAGCTGCTGCAAGTCGGCGGCGTTCTGCGCGCTGAGCGCGGAGAAATCCGGAATGCCGTACTCCAGCACCGTGCCGCTGCCCTGCGCATAGTCGGCAGCCGACAGCGGCGAGCGCGTGTTGAACAGACGGCGCAGCTCACGACCGATGGAGTCCTGCAAGGACTCCATCGTTTCGAGATGAGCAGCGCCGCGGGCGTGCTCGGACGGCGCCGACGCCAGCCGGTCGAACAGGGGCGCGACGCCCCCTTTGATGAGTTCGGACACGGTAGGCGCCGGGTGTCAGCGTCGAGCCGTCATGCGACCGCGACGTTCTTCGAGAGATCCCAGCCGAACGGTGCGATGCCTTCCTGGCCGCCTTCTTCCTTCTGCTTCGTGTACTCGACCTTGATGGCCGCGTAGTTCAGGGAGACGCTTTCCTGCGGCAGGTCACCGCCGCTGGAAACGGAGAGGCCGCTGAGGATGACGTCGGTCAGGGTCACGACCATCAAGGGCAGCAGGCCGCTCTTGTCTTCGCGCGGGAAGGTGATGATGGTGTCGCCCGCGAACACCTCGCCACCGGCGAGCTTCTGCAGCAGCTGGGGCGTGGCCGAGTCGCTGGTGCGGGTCACGGTGATTTCGGAGAAGCTGGGCTTGCCCGCGGTGCGTTCCTGGTTGGAGGTGCCCGCCGTCACGGCGAGGCCGGCGCCGAACTGGAAGCTCTGGACTTCCAGTTCGTCCTTGTGGCCCTCGATCTGGGTTTGGCCGGTGACACCTGGGATCTTGAGATAGATAGGCATGTGAATGTTCTTTCAGTAAATCTGTTGGTTCGTCTGTCGATGCAGATGAATGAAGGGGGCGATCAGGCGGCGGCAGCCGGCAGGTCGGCCACCAGGCGGATCGAGGCCGAGAGTTCCTCGAGCTGGAAGTGCGGCTTCAGGAAGGCGATGGCGCGGTACGAGCCCGGCTTGCCCGGAACTTCGGTCACGTCCACGCGGGCTTGGCTCAGCGGGTACTTGGCCTTCATGGCCTGCGGCGCCGAGGGGCTCACCAGCACGTAGTTGGCAACCCAGTTGTTCAGGTGCTTCTGCATGTCGGCCTGCGTCTGGAAGCTGCCGATCTTGTCGCGCACGATCACCTTCAGGTAGTGCGCGAAACGCGAGGCCGCCAGGATGTAGGGCAGGCGAGCCGAGACTGCCGCGTTGGCGTTGGCCGAATCCTTGTCGTACACCTTGGGCTTGTTCACGGTCTGGCCGCCGAAGAAGGCCGCGGTGTTCGAGCCCTTGGAGTTGACGATGGCGATGAAGCCGAGGTCGCTCAGTTCCTTTTCGCGGCGGTCGGTGATGGTCACTTCCGTCGGCGGCTTCAGGGCGATGTCGCCTTCGTCCGTCTTGTAGGCGTGAGCCACCATGCCGTCGACCTTGCCGCCGCCTTCGACGCCGCGGATGGCCGTGGTCCAGCCGTACAGCGAGTGAGCCTGCGTGATGCGAAGGCCCAGCTGGTAGGCCGCGTTGGCCCACAGGTACTTGCCGTGGTCGGTGCCGTCCACGTCTTCTTCGTAGTTGAAGTTCTCGACGGGAATGGTCTTGGCACCGTAGGGCAGGCGAGCCGCGTAGCTCGGCAGCACCAGCGAGACGTAGCGCGAGTCTTCCGATTCGCGGAAGCCGCGCCACGAGGCGAGCTCGGCGCTCTCGAAGGTCTTGGACAGGTCGCGCGGAATGCCGAGTTCGGTGAACGACTTGAAGTCGAACAGCGCGGGCGCGGCTGCTGCGATGAAAGGCGCGTGCGCGGCGGCGGCCACGCGGGAGATGCGCTCCAGCAGGGCGATGTCCTGCGGGTGGCGGCCGAAGTAGTAGTCGCCGATCAGCAGCGAATAGGGGTGGCCGCCGTAGGTGCCGTATTCCTCTTCGTAGATCTTCTTGAAGAGCACGCTGGTGTCGTGGTCGACGGCGGTCTCCAGGTCCTTCAGCAGGTCCTTCTTGCTCACGTTGAGCAGGCGCAGCTTCAGGTTGCTGCCGGTCTCGGTGCCGGTCACCAGGTCGTGCAGGCCGCGCCAGGAGGCTTCGAGGGCCTGGAACTCGGGGGCGTGCAGGATCGCGTTGAGCTGGTCGGTCAGCAGGCGGTCGATTTCGGCGACGCGCTCGTTGATCAGCGTGACCACGCCCTTGTCGGGGCTGGTCTTCATGCCTTCGTCGAGGATCTGCGAAGCCAGCTGACCGATCAGCTTCTTCGCGTAGGCGCCCTGCGAAGGCTCGGTCGTCATGTTGCCTTCGAGGACGATCTTGTCGAGCAGACCGAGGTCACTGGTCGTGACGGTGGTTGCTGCGCTGCCGGCTTCAGCGGCTTTGGATTTGTTGGCCATCTCTATCACCATTCAAAAGTTGCCGGGTCGCGCCCGAAGGGCTGCGGCCGGCGTGGTTGATCACGCTGCCGGTGCTTCGGCTTCGGGGGACGATTGGGTTTCCGCAGCCGCTTGCGGGGCTGCGGCTGCGGCCGGGGCGGCTTGCGCTGCTGCGCTGCCGGCTTCGGCCCTGGCCTGGCTCTGGACCGTCTTCAGGTCTTCGGTGTTCAGCAGCACGCGCTCGAGCAGGTCGTCGAGTTCGTCGTTGCCGTCGAGCTTGGCGAGCAGGTCGCGCAGTTGCTGGCGGGCTTCGAGCAGCTTGGCCAGGCGGGGCACCTGGTCCACGATGGCTTCGGGGTGGAAGTCGCTGAACTCCTTGAAGTTCAGTTCGATCTTCAGGTTGCCTTCGCCCTTCATGGTGTCGGGCACCGAGAGGTCGAGGCGGGGGGTGATGTTGCCGAGAACTTCATCGAAGTTGTCGCGGTCGATCTCGACGAAGCGGCGCTCCTTGAGCTTCGGCAGTGGCTGTGCGGGCTGGCCCGACAGGTCGGCCAGCAGGCCCACGACCAGCGGCAGCTCTTTCTTTTCGACGGCGTCGCCGATCTCCACGTCATAGGTGATCTGGACGCGCGGCGGACGATTGCGTCCTACCCAGTTTTGCAGGCTATTCGACATTTTTCGCTCTCAGAAAAGGTTGAATTGACAAGAACACACGTTGAAATTTCTCGACGCTCGTCGCCTGGTTGGGGCGGTGCGCGGTCCGTTGCCGTTGCAGTCCCGGCATGCATCAAAGACGGATGGAAGATACAAATCGAGATATTTGCTAACAATCCCCAGAATTGGGGAGGGGTCCCACATGCGCTGGACAAACCTCAACAAAAACAAGTGCCTGAGCTTTGTAAAGTTACATAAATGAGGGTTTTGTCACGCAAATAGGCAGCCGAATGCTGGGCAGACGCGCCCGCCGGCGCATCGGACCAAAGTTCAATGACAGGAAGGCGGGGGCGGTGCTATCGCGCGCGTGCTCCCGCGTGCGCGGGATGGCGCGATGTGTAACCGGAATGGAGGACCCGGGGAACCCGGGTGAGCGCAGCGCGAGGCCGCGTCAATGGCGCGAACGTCGCGGGCTTCGTGCGAAGCCGCGAGGGTGCCTTGCTAGAGCTCGATGAATGCCGAAGTGGCTTTGTTGAGTGCCAGCTTGCCCTTGGCGGTGATCGATTCGACCTGGGCCAACTGGCGGATCGCGCGCGCATCGGGGGCGCGGTCCGAAGGCGGAATGAATGCAGTCACCAACTCTGCCGCACGCAGCACGCGCAGCCTGTCGATGTCAGCCGGCGTGTGAATAACGTATGGCAATTTCTGCTCGGCGATAACCCGTAGAAATTCCATGGACATGAGCCGTCTCCTTTTGGTTGAGGGCGTTTACGGCATTGTGCGCACAAACAATTAGCGCTGTCTAAACCCTGCGCCGCGCATGCCTTTCCTCGGGTGTACCGAAGTGTTCCTTTCGCGCTGCTGGAGCCACGAAGGCGCCAGTTTGTTTCCGGTAACTCGGCGGCTAGTTGAGCGCTTGCACGGGCCACGCCGTGGTGTCCGGCATCACGATGTGCCATCGCACCGGATCGATGCCTTCGAAGGTCGCGCGATAGCGATCGGAGGTGCGGCCTTCGCCCGTCACGTCGCGGATCACGATGCTGTCGATGCGCTGCGGATGCGAGTGAAACGTTTGCGCGTAGATCTCGGGGTCGGCTTCGCCAGAGTCACCCACCAGCACGAAGCGGCGCTGCGGAAATTCGGTGAGCAGCCGGTTGATCACGCCGAGCTTGTGCTCGCGCGAATCCTGCTCGCCGGGAATCAGCGTGCGCCACGTGGTGCTTTCGCGCAGATGCATGCTGCCCGCGGGAAAGTCGGCGTTGCGGATGAAATCCGAGAGCGCCGGGTAGAGCTGGATCGGACTCGCCGAAAGGTAGTGGAAGCGCGTGTCGGGCGTCTTCGCCAGCGCGCGATACCAGGCCGCCATGCGTGGCGCGGCCTCGAAGCGGCGCGCGAAAGTGTTGAGCAGCATCTCGCGCCGGTCGCGCACCTGCGTGCGCTTGATGGTGTCGTCGATGTCCGAGATGACCGACACGCCCTGCGCGGGCACGACCAGCGCATGGCCCCTGAAGCGATGCAGCAGCTCACCCGGGCCGGTCACGCCATGGAACTGCACCCACTCCTGCGGTGATGGCGAGGTTGGCAGCAGTGGCGCGCGCGGTGCGTCGATCACGATGCGCAGGTTGCTGCGGCCGTCCTTGCCCGATGGCGGCATCGTCACGCGTGCGGGGCTGCCGTCGAAGTCGACGTCGATCACCTTGTCTTCTTCCGACTCCGCATGGAACAGCGCGGTGCGCTGGTTGAAGCGCAGGCGCGCGGCGGGCGAGAGCTTCTTCAGGCTCAGGCCGAGGTAGCGTGCGAGGGCAGTGTTGAGCCCCCAGCGATGCTCGCGCTCGAAGATCCACGCGTGGATATCGACTTCGAGCCGGCCGTCGACGGTGGGGCGCGCCGTGCCGGTCATGAAGAGCGCTTCTTCGTCGGGCTCCAGCGGCTCTGCTGCCTGCACCGCCTGCAGTGGCGCAAGGCCTGCGAGCAGCGCTGCGCCCGCCACCAGCGACCGGCGCCGCAAGTCCGGCACGGGCGAGCGGTGCGGGGCGCTGTCGCTCATTTCTTCGTGGGGGCGACGCGCTCGTAAGTCACGAAGCTGAAGCCCAGGCCTTCCTTGGCGGAGACATGCGATTCGCGTTGTGTCTCGCGCCACGCGGCGGCGTCGAGTTCAGGAGCGTAGGCATCGCCTTCGTAGTCGCGCGCAACCTCGGTCACCACCGCGCGTTGCGCAAGCGGCTCGGCCTCGGCGTAGATCTGCGCGCCGCCGATGACCCACACGGCCTCGGGCTTCGATGAAGTCGATTCGCAAAGCGACAGCGCCTCTTGCAGGCTGCTGGCGCGGAGTGCGCCTTCGGCCTGCCAATCGGCCTGCCGCGTCACCACGATGTTCTGCCGGCCCGGCAGCGGCCGGAAGCGTGGCGGCAGCGAGTCCCAGGTCTTGCGGCCCATGATCACCGGTGCGCCAGCGGTCTGCTGCTTGAAGTGCGCCATGTCCTCCGGGATGTGCCAGGGGATCGTGTTGTTCGCACCGATCACGCCGTTGGCGGCGCGGGCGAAGATGATGTTGATGTTCATGGCAGGCAAGGTATCAGCTTCAGAGCGAGTCGATTTTGATCACGTTCGCGTTGATGGTACCGGTTGGCTTGTGGAGTTCGCAGCCCGGTACGCCCATGAAGCGTGCCAGCAGGCGCGGGTTGATGGGCTCTGTGTCGAAGTAGACGGAGAGCCGCAGCAGTTCGTTCGGAGGGCAGAGAGCCGCGAGGTACGTCGCATACCGGGCGGAGAGCGCATCCTCGTCGAGGTCGTCCGCTTCCAGCTTCGCATGGTGGACGCGCGCGATCAGCAGGTTGATGTCATAGATTTCGCCGGTCTCGCTGGTCATGCGCGTGCGCGCCACCCAGCAGCCATCGAGTGCTTTTTCCTCGCGCAGCACCTCGGACAGCAGCTGTGCGGCCCAGGGTTGCAGCGGCGTGAGGGGCACGTCCATCAGGTGGCGCCAGAAGCCTTTGCGCAGCAATCCCTGCTTCTCGACCGCAAGGTCCCGGCGCTTCGAGAACTCGTGGATCTCGTCTTCGGTGCCGTGCAGATGTACATGCGAAAGGATGGCTTCGTAGCCCGGCACCGCAAGGCGCCTGTCCAGCTTGATGGCCGAACGCACTTGCGCAATGCCTTCGGGCCGCGCGCGATTCAGCAGCGCGAGGCCGAGGCCGTACTGGGCCAGCGCGTCGGCTGCATGCGTCTGGGCGTGGCGTTCGAGTGCTCGCAGCGTGTCGTCGGAGGCCTTGATCTCGTCTTCGGACTGCAGGTGCGCAAGTTCGACGGAATCGTCACCGGCCGCGTCTGCGAGCCGACGTGCCTGCAGTGCACCCAGTCGCAGATGACGCAAGCGCCATGCCGGCGCCTTCTGCTCGCACCATCGCGCATTCGCTGCATTGAGTTGCGTGGGCCAGTCGGCCCCCAGCAGTTGTTGGCCGGCACAGTCTGCCGGTGTCCAGTCGGGCAGATTCAGCGACGCGCCTATGGCTTCGATGCGGTCATCGAGGCTCGGATGGGTGTCGTGCACGCGCCGCGGCAGGCTGCGCGCCTCTTCCAGCGCGGCCTGCAGTTTGTCGGGGGCGGTGTCGCGCACGAAGGCCGCAACGAAGTCCCAGAAGGCTGCCGGTGCATGCGGCGATTCGGCCTGCAGTTCGTTGAGCTTGCGGCGCAGGCCGTGGCGCATCAGGCTCCCGGCGATGTCCAGTTTGATGAGGGCCTGTGCGAGGTGGCTGCTGCCCGTCGCTCGCACCGCCAATTCATCGGCCTCGAACTCGCAGACGCGCGAGCGGCTCGCCGACATGCGCATGAAGCGCGGCAGGAAGGCCGAGGCAATCCACCGGCGCAGCCGATCGAGGCCAGAGTCTTGTTTTTCGTCGCTGTTGAGGTAGACACCCCATTTGGCGCGGACGTTGTAGATCCAGTGCCCCAGGCGGCCGTGATGGCGCGAGAAATGCCCCAGCTCGTGTGCAATGACCGCGGTCGCCTCGTCCTTCGACAGCAGCTTCAGGAGCGGCACGCCGAGCACGAGTGTGCGCTGGCCGCCGACCAACGAGAGCAGCCCGCCGGACAGGTGGGCCGCAGCGTTGAGGTCTTCGCACAGCATGACGCGGTGGATGGGAGGCGCATCGAGTTTCTGGCGCAGCCCGTCGAGTGCTTCGAACAGCGCGGGTGCTTTCTCGCGCGGCAATTCGATGCCGGAGATGTCGAGATTCGGCTGGAAGATCCACCAGACCCACACGGTGAGGGCCGAGCCAACTACTGCTGCTGTGGTCGGTCCGAGAAAGACCGCCTGGAGAATGATCATCGGCGCCCATCCCAGCAACGAGGCTGCCAGGAAGGTCAGCTCGGCGGCCACGGTCATTGCGACGAGGCCGGCACGCTCCGCGAATGGACGAGGCGGGACTGTGGCTCCAGCCGCGGTGCTCCCCGGCGTGGCGGGAAGGGCGTCGGGCTTCACACCGCCACGGGCGCCTTGATCGGATCGCCGTGCCGGTAGTCCAGCACTTCAAAGTCTTCGTACTGGTAGTCGAAGATCGACGCCGGCTTGCGCTTGATGTTCAGCGTCGGGTACGGGTACGGCGTGCGGCTCAGTTGCAGCGCAACCTGGTCGGCGTGGTTGCTGTAGATGTGGCAGTCGCCGCCGGTCCAGATGAAGTCGCCCACGTCGAGGTCGCACTGCTGTGCCACCATGTGCGTAAGCAGCGCGTAGCTTGCGATGTTGAAGGGCACGCCCAGGAAGATGTCGGCGCTGCGCTGGTAGAGCTGGCAGCTGAGCTTGCCGCGCTCGCCTTCGGCCTGCGGCGGCGCCACGTAGAACTGGAAGAAGGCATGGCAAGGCATCAGCGCCATCTTCGACAGCTCGGCCACGTTCCACGCGCTCACGATGATGCGGCGCGAATCGGGGTTGGTCTTGAGGGTCTTGATGACGTCGGAAATCTGGTCGATGTGGCCGCCATCGGGCGTGGGCCAGCTTCGCCATTGCACGCCGTACACCGGGCCCAGGTCGCCGTCTTCGCGCGCCCATTCGTCCCAGATGGTGACGCCGCGCTCCTTGAGCCAGTTGTTGTTGCTCGATCCGGTCAGGAACCACAGCAGTTCCTGGATGATGGACTTCAGGTGCACCTTCTTCGTGGTGACCAGCGGGAAGCCCTCGTTCAGGTCGAAGCGCATCTGGTGGCCGAACACGCTCTTGGTGCCGGTACCCGTGCGGTCGCTCTTGAAGACACCATGGGTGTCGACATGGCGCATGAAATCTTCGTACTGGGAGCGGACGGGGCGGGTGGGCGAGGTCATGTTGGGAATTTTACGGGGCGGCGCTAGCATTGGCCGATGACCGGTCATGACCACTCCCACGGACACAGCGAACTCGGCGAGATGGACCTGCGCGTCCGCGCCCTCGAAAGCGTGCTCACCCAGAAAGGCTACATCGACCCCGCCGCACTCGATGCGCTGATCGACACCTACCAGACCCGCGTCGGCCCGCGCAACGGCGCACGCGTGGTGGCACGGGCCTGGGTCGATCCGGCCTTTCGGCAGTGGCTGTTGGCCGACGCCACGGCGGCGATCACCTCGCTGGGCTACACGGGCCGGCAGGGCGAGCACATGGTGGCGGTGGAGAACACAGACGAGCTGCACCACATGGTGGTCTGCACGCTGTGCAGCTGCTACCCGTGGCCAGTGCTGGGCCTGCCGCCCACCTGGTACAAGAGCGCGCCGTACCGCTCGCGCGTGGTGAAAGACCCGCGCGGCGTGCTTGCCGATTTCGGCACGACGCTGCCCGAGGCCACGCGCATCCGCGTGTGGGACTCGACCGCCGAGGTGCGCTACCTCGTGATTCCGAAGCGCCCCGCCGGAACCGAAAGCCTGGGCGAAGACGAACTCGCCGCGCTGGTCTCGCGCGATTCGATGATCGGCACGCGGCTGGTCGAGTTGCCTGCCGAAGAGGGGAGCGCCGCATGAGCTACGTCACGAAAGCCGACCTCGGCGGCCAGCCGGGTTTCGGCAAGGTGGTGCCGGAGTCCGAGGGCGAACTCTTTCATGCGGCCTGGGAGCCACGCGCCCTGGCGCTCGTGCTGGCCATGGGCGCGACCGGTTCATGGAACATCGATGCGAGCCGCGCCGTGCGTGAGACGCTGCCGGACTATCGCGACCTGAGCTACTACCAGATCTGGCTCAGTGCACTGGAGCAACTGATGCTGCAGCGCGGGCAGGTCTTTCCCGACGAGCTCACGAGCGGAGAAATGCGCCACGCGCCCACGCCCGTGGCCCGCGTGCTGCAGGTGGCCAACGTGCCAGCCGTTCTCGCCAAGGGCTCGCCGACCGAGCGGCCGGCATCGGCCCCGGCGCGCTTTGCCATGGGCCAGCCGGTGCGTATGCACCACCTCGGCAAGGTCGACCATCACACACGGCTACCGGGCTATGTGCAGGGCAAGCGCGGCACCATCGTGCACGTACATGGCGCACATGTGTTCGCCGACAGTCATGCGCAGGGGCTCGGCGAGCAGCCGCAGTGGCTCTACACGGTGGAGTTCGATGAAGCCGAGCTTTGGGGCGACGAAGCGCCGCGCCAGAACCTGTCGGTGTCGGTCGATGCGTGGGAAAGCTATCTGGAGGCCACGTCGTGAGCGACATGCCCCTGTCGCCCGGCATGCCGCGCGATGCCGATGGGCCCGTGTTCAATGCACCGTGGGAGGCGCAGGCCTTCGCGATGACGCTGGCGCTGCATGAACGCGGCCTGTTCACCTGGCCGGAATGGGCTGAGGCGCTGGCCGGGCAGATCGCCGCTGCACAGGCCGCAGGCGACCCTGACACCGGCGAGACCTATTACCGCCACTGGCTCGCCGCGCTCGAAGGTCTCGTGGCCCGCAAGGGCGCCAGCTCCGACGACGAACTGGCCCGCTACCGCCACGCCTGGGACCACGCGGCCGACCGCACACCGCATGGCCAGCCGATCGAGTTGCGCGGCGAGGATTTCCCCGGCTAGAGGTGCGTGCCGGTGCGGTGTGCCGCGGCCCGCATCGTGCTTGACCCGTTCTCGAAGCGGGTGATAGCCTGCCGCCGCTTCCCCGTCCCTCCACAGAAAGCACAGAACGCACAACATGACGATTCATTCGCGCCATCTCTTCCCGGTTCCTTCGGCATCCACATCAACCCGCCGCTGGGCGCGCACCGCCTGCCACGGCGCCGTGCTCGCGTGCGCCATGCTGCTTGCCGGCAACGCCGCGGCCCAGAAGCCGCATCAGGGCGTGCTCGACGCAGCTACGCAAAGCAAGGACGAGGCAGTCAAGATGCTGGAGCGCATGGTCAACATCGACTCGGGCTCGGCCGACACCGCGGGCCTGGAAAAGGTCCGCGAGATAGCCGTGGACGAACTGCGCAAGCTCGGCGCGCGCATCGAGACCTTTCCGGCCGATCCGCACCCCGGCACCAACGTGGTCGCGACGCTGACCGGCCAGGGCAAGAAGAAGATCCTGATCCTCGCGCACATGGACACCGTCTTCAAGGAAGGCACGGCTGCAGCCAAGCCCTTCTACATCAAGGACGGCCGCGCCTACGGCCCCGGCGTGATGGACGACAAGGGCGGCGTGGTGGCCGGCCTGTATGCGCTGAAGATCCTGAAGCAGATCGGCTTCAAGGACTATGGGCAGATCACCTTCCTGCTCGACACCAACGAAGAGGTCGGCTCCGTCGGCACCAGCGCGCTCATCGAGCGCATTGCCAAGCAACATGACGTGGCGCTGAACCTGGAGCCGGGCCGACCGGCTGACGGCCTCGTGGTCGAGCGCAAGGGCTCGGCCACCGCACTCATCGAGGTGAAGGGCGTGGCCGCTCACGCGGGCGTGGCGCCCGAGGCGGGCCGCAACGCGGCGATGGAGGTGGCGCACCAGGTGCTGCAGCTGTCGAAGACGGCGGATGCGGCGAAGAAGACCACGGTCAACTTCACGGTGCTCACGGCTAACGGCCCGACCAACGTGATTCCCGCGACGGCCAGCGCCAAGGGCGACGTGCGCGTGGCCACGCCTGAAGAGTTCGATCGTGTCGAGAAAGACCTGATCCGCATCTCGCAGAACAAGCTCATTCCCGAGACCGAAGTGCGCGTGCGCCTGATTCGCGGCCTGCCCCCGATGCCGCGTTTGCCAGCATCAGACAAGCTGGTGCGCATGGCCGAAGGCATCTACGGCGAGATCGGCAAGAAGCTCACCATCGAGAGCAGCGGCGGCGCGGCCGACGCGAGCCTGGTGGCGGGCGTCGGCGTGCCGGTGCTCGACGGCTTCGGCATCGTGGGTGGCGGCATCCACACGCCGGAGGAATACGCGGAGGTCGAGAGCGTGGTGCCGCGGCTTTATCTGCTCTCGCGCATGCTGATGGACTTGTCCGCGAACTGATCGCGAACGGACCGGACCGTTCAGCCCCGCTTCGGAATGCCCAGCCCCGCCACCACGGCGGGGCGCGCCACGAAGGCATCGAGCGCGCGCGCCACGTTCTTGAAATCCTTGAAGCCCACCAGATCCGCAGCCTCGTAGAAGCCGATCAGGTTGCGGATCCACGGGAAGGTGGCGATGTCGGCGATGGTGTAGCTGTCGCCCATGATCCATGCGCGGTCTGTCAGGTGCTTGTCGAGCACGCCGAGCAGGCGCTTCGATTCGCCCACGTAGCGGTCGCGCGGGCGCTTGTCTTCGTAGTCCTTGCCGGCGAACTTGTTGAAGAAGCCGAGCTGGCCGAACATCGGGCCGATGCCGCCCATCTGGAACATTACCCACTGCAGGGTTTCGTAGCGGCCGGCGGCGTCCTGCGGAATGAACTTGCCGGTTTTCTCGGCAAGGTACATGAGGATGGCGCCTGACTCGAAAAGCGCCAGCGGTTTGCCGCCGGGGCCGTTGGGGTCGATGATGGCCGGGATCTTGTTATTCGGGTTGAGCGACAAGAACTCCGGCGACATCTGGTCACTGGTCTCGAAGCTCACGAGGTGCGGCTCGTAGGGCAGGCCGGTCTCCTCCAGCATGATCGACACCTTCACGCCGTTGGGCGTGGGCAGCGAGTACAGCTGCAGCCGGTCAGGGTGCTGCGCGGGCCATTTTTTCGTGATGGGGAAGCTCGAGAGATCGGTCATGGAGGGAGTCCTTGAGAGGGAGGAAACTGCAAGCGCCGGATTCTGCCCGCGTCGGGCAGATGGCGTGCGCGTGCGGCTTTACCCTCTGCCTGGCCCTCAGATTCCCAGCCAGCTCATCAGCGAGGCCTCGACGTCGGCCGAAGGCGCGACGAAGCCGACGTAGCTGGATGCCGCGAGCGCGCGCTTGCCCGCGTCGGTCTGCCCCAGGCTCAGCAGGGCTTCGCGCGCCGCGCTCACCGTGGCCGCGTCGAGCTTGCGTGAAGCGAGCCATTGCTTGATTGGCACCGCGCGCGATTCCGCGCATACCTTGCCCCCGCCGTCCTTCCAGGTCTTGACCACGCTGGAGGCTGCCGTTGCGCCATAAGCTGCGAAGCCGTTCTGCACGTAGAAGGGCACGGCCTCCTGGAAGCGCGTGTTGGTGACCTTGACCGCCGTCGGCCCCTGCAGGCCCTGCTCGCGCAGCATCGCGCGGGTGATCACCGCAGTGATCGAGTCGGCATCGGGCATGACCAGCTGCTTGCCCGCCACGCTTTTCCAGTCGGAGATCGGCTGCTGCTCCTTGCACAGGAACGACACCTTGTAGTCGGTGTAGCCGGTGGTCCAGGCGAAGGCGCTGTACTGCCCGCTCTTGATGGCGGCGAGCGCCACGTGCGACGGATGCACGAAGGCGAAGTCGACCTGCTGCTGCTTCAGCGCGTCGCGCGCGCCGTTGTACGAATTGAGCACCTTGACCGTCACCGGCTGCTTGAGCGCCTTGGACAGTACTTCGGCGATGGGCTCGAAGCGGGCGCTGACCTGCGCGTCGGACACGTTGTAGCTCACGCCTTCGCTGACACCGATCACGAAGGCATGCGCCGAGGCGCCAACTGCCAGAAGCAACCCCGCTGTACCGCGAGCGACGGTGCGAAGCGAAGGACGAAGAGTGCGGTGATTCATGGAGGCCTTCTTCCAGTTGATGGGTAATGTTGTAACTAAATTATTACATTCATCGGGGCGGAGGAACAGGGCCTTGACCGCAGGGTTAGCCCTGATGAAACAACACTTCGGCGAACCGGCGGCGTGCGCATCTCGTTCGGAGATACGCGGATCTTCAATCCATATGAATCTTGCGTAGAAACCCGCACCTGCGCGGCGGGGTGCGAACGAGACTATTGGCTGCAACCGGGCCAGAACGAACGAAAGCGACGCACCCATGAGCACCAGCACCATCGCAACGCCGCCCTACAGCGGCCGCTTCGACAGCACCTCCGACGCCGTCTACCGCAAGGTCGGATGGCGGCTGATCCCGCTGCTATTCGTTTGCTACATCGTGGCGTACCTCGACCGCGTGAACGTCGGCTTCGCCAAGCTGCAGATGCAGGGCGACCTGCAGTTCAGCGACGCGGTCTACGGGCTGGGCGCGGGCATCTTCTTCATCGGCTATTTCCTGTTCGAGGTGCCGAGCAACGTCGTGCTGCACCGCGTGGGCGCGCGCCGCTGGATCGCGCGGATCATGATCACCTGGGGCCTGCTCTCGGCGGCCACCATGTTCGTGAGTTCGCCGGTGTCGTTCTACGTGATCCGCTTCCTGCTCGGTGCGGCCGAGGCGGGCTTCTTCCCCGGCATCATCCTGTACCTCACCTACTGGTACCCGGCCGCGCGGCGCGGCAAGGCCACGTCGCTGTTCCTCGCGGCGATTCCGTTCGCGGGCATCCTCGGCGGGCCGATCTCGGGCTGGATCCTGCAGGGCATGAGCGGCGTCAACGGATGGGCCGGCTGGCAGTGGCTGTTTCTGCTGCAGGGGCTGCCGACCGTGGCGCTGGGCCTGGTCGTGTGGCGCTACCTCGATGACCGCGTGAAGGACGTGCAGTGGCTCACGCCCGCCGAGCGCGAACTCATCGCCCGTGACATCGCCGCCGAAGACGCCGGCAAGGCCGAGCCGCGCATCCTCAGCGTGCTGGGCAACGGCCGCGTGTGGCTGCTGGCGCTGGTGTACTTTGCGTACACCTCGGGGCTGTACGGCATCTCGTTCTGGCTGCCGAGCATCATCAAGGCGATCGGCGTGAAGGGCGCGCTCGACATCGGCCTGCTCAGCGCCATTCCGTGGACCTTCGGCGTGATCGCGATGTACTTCGTGGCCCGCAGCGCCGACCGCCGGCTCGAGTACCGCTGGCACAGCGCGCTGGCCGCCATCGTCGGCGCCATCGGCCTGGTGCTGAGCGTGGCCTTCCACGGCAATGCGACGCTCGCGATGGCCGGCCTCACGCTGGCCACGATGGGCATCATGTCGACCTTCCCGGTCTTCTGGGGCATGCCGACGGCCTTTCTCGGCGGTGCTGCTGCGGCGGCGGGCATTGCGCTCATCAACTCCTTCGGCAACCTCTCGGGCTTCAGCGCGCCATTTCTCATCGGGCTCATCAAGGATGCGACGCAGAGCACCGATGCCGGCCTGCACATGCTTGCAGGGCTGCTGGTGACTGGCGCGGTGCTGGTGCTGTTCGTCAAGCCGAAGCGCTGATCCGTTTATCTGCCTCCTTGAAGGAACCCCATGGACACGGTCGTGAGTTCGAACACGCGGCGTTCCCCGTCGCCTGAACTGATTGCGCTACTGCAGCGCAAGTTTGCCGAGCGCTTTTCCACCAACCCGGCCGTGCTGCTGCAGCACGGCACCGACGAGTCGACCTATCTGCCGCAGCCGCCCGATGCGGTGGTGTTCGTGCGCAGCACCGAAGAGACGGCGTTCGTGGTGCGGGCCTGCGCACGCGAGCGCGTGCCGGTCATCGGCTTCGGCGTGGGCTCGTCGGTGGAAGGGCACCTGCTGGCCGTCGAGGGTGGCGTGTGCATCGACTTCTCGCAGATGAACAAGGTGCTGGCAATTCGCCCCGGAGACCTCACGGCCACGGTCGAGGCCGGCGTGACGCGCGGGCAGCTGAACGCGGAGCTGATGGGCACCGGCTTTTTCTTCTCGGTCGACCCCGGTGCCAATGCGTCCATCGGCGGCATGATCGCCACGGCCGCATCGGGCACCAACACCGTTCGCTACGGCACCATGCGCGACAACCTCGTGAGCCTGACGGTGGTCACGGCCAACGGAGACACGACGCACACCGCCTCGCGGGCACGCAAGAGCTCGGCGGGCTACAACCTCACGCAGCTGTACTGCGGCTCCGAAGGCACGCTGGGGCTGATCACCGAGGCCACCGTGCGGCTGCATCCGCACCCCGAGGCCTACGCGGCAGCGGTGGTGCACTTTCCGTCGGTGCGCGCGGCGGTCGACTGCGTGATCGAGTCGATCCAGATGGGCGTTCCGCTGGCGCGCGCCGAGATGCTGGACGCACTGACCATCCGCGCCGTGAACGCGTACAGCCACACCAACCTGGGCGAGAACCCGACGCTGTTCCTGGAGTTCGGCGCGAGCCAGGCGCAGATCGACGAGCAGGCCGGCATCGTGCGGGAGATTGCGGGCAACCACGGCGGTGGCGCCTTTCAATGGGCCAACCGGCCCGAGGAGCGCTCGCGCCTGTGGACGCCGCGCCATCACGCCTACTTCGCCTGCCTGCAACTGAAGGCGGGCAGCCGTAGCCTGACCACCGACGCGTGCGTGCCGCTGTCCGCGCTCGCGCAGTGCATCGAGGAGACGCAGGCCGACATCGCCGAACACGGCCTGCTGGTGCCGGTGTTCGGCCACGTCGGCGACGGCAACTTCCATTGCCTGGTGCTGGTGGACCCGAACAGCGCGGCGGAGAACGAAGCCGCCGAGGCCTTCAGCCACCGGCTTGTGCAGCGCGCGCTGCGCCATGGCGGCACTTCGACCGGCGAGCATGGCGTGGGGATGCACAAGATGAAGTACCTGGTCGAGGAGCACGGAGAGCACACGGTGGCGCTGATGCGTGCCGTGAAGCAGGCGCTGGACCCGTACAACATCTTCAACCCGGGAAAGGTCGTTGCTCCGGCCGGAGCCTGAGTGCCCGAGCGGAGATGTGCGGCCTAGAATCCCCGGCCTCGCCTGCACCCCGCAGTGCGCGGCCGGAGGCCCTTCGATGGAGCTGCGTCAGTTCAAGTACTTCGTTGCCATCGTGGATTGCGGCAGCCTGTCGCGCGCCGCGCAGCAACTCTTCATTGCACAGTCGGCATTGAGCAAGCAGATGGCCGAGCTCGAAGCCGAGCTCGGCACCCAGCTGCTGCTTCGCAGCCGCAACGGCGTGGCGATGACCGAGGCAGGCAAGGTCTTCTACGAGTACGCGCAGGGCATCACCAAGCAGGTGAGCGACGCCAAGGCCGCCGTGCATGTCGCGGCCGATTCGGTGGCGGGCTCGGTGGTGGCGGCGCTGCCGCAAAGCGTGTCGCCCATGATCGCGCTACCGCTGATGCGCGCAGCGGCCCGGCGCTATCCCGACGTGGTGCTGCATCTGAACGAGGAACTCACCGGCAACATGGCCGACCAGCTGCTGCGCGGCCGGGTCGACGTGGCGGTGTTCTCGCCTGCCATGCCGGCGGAAGACATCCGGTTCGTCCCGCTGGTGGAGGAAGACTTCGTGTTCCTCGAATCGCCGCAGAGCCCGCATGCGCTGCCGCCCGGCGACGTGAGCATTGCGCAGGCTACTGCGCGGCCGCTGGTGTGGCCCGCCAATGCGCACGGCCACTGCACGCGTTGGCTGGTCGATGCGGTGCTGGAGCGCGAGGGGCATTCCACGGCGCAGGTGGCCGCGGAGATCAATTCGGTCTACACGCTGAAGGCGGCGGTGGAGGCGGGGCTCGGGCCGACCATCATGCCGTTCGGGCTCGCGCAGCGCGAAGTGCAGGAAGGCCGGCTTGTCGCGCATCGCATCGACTCGCCATCGATGTTTCGCACGCTCGGGCTGTGCGTGTCGGTGCATCTGCCGACCACGAACGCGAAGCGCGCCGTGTGCACGCTGATCGGCGACGTGGTGCGCGATCTGTGCGAGAGCGGGCAGTGGGCGGGCGCGCGTGCCGTCGCGCCGGCGAAAGGGCCAAGGCCCTGACGCCCGGCCCTTCGTTTCAGGCGCGGCGCTTGCGGGCCGGCGCTGCGGCTTTGGCAGGGGCCGCGAACAGGTGCGAGATGGCCTGGCGCACATCGGCCTGCATGTTGTCGATGGCCTTCGCATCGCCCGACAGGTGCTTCAGCAGCGCCTGCTGGAACAGCCCGTCGAACAGCGCATAGGTGGCCGAGGGCGGCATGCCGGGCGCTTCGCCCGAGAGCTCGGCAAAGCGGCTCATGATGCGCCAGATCATGTCCTCGAGGCTCTTGTCGATCTGCACGACATCGGCGCGGAAGGCTTCTTCGAACAGCGCCTGCGAACGCAGGTCGTACCAGAGGCGATGCACGTGGCCTTCGTCGCGCAGCGTGTCGCCAAGGCTCTGCAGGAAGCCATCCATCAGCTCGTCGTAGGTGGTGGCGCTTTCCACCGCGTGGTCGTAGCGCGTGACGCAGCGCGCCTTGTACTGCTTGACGCTGCAGATGATCAGGTCGACCTTGTCGCTGAAGTAGTAGTGCAGAACGCCGTGAGAGAACTCCGAGTTCTGGGCGATCTCGCGCAGGCTGGTGCGTGCATAGCCCAGTGCTGCCAGCGTTGTCAGCGCGGCTTCGCCCAGTTCGGCGCGCCGTTCCGAGAATTTGTCGACCCGCGTCTTGGGCACTCGTTCAGCGTGTTTCTTTAGCCGTTGATGTGTCGTCATTGAAAGCCGGACCGCACGCATGCCGGCCCCTGTGTTCTTCGTGATTCCAAACCATAGCACGCAAGCGGAAGAACCCGCATCCGGCGTGCCACGCATGTCATTTTACGAAGTTTTGACAATCGTCAAAGAAAAACTTGACACCCGTAAAGTCGATTTCTACGATGACCGCTCCATCTCACAACACATCTACAGGAGACAAGTGATGGCCAAGTTCGACTTGAAAGGGCGCAAGGCCCTGGTGACGGGCGGTGCGCGCGGCATTGGTGCGGGCATTGCCGAAGCGCTGGCGGTGGCCGGCGCCTCCGTGATGATTGGCGACGTGCTCGCCGACCTGGGGCGCGAAACCGCTTCAAGGTTGTCTGCGTCTGGAGCGAAGGTGGGCTTCGTGCCGCTCGACGTCACGAAAGACGGCGACTGGGCCTCGGCCACCGAGACCACCGTCAAGGAGCTCGGCGGCTTCGACATCCTCGTCAACAACGCCGGCATCGAGATCACTTCGCTGGTGATCGACGTCGACGGCGACGACCTGCGCCGCATGCTGGACGTGAATGTGGCCGGCACGCTGCTCGGCATGAAGCACGCGTTCCGTGCGATGCGTCCCGGCGGCGGCGCGGGTGGCGGCGGGGCGGTGGTCAACATCGCCTCGGTCGCGGCGACCATCGCTTTCCCGGCCATTGCGGGCTACTCGGCGACCAAGTCCGCAGTCGATCGCGCCACGCGCGTCGCGGCCATGGAGTCCGGCAAGCTGGGCTACGGCGTTCGCGTGAACTGCATCTACCCGGGGCTGGTGCCCACCGACATGGGCATGAAGCTCGCCAGCGACATCGTCGCTGCAGGGCTCGCGCCCAGCGTCGAGGCGGCCGTGGGCGACGTGATCGGCCAGACGCCATTGGGCCGTCTCGGCGAAGTCGGCGACATGGCCGACGTGGTGGTCTTCCTCTGCTCCGATGCGGCCCGGTTCATCACCGGCGCCGGCATCGCGGTGGACGGTGGCATGGGCATGTGAGCGCACAAAAAGGAGACACAACATGAGCAGCAGCAAGAAGAAGCCCGTCGTCGTCTACGGCGCCTCCGGCTACACCGGCCGACTGGTGTGCGAATACCTGCGCGAGTACAACATCCCCTTCGTTGCCGCGGGCCGCAGCGCGCAGAAGGTCGAAGCGGCGATGAAGTCCAACGTGCCCGGCATCGAGACTGCGAGCTACGAAGTGGTGGAGGTGGCGCATTCGGTGGCGGCGCTCACCGAGCTCTTCACCGGTGCCTCGGTGGTGCTCAACACGGTGGGGCCTTTCGCCAAGTTCGGCCCGGAGGTGGTCGAGGCCTGCCTGGCCGCCGGATGCCACTACACCGACACCACCGGCGAGCAGGACTGGCTCATCACGCTCGAACAGAAGTACGGCGCCAAGTTCGCCGCCGCGGGCCTGCTGCTCTCGCCCGGCCTGGCGCAGATGTACACCACCGGCGAGATCGCGGCGCAGCTGTGCCTGGAGACGCCCGGGCTCGACACGCTGGACATTGCCGTGTTCTGGGGCGGCAGCCCGACCATCGCGTCCACTCAGACCATCCTGGTCAACGCAGCCACGTCCAAGGCCTACTACCTGGAGCAGAACGAGTACGTGGAGTGGCAACCCGACGCGGGCCTGTACCACCTGTCGATTCCCGGCCAGCATGAGGCGGCGCTGGCGCTGCCCTGGGGCGGCACCTCGCACCCGGTATGGTTCAAGCGCGATCCGCGCGTGGCCAATGTGAAGGTGCTCGGCGGGGTCTTCAACAAGGCGCTGATGCAGGGCGTGCCGCACATCGTGGCCGCCGCGCTCAAGGCCACGGAAGGCATGAACGACGAGGATCGCTACGCCGCACTGGCCCAGACGGCGGCAGGCGTGATGAACACCATGCCCCCGCGCGAGAACCCGCGCATCAACAAGTCCGTCGATTCGGTGCATGCCTCCGGTCCGCTGGGCCGCATGCACTGCGTGATCTTCGGGAATTGCAACTACAAGCAGACCGGCTTGTTGCAGGCCTATGCGGCGGCCTCGCTGCTGCAGCAGGCACCGCGCCGCGCCGGCTTCGCCTCGGGTTGCCAGGCCTTCGGGCATCGCGAGTTGCTGGGCGCGCTGCGCAGCTTCGGACTGGTGCAGGAGCCCGTGCTCACCCGGCTGGGCTGACTCCCATGCGCCTGATCGACTACCTGGACAAGGGCGCTTCGCTGGGAGCCGCGGCGCCCTGCCTGCGCATGGGGGCCGTGCTGCTGTCGTACGGCGACGTGCAGCGCTTCAGCTACCGTGTGGCGCGGGCGCTGCAGCGCAGCGGCATCGCCTCGGGCAGCAAGGTGGCGGTGCTGTCGGGTAACGACCCGGTCGCCTTTGCATGCGTCTTCGGGCTGTCGCGCGCCGCGGCCGTGTGGTGTCCGATCAACCCGCGCAACGAGGCTGCCGAGAACCGCTATGTGCTCGACGCCTTCGACTGCAGCTGCCTGATCTTCCACAGCGACTACGCACCGCTGGTCGAGCAGATGCGGGCCGACCTGCCCAAGGTGACGACGCTGGTCTGCCTCGACAAGGCGCAGCCCTTCGCGCCATCGCTCGACCAATGGCTGGGGGATGCCGGCGATGCGCCCATCGATGTGCCGGTGGTCGACGACGTTGCGATGATCGCCGGCACCGGCGGCACCACCGGCCAGCCCAAGGGCGTGATGCTGTCGGGGCGCAACCTCGAGGCGATGTCGGCGCTGACGCTGATGGGCTACCCCTTCGAGGGCCGGCCCGTCTACCTCGCGCTGGCACCGCTCACGCATGCGGCCGGCGTGCTGTGCCTGCCGGTGATGGCGCTGGGCGGGCAGGTCGTGATCATGCCCAAGCCAGACCTGGGCGAATTTCTCGGCCTCATCGAAGAACACGGCGTCACCCACACCTTCCTGCCACCCACGCTGATCTACATGCTGCTGCAGCACCCGCAGCTGGCAGATGCGAAGCTCGATTCGCTGCAGTGCTTCTGGTACGGCGCGGCGCCCATGTCGGCCGCGCGGCTCGAAGAGGCGCTGCAGAAGATCGGTCCCGTCATGGCCCAGCTCTTTGGCCAGACAGAGGCGCCGATGATGATCTCGATGATGTCGCCGCGCGACCACTTCAACAATGACGGCACCGTCGCACGCCAACGCCTGTCATCGGCCGGCCGCCCCGGGCCGCTCGTGCAGGTGGGCGTGATGAACGGCGACGGCGCGCTGCTGCCCACGGGCGAGAGCGGCGAGATCGTGGTGCGCGGCTCGCTCGTGATGCTCGGCTACTACAAGGACGCGCGCGCCACCGAAGAGGCCTCGCGCCACGGCTGGCACCACACCGGCGACATCGGCTACCTCGACACAGACGGCTTTCTCTACATCGTGGACCGCGCCAAGGACATGATCATCTCGGGCGGCTTCAACGTCTACTCCGTCGAGGTCGAGCAGGTGCTGATGCAGCACCCCGACGTGCAGGACAGCGCCGTCGTCGGCCTGCCCGACGAGAAGTGGGGCGAGCGCGTGGTGGCAGTGCTGCAACCGCATGCCGGGCGGCAACTGGACGTGGAGGAGATCAAGGCCTTCGTCAAGTCGCGCATCGGCAGCGTGAAGGCACCCAAGCAGATCGAGGTGTGGCTCGACCTGCCGCGCTCCAAGGTGGGCAAGGTGCTGAAGAAGGAAGTGCGCGCAGCGTTGCTGTCGGACGGAGAAGGGCAGAGACGGCGCTAGAAGCGAATGTCTCCGGGCATGACTCCCTTGAACGCCGACGACGGGAGACTGCGCGGAGCTACAGTGCCGCCATGCGCAAACACCTTTCCACCACCACCGGTCCCCAACGTCTTTTCTACGGCGCTGTCTCAGGCTGCGCCACCGCCGCGGCGTTGATGCCGGTGCCCATGAGCGGCATGGCGCGCGCGCTGGCCGGGTGGTGCGTGGCCGTGGTGGTCTACCAGGTGCTGTCGTGGTGGCTGGCCGACACCTTCGATGCGAAGCGCACGCGCGAACGGGCGCAGTCGCTGGACCAGCCCAACGTGGTGATCCTCGTCTCGATGCTGGTGGTGGTCGGCGCCAGCGTGGTGGCCATCGCCATGCTGCTGCAGCAGGTGAAGGCGCTGAGCGGCTGGGAGCGCGCGGCGCACGTGGCGCTCGGGCTCGTGGCGCTGGCGGGCTCGTGGCTGATGATGCACACGATCTATGCCTTTCATTACGCGCACCGCTACTACATCGACCAGAAGAGCGGCACGCCCGACGGCGGGCTCGACTTTCCGGGCAAGGACGACGCCCCCGACTACTTCGACTTTCTCTACTACTCGTACGTGATCGGCATGACCTCGCAGGTGTCCGATGTGCAGGCGACGTCGAAGGAGATGCGACGCATCACGTTGCTGCACAGCGTGCTGGCCTTCGCGTTCAACATGCTGGTGCTCGCACTCTCGGTGAACGTCGTCGCGGGCGCCGTGTAGGCGCCCCGGCGAAGCGCGCTCAGGCCGAGGCCTTGCGGGGCGAGCCCAGCTTGACGATGCCCGTCGACAGCGCCACGCCGCAGACGATGACGGCCGCGCAGATCAGCATCCACTGCGTGATGTTCTCGCCGAGGAAGACCGCGCCGTAGAACAGCGCGAACACCGGCACCAGGAAGGTCACCGTCAGCGCGCGCGCCGGGCCGGCGCGTTCGATCAGCCGGAAGAACAGGATGTAGGCGACGCCCGTGCAGGCGATGCCGAGCGCCAGCAGCGCGAGCCACGCGCGCAGGCTGGGCATCTGCGCGGGCCAGAGCCAGAAGGCGGGCAGGGCGAGGAACAGCGTGGCGCCGATCTGGCTGCCGGTGGCTGTGGTGAGCGCGGGCACGCCGCCCAGGTGGGCCCGCGTGGCGCTGGCCGAGATGCCGTAGCAAAGGCATGCACCCAGGCAGGCCAGCACCGCGAAGAGCGCGGCATTGCCGCTGGCGCCCGCATGCAGGCCGGCACTGCGGCTGGCGAGCATTGCCACGCCGGCAAAGCCGATCACCAGCCCGACGATGCGCGAACCCGCAGGCCGCTCGCGGAACCAGGCCCAGGCGACGAGCGCGCCGAACATCGGTGTCGTGGCATTGAGCACGGCGGCCAGGCCGGTGTTGATGGTCAGCAGCGCGAAACAGAACAGGGCGAACGGCATGCCCGAGTTGAAGACACCGACCGCGAAACTGGCCTTCCAGTGCTTGGCGAGAGACGGTCCCTGGCCGCGCAGCAGCGCGATGGGCAGCAGGAACAGCGCGGCGATGGCCACCCGCACCGCGGCCGTCGGCAGCGCGCCGAACTCCGCCGCGCCGATGCGCATGAAGAGGAAAGACGCGCCCCAGAGCGCGCCCAGCAGCACCAGGTCGATGAGCCAGGCGGTTGGTGCGAGGGGCTTGGCGGCTGCGATGTTGTTGTTCGTTGTGGTCATGCGTCTTTCGCTCTCTGTCTCTTCTTCGTTGGATGTTCTTACAGCGCGCCTTCGAGCTCCAGAAGGGCGGTCTTGCGGTCGAGCCCGCCAGCGTAACCGGTCAGCGATCCGTCGGCGCCCAGCACGCGGTGGCAAGGCACGATCACGCTGATCGGATTGCGCCCCACGGCCGCGCCAACGGCGCGTACCGCGGCCGGGTTGCCCACGTTGACGCTGAGCGCGCCATAGCTCGTGGTGGCGCCCGCCGGAATGGCCAGCAGTTGCTGCCACACGCTCTGCTGGAACGCGGTGCCGTGCGACAGGTCGAGCTTCATGTCGAAGTTGTCGCGCTTGCCGGCGAAGTAGTCGTGCAGCTGCGCGGCCGCCTCGACCAGCGCGGGGTGGTCGTCCTTCGTGATCCAGCCGCTGGTGTCGGGCCAGTGGCGCTGCTGGTCGAACCAGACGCCGGCCAGGCCCTGGTCGGTGGCCGCCATCGTGATGCCGCCGAGCGGCGTGTCGATGTGCGAGGTGTAGATGACTTTGCTCTTGAATTTCATGACGTTTCAGGCGGCGAGGCCTGCCGTAGTGATGAGAGGGAGTTCCGCGGCCGCCGTTTCGGTGGCGGTTGCAGGAGTGGAAGAGGGCGCATGCCACGCCCGCAGCACTGCGTAGCTGCGCCATGGCCGCCAGGCTTGCGAGGCCTCGCTGGCAGCGCGCGCTGTGGTTACGCCCAGCGCCTTCTGCAGTGCCACGTCGCCGGCCGGAAATGCATCGGGCCAACGCAGCGCGCGCATCGCGATGTACTGCGCGGTCCAGGCGCCGATGCCGGGCAGCTCCTGCAGCGCCGCGATGGTCGAAGGCACGTCGGCCCCCGCATGCAGCGCCAGCTTGCCGGACGCGACTTCGCGTGCGATGGCGTGCAGGGCCGTCTGCCGCTGCCGCACGATGCCGAGCTGCCCCAGCGCATCGCCGCTCGCGGCGGCAATGGTCGCGGGCGTGGGAAACAGGCGGTTCAGCCCCTCGATGGGCGTAGCCAGTGGCTCGCCGAAGGCCTCGACCAGCCGCGAGCCCAGCGTGCGCGCCGCGGCCACCGTGATCTGCTGGCCCAGCACCGCGCGCACCGCCAGCTCGAAGCCGTCGACCGTGCCCGGCACGCGCAGCCCGTCGCCATGCGGAAAGGCCGCATGCAGCGCTGCATTGATGGCCATCGGCTCGGCGTCGAGGTCGAACAGGGCGCGTGCGCGGCTGATGACGATGGGCAGCACCGCGGCCAGTGAATCGCTGACCGACAGCAGCAGTTGCTCGCGTTCGAGGTCGAAGCGCAGTTGCAGCCAGCCCGCATGCGCCTGTCCGCCTTGCTGGACGCGCAGCGTGCGGGTCAGCTTTACATAGGTGGGCGTGCTGCCCTTGGCGGGCTCCTTGCCGTCCGCCGTGGATACGACTTCGACGCCGCGCAGCGCACGGCGCGCGAAGAAGCCCAGCATCGCGTTGGCGTCGTAGGGCGGGCGAAAGCCCAGCCGCACCTCGATGGCCTTGCCTTCGCCACCTTCGACGGTGGCGCCACCGGCGCGCCGCAGGGCGCTCGGGTTCAGGCCGTAGTGCTCCAGAAAGGCCGCATTGAAGCGCCGCACGCTGGCGAAGCCGCTGGCCAGCGCCACCTGCGTCATCGGCAGGCGGGTGTCGGCGATGAGCTGCTTGGCGGCCAGCAGGCGGCGCGTCTGCAGATATTGAAGGGGCGAGACGCCGAACTGCACCTCGAAGATGCGCCGCAGGTGGCGGTCGCTCACGCCGAGCCGCGCCGCGATCTGCGCCGCGCCCGGGCCGTCTTCCGACCAGGCGTCGGGCTCGTCGATCAGCCGTGCTGCCTGCAGCGCGAGGATGCGCGAGGCGTCTTCGGTCGACCAGCTGGCTGCGCCTGAAGCACGAGGGGCCAGCTCGGGCCGGCAGCGCAGGCAGGGGCGGAAGCCCGCGGCCTCGGCCTGTGCCGCGTGGCGGAAGAACCGGCAGTTCTCGCGGCGCGGCAGCTTGACGCGGCA
This sequence comes from Variovorax sp. YR634, assembly GCF_900106655.1. Lineage (NCBI taxonomy): Bacteria > Pseudomonadati > Pseudomonadota > Betaproteobacteria > Burkholderiales > Comamonadaceae > Variovorax > Variovorax sp. YR634. The sequence continues at coordinate 57,629 of NZ_FNOL01000020.1, forward strand.
GACCGGGCGGCAATAGATGCCGGTGGAGGTCACGGCGGTGAAGAACGACCCGTCGAAGCGCGCATCATGCGTCTTCATCGCCAGGTAGCAGGCGTCGCTCTCGAGCGCTTCGGTGAGGGTGTGGCTGGTAGGCATGGGGAAATGATACGGTTTCGACTCGTTTCAACTGGCCGTTTTCGGACATGTGGGCATCTGGAGCCTTGCCTACAATGCCCCGTTTACAAAACCAACAGGGAAACGCCTTTCATGCAGCTCAGCGCGTCGATCTTCAAGGCCTATGACATTCGCGGCGTCGTGCCCGTCACTCTCGATACGGAGGTGGCGGAAGCGCTCGGCAGGGCCTTCGGCAGCGCAGCCCGCGCCGCCGGTGAGAAGTCGGTGGCCGTAGGTCGCGATGGCCGCCTGTCGGGCCCCGCGCTGGCAGAGGCGCTGATCAAGGGCCTGGTGGCCACCGGCGTCGAAGTGATCGACGTGGGCGCCGTCACCACCCCGATGCTGTACTTCGCGGCCCACACGCTGTGCAAGAGCGGCATCCAGGTCACCGGCAGCCACAACCCCAAGGACTACAACGGCTTCAAGATGGTGCTGGCCGGCCGCGCGATCTACGGCGACGAGATCCAGGGCCTGCGCAAGACCATGGAAGCTGGCACCGCTCAGCTCGCCCCAGGCGGTAGCGTGCGCAAGGTCGACGTGACCGAGGCCTACGTCAAGCGCATTGCCGGCGACATCAAGCTGGCGCGGCCGATGAAGATCGTGGTCGATTCGGGCAACGGCATCGCGGGTGCGTCGGCCCCTGCCATCTTCCGCGCCATCGGCTGCGAAGTGACCGAGCTGTTCAGCGAAGTCGACGGCGACTTCCCCAACCATCACCCGGACCCCAGCAAGCCCGAGAACCTCAAGGACCTGATGGCCGCGCTGGCCACCGGCGACGCCGAACTGGGCCTGGCCTTCGACGGCGACGGCGACCGCCTGGGCATCGTCACCAAGGACGGCCAGAACATCTTCCCCGACCGCCAGATGCAACTCTTTGCACAGGACGTGCTGTCGCGCGTGCCCGGCGGCACCATCATTTACGACGTGAAGTGCTCGCAGCGCCTGGCACCGGCCATCGAGGCAGCGGGCGGCGTGCCGATGATCTTCAAGACCGGCCATTCGCTGATCAAGGCGAAGATGAAGGAGATCGATTCGCCGCTGGGCGGCGAGATGAGCGGCCACATCTTCTTCAAGGAGCGGTGGTTCGGCTTCGACGACGGCACCTATGCGGGCTGCCGGCTGCTCGAGATCCTGAGCAAGAGCCCGAACGCGAGCGACGTGCTCAACGCGCTGCCCACCAGCTTCTCGACGCCCGAACTCAACGTGGCCTGCGCCGAAGGCGAGCCGCACGTGGTGGTCGACAAGCTCGTGAAGGGCGCGAGCTTCGCGGCCCCAGCCAAGGTCTCGACCATCGATGGCTTGCGCGTCGACTGGCCCGATGGCTTCGGCCTGATCCGCGCCTCGAACACCACCCCCGTGCTGGTGCTGCGCTTCGAAGGCCAGACCGATGCCGCATTGAAGCGCATCGAAGCCGAGATGCTGGCTCTGTTGAGAACCGTCAAGCCCGACGCCAAGCTGGCTGAAGCCTCCCATTGAACTGAGCCCGTGCGTTCCCTGCTGCTTCGCCTCTACGGCGTCTTCACCACCGTCGTGCAACCGCTAGTGCGCCGCAAGCTGCGGCGCCGCGCCGAGGCCGAGCCGGGCTATGGCGTGGCCGTGGAAGAGCGCTTCGGCCACTATGACGAAGCCACCACCGGCCAGGCCCAGTGCTGGGTGCATGCGGTTTCGCTCGGCGAGACGCGCGCGGCCGCCATCCTGATCGCCGAGCTGCGGCGGCAGTACCCGGGCATTCCGATCCTGCTCACGCATGGCACCGCCACCGGTCGCGAAGAAGGCGCCAAGCTGCTCGAACCCGGCGACACGCAGGTCTGGCAGCCGTGGGACACGCCGGGCGCGGTGGCGCGTTTTCTTGACAAATTCCAGCCACGCATCGGCGTGCTGATGGAAACCGAGGTCTGGCCCGAGATGGCCGCCGCGTGCGCCGAGCGCCATATTCCGCTGGTGCTGGCCAACGCGCGGCTCAACGAGAAATCGCTGGCCTCGGCCGAACGGCTTGCATGGCTGGCGCGGCCCGCGTACTCGGCGCTCACCGCCGTGTGGGCGCAGACCGAGGCCGATGCGCACCGCCTGGTGTCGCTCGGCGCCAAGGTGGCCGGCATCTACGGCAACCTCAAGTTCGACGCCACGCCCGATGCGCGCCAGCTGAACGCGGCGGTGTCGCTGCGCGAGCGCCTGCCCAAGCCGATGGTCGTGCTCGCAAGCTCGCGCGACGGCGAAGAGCGGTTGCTGCTCGAAGTGCTCAAGCGCTTCGGCGCAACCTCGCCCGTGCCGCCCGAGCAGGGCGCGATCCGCTCGATCGCCAAGCGTGTGCACGACGTGCAATGGATGATCGTGCCGCGGCATCCGCAGCGCTTCGACGAAGTGGCAGCGCTGATCGAGGCCGAAGGCTTTGCCGTCGCGCGCCGCAGCGCGGCGGGCCAGCCTTCCGACGCCGAGATCTGGCTCGGCGATTCGCTGGGCGAGATGGCGCTGTACTACGGCCTTGCCGACGTGGCGCTGCTGGGCGGCAGCTTCGAGCCGCTGGGCGGCCAGAACCTCATCGAGCCGGCCGCCTGCGGTTGCCCGGTGATCATGGGCCCGTCGACCTTCAACTTCGCCGAGGCGGCGCAGCTGTCGCTGGCGGCCGGTGCGTCGCTGCGGGTCGAGGGCATGGAGCAGGCCGTGACGGCCGCGCTGAAGCTGGTCGAGAACCCCGAGCGCCGCGCCACGATGGCGCAGGCCGCGCTGGCGTTCTCTTCATCGAACCGCGGGGCTGCCGAGCGCACTGCGGCCGCGGTGCTGGCGATTGCGCAGGCGGCGGAGCCGGTGACGGCGGCAGGCGAGCCGCTGGACGAAGAGCCAACGCGGGCCGAGCCCACGCTGGACTGACTGCGGCGCGCGCTCAGCGCACCGGCGGGTTCAGGATCACCGGCGGCACGGGTGCTGTCGGCATCGTCGGCGCCGGCGGATTGAACGGCTGCACCGGCACCGGCGGGATCACCGGAATGCTCGGCGGCGTCACGGTTGTCGCAGGCGGCACTGTGGTGCTGCGATCAGGCCCGGTGGCCGAGGGCACGGCCGGCACGCTGCCGTTGCTCGCCAGCGTCGCGTTGATCGCATTCATGTCGTCGGTCGTCAGCGTGCCGTTGGCCTGGCGCAGCTTCAGGTTGCCCAGCAGCACGTTGTAGCGCGCCTGCGCCAGGTCGCGTTTAGTCTGGTACAGCTGGCTTTGCGAGTTCAGCACGTCGATGTTGATGCGCACGCCCACCTGGTAGCCGAGCCGGTTGGCGTCGAGCGCGCTCTGGCTCGATGCCTCGGCTGCTTCCAGCGCCTTCACCTGTCCTGCGCCGGAGACGAGCCCGAGGTAGGCCGCGCGCGTGGCCTGCGCCACGCTGCGGCGGGTGCCGTCGAGCACGCTGCGCGACTGGTCTTCGAGCGCCAGCGTTTCCTTGATGCGGTTTTCGGTGGCGAAGCCGGCGAACAGCGGCAGGTTGAAGGTCACGCCGACTGTGGTCGCGTTGACGCGGGTGCCCACGGTGCTGGTGCTGGTGCCCGTCGGGTTGCGCGTGACGTTGTAGCCCAGGTTGGCGTCGAGCGTGGGCTTGTGGCCGGCCTTGGCCTTGTCCACTTCGAGCCCGGCCACGTCGAGGCCCAGGCGGGCCTGCTGGATCGAGGGATGCACCTCGTCAGCCTGCGCGACCCATGCGTTGATGTCCGCGGGCACGGCGGCGGGCAGCACTACCGGCACCCGCAGCGGCACCGGCACGCTGCCGGGGCGGCCGACCAGCTGGTCGAGCACGATCTTCTTCACCTGCAGGTCGTTCTCGGCCGCGATCTCCTGCGCGATCACCAGGTCGTAGCGGGCCTGTGCCTCGCGCGAGTCAGTGATGGTGGAGGTGCCGACCTCGAAGTTGCGCTTGGCCGACGCCAACTGCTCGGCCACGGCAACCTTTTGCGCGCGCACCAGCGCCAGGCTGTCCTGGCTTGCGAGCACGTCGAAGTACGCCTGGCTCACGCGCACGATCAGGTCTTGTTCGGCAATGGTGAGCACCGCCTGCGCGATGTCGGCCTGGCGCTTGCCCTGCTCGTACGTGGCCCAGTTGGCCGGTCGGTACAGCGGCTGCGTGGCGTTGATGCCGACGTTCTGCGTGTTGAAGTCGCGCGGCGTGGTGGTGCCGCGGCCGCTGCCCGTGAGAGTGTCGATGTCGAGGTCGCTGCGCGTCACGCCGGCCGTGAGCCCCACGGCGGGAAGGATGCCGGCCTTGGCCTGCGCGGCACGCGCGACGTTGGCCTCGTACTGGGCCCGTGCGCCCTGGTAGGTGGCGTCGTAGCCGCGGGCGGCGTCATAGAGTTCGTTCAGTGTCTGGGCCTGGGTCAGGGCCGGCGATGCGAGCAGGGCTGCGAAGATGCTTGCGAGCGCTGCGGAAAGAGGCGAAAGCCGGGGCCTGGAAGGCATTGAACGTCCTTGAAGAAAGAATCAGTAGCGCGGGACCGAGGGGTCGTGCGAAGACCAGGCGTCGATGCCGCCCGCCACGTTGGCGAGCTGGTCAAAGCCGTTCTGGTTCAAAAAGGCGGCCACGCGCTGGCTGCGCGCGCCGTGATGGCACAGGCATGCAATTCGAAGTTCGGACTGGCCGTCATTCAGTTCGGCCAGCCGCCCGGGAATCTCGTTCATCGGAATCGCCACCAGGGTGAAGCCCTGGGGAGCGACGCTCGCCGTCTGCAGTTCCCAGGGCTCGCGCACGTCGAGCAGCACGGGGGTGGCATCGGCGTTCTGGGCGAACCAGGCGGCAAGGTCGGCGGGGCGGACTTGGTCGATCATTCGGTCAACCGCCGGCTCAGAACGAGAAGCGCGAGGGCTCGGGGAAGTTCAGCAGGCGCGGGGCCACGATGTCCCAGGGCTGGATGGTGTCCCACTTGCTTTCGCTCGAGCGGGTGACGAAGTGGGCGCGCATCATCGGCTCTTCGCCCACGATGGCCGAGAGGCGGCCGCCGACCTTGAGCGAACCCAGCAGGTTCTGCGGAATGCGGGCGACCGAGCCGCTCAGCACGATCACGTCGAAGCTCGGGCCGCTGGCCAGGGGCACGGCGCCGTCGGCATTGCGCACTTCGACGTTGGTCACGCCGTTGCGGCGCAGCGTCTCGGCGGCGCGGGCGGCCAGCACGGGGTTGATTTCAAGCGACAGCACCTGGGCGGCGCGGGCGCCCAGCAGGGCGGCCATGAAGCCGGAGCCGGTGCCGATCTCGAGCACCGATTCGTGCTTCTGGATGTGCAGGTCTTGCAGCGTGCGTGCCTCGACCTTGGGCGACAGCATGAATTCGCCGGGCACGGAGCCGTCGAGCAGGGGCAGTTCCATGTCGAAGAAAGACAGCGTGCGGTGTTCTTCCGGCACGTAGTCTTCGCGGTGGATTTCGGCCAGCAGTTCGAGGATGTCCGTTTCCAGCACATCCCAGGGGCGGATCTGCTGTTCGATCATGTTGAAGCGCAAGCGCTCGAGGGTGGGGGTGGGGTTCATGGCGTGGTTTTCCTAGTGGGCTCAGGACAAACCTTCAATTTTAGGTGCCGTCGGTGACACCGTCGGCACGCTCGGCCTTCCGGGGTGCGAGCTGAGCCCGTTGATCACCACGTCGGCCTGCACGGCGAGGTACTTTTCGGGGTCGAGAGCCGATGCGCCGTCGACGCAGACCATGGCCGAATGCTTCCAGAGCATGAGGAAGACCATGGGCGCCACCACCGAGTAGATCGCGTGGTCGATGTCCATCGGCGCGAACTCGCCGCTGTCGATGCCGCGCTTGAAAATGCGCCGCAGCAGCTCGTGGCCGGGGCGGACCACCTCGCGGCGGTAGAACTCCGCCAGTTCTGGAAAGTTGGCGCCCTCGCTCATCATGAGCTTGGTCAGGCCCGAGGCCTGGGTCTTGCCGACGCGCTCCCACCACACGTTCATGCAGTAGCGCAGCATCTCGGCCGTGGTGCCTTCGAAGGCCTCGAACTCGGCATTCCACTCCGTGAAACGGCCGCCGAGGTTTTCCATGACCACGGCCTTGAACAGCTCTTCCTTGCTCGGAAAGTAGAGAAAGAGGGTGCCCTTGGAGACGCCGGCACGCGCCGCCACTTCCTCGGAACGGGTGGCGGCAAAGCCCTTTTCGACGAACAGATCGAGCGCGGCGGCCAGCAGCTCGCCGGGACGCGCCTCTTTCCGGCGCTCGCGCTTGGCGTGCACCGGGCAGATCTTTTCGACGAAGGAGCGGGGCGTGGGCATGGTGTTAATGACTCGCGGGTTAGTAATGTAGTGACCGGCATCCGTCACGTCAAGCCGCGACAATATCGGGTTCGTCTTTTTCCAACCTGCCGGAGCAGCACCATGTCCACTTCACCGTCGCCGACCGAAACCATCGTGCTGGGCGGTGGCTGCTTCTGGTGCACCGAGGCGGTGTTCGACCGGGTGCAGGGCGTGCTGGACGTGGAATCGGGCTATTGCAACGGCCAGACCGTCAACCCGACCTATGAGCAGGTCTGCACCGGCCGCACCGGCCATGCCGAGGTGGTGAAGCTCGAATTCGACCCGGCGCAGATCAGCCTGCGCGAAATCCTCGAAATCTTCTTCGTCGTGCACGACCCGACCACGCTCAACCGCCAGGGCAACGACGTCGGCACCCAGTACCGCAGCGGCATCTACTACACCAGCGACGCCCAGAAAGAGGTGGCCGAAGGGGTCATCCGCGAGATCGAGGCCAGCAAGACCTATCACTCGCCCGTCGTCACCGAAGTGGCAAAGCTCGCCAACTACTCGACAGCCGAGGCCTACCACCAGGACTACTTCCTGAACAACCCGAACCAGGGCTACTGCGCATTCGTCGTGGGCCCGAAGGTCGAGAAGTTCCAGAAGACCTTCGCCTCGCGCCTGAAGGCCTGATCGGCCATCAAGACTCGCGCCCTGTGCACCTCGCCATCCATCAACCCCGGACCCGTTCGACCCGCGCGCTCGTCATCGCGCTGATGGTCGCGGTGTGGTTCGCGGGCACGCTGGGGCTGATGCACCGCTCGCTGCATGTGCCGGGCCTGCCGGCCGCTGCGGAGCAGGCCGCGCAGGTTGCCCACAAGCATGCGGGCCACCACCTGGCCGGGCTGTTCGGCGAGCACACCGACGCCGAGTGCCGCCTGTACGACCAGCTCTCGCACGGCTCCAGCGTGCCCGGCGTGCCGCTGGTGGTGCTGCCGATGCTGCTGCCGTCGGCCACCTTTGCTTTCCTGCAGGGCGAGGTCATCGCCCGCTGGGTCGCGCTGTTCGACGCGCGCGGCCCGCCTTCCACTCGCTGAATCCCCTGTGTTCCGGCTGCTGCACCCGCTTCTTGCGCGGTGGCGGCTGGTCGTCCCTTGATTCAACGAGTGTCCATTCATGTCCCATAACTTCCGTCGCAACGCCATTGGCGTTGCCGTTCTTTCGCTCGCCGCTTTCGCGAGTCAGGCCCAGGCCCAGACGCAGACTCCTGATGCTGCCCAGGCCCAACCCGCCGACGCCACCAGCCTGCGCGAAGTCACCGTCACCGGCAACCCGCTCGGCGCAAGCGACCTGATCGCGCCGACCACCACCCTGTCGGGCGACAAGCTGCTGCTGCGCTCCCAATCGACGCTCGGCGAAACGCTCGATAACGTGCCCGGCGTGAGCAGCAGCTACTTCGGCCCCAACGCCAGCCGCCCGATCATTCGCGGCCAGGACGGCGACCGCATCCGCATCCTGCAGAACGGCGGCGGCGCGCCCGATGCCTCGGCGCTGAGCTACGACCACGCCGTGCCGATCGATGCACTTGTGACCGACCGCATCGAAGTGCTGCGCGGCCCCTCGGCGCTGCAGTACGGCGGCAGCGCCGTCGGCGGCGTGGTCAACGTGATCGACAACCGCATTCCGACGGAACCGATCAACGGCTTCGGCGGCCGTGCCGACCTGGGTTACTCCACCGGCAACAAGGAGAAGAACGGCGGCGTGGTGCTCGAAGGCGGCAACGACCGCCTGGCGATTCACGTCGACGCCTTCAACCGCGACTCGAAAGACGTGTCGGTGCCGATCACGCTCGAATGCAGCAAGCCCGGCTCGCCGTGGACTGCGCGCAAGATCTGCAACTCAGCCAACGAAGCGCACGGCGGCGCCGTCGGCGGCACGATGTTCTTCGACCAGGGCTACATCGGCGCCTCGGTCAGCACCTATCGCAGCAAGTACGGCACCGTGGCTGAAGACGACGTGACCATCGGCATGAAGTCCGACCGCTATGCGATCGAAGGCGAGTGGCGCCCGGGCGGCTTCATCAGCAGCATCCACGCGAAGCTGAGCCACACCGACTACCGCCACACCGAGTTCGAGGGCGGCGAAGCCGGCACCACGTTCTCGAACATGAGCAACGACCTGCGCATCGAGGCGCGCCACCAGAAGATCGGCGACTTCGAAGGCCTGGTCGGCTTCAGCAGCGAAACCAACCGCTTCGCTGCCGACGGCGAGGAGGCCTTTGCGCCGCACAGCCGCACGCGCTCCAACGCGCTGTTCATGTACGAGGAATACGGCACTTCATGGGGCCGCCTGAGCTTCGGTGCGCGCACCGAGCAGGTCCGCATCCGCTCGCTGGGCTACCCGGACGATCCGACGGTCACGCGCTTTGCCGTCGGAGAGCGCACCTTCAATCCGCACAGCGCGGCCTTCGGTGCGCTGGTCAACCTCGCGCCGCAGTGGCAGCTGACTTCGAATCTCGCCTACACCGAGCGTGCGCCGAAAGACTACGAGCTGCTGGCCAACGGCCCCCACGTGGCAACGGCCGCATGGGAGGTGGGCGACCCGAACCTGAAGAAGGAAAAGTCGACCGGCCTCGATCTGGGCGCGCAATGGAAGTCGGGCCCCAACACGGCACGCGTCAACGCGTATGTCACGCGCTTCAGCAACTACATCGGCCTGACGGCATCGGGGCGCAACCTCGATGAAGAGGGCAACGTGGCCGAGCCCGGCGCCACCGACACGCTGGCCGAGTACGTCTACAGCGGCGTGCGCGCGCGCTTCACCGGCATCGAGGCCAACGGCAACTTGCGCCTGCTGGGCACTGACGGCTTCGCACGCATGGGCGATGCGGGCACGCTCGACCTCGAGTGGCGCGGCGACATCGTGCGCGCGAAGAACCTCGACACCGGCGAGCCGCTGCCGCGCATCGCGCCGCTGCGCCTGGGCGCAACGCTGGCCTATGCCAACGGCCCGTGGGGCGCGCGCTTCGGCTTCGACTACAACGCGGCGCAGCACCGCATTCCGTCGGTGGGTGCGCGCGAAACCGATGCATACACGCTGTGGAATGCGGCCATCACCTACCGCATGAAGGTGCAGCGCGCCAACCTCACCTGGTATGCGCGCATGGACAACATCACGAACAAGCTGGCCTACAGCGCGACCTCGATCCTGACGACGACGGTGTATCCGAACGCGCCGTTGCCGGGGCGGACGCTGAAGGTCGGGCTGCGCGTGACGTTCTAAGGGCGCAAGGGGCGGGCGAAGACGAAGGAGTCCCTCGGCTATCCTCGCCGAGTGAATTCCATCGTCATCTCCTCGCTCCTTCCCGTCGTCCTGCTCATCGCTGTCGGCTATCTGGCAGGCAAGCGCCGCTGGATCGGCGGCAATGCGGTGAAAGACCTGTCGCATCTCATCTTCCTGCTGCTCGCGCCTGCGCTGCTGTTCCGCGCCATGAGCACGGTGCACGTCGAGCAGTTGAGCCTCAAGCCCGTGGCGGCGTACTTCATCGCCTCGGGCCTGCTGTTCGCGGGCACGCTGGCGCTGCGCGGGTTCAACCGCACGGCGGCGGTGCTCGCGCTGGCCAACACCTACAGCAACACCGTGATGATCGGCATCGCGCTGATCGGCCTCGCATACGGCGAGGAGGGCATGGTGGTACTGCTCACGTTGATCTCGCTGCATTCGCTGGTGCTGCTGACGAGCGCCACGGTGGTGCTGGAGCTGGCCGTCGCGCGCGAGCAGGCTGGCGCCGCTGGCGCAGACAAGCGTCCGTCGATGGCGCGCACCGTGATGCGCGCGCTGCGCAACGCCATCATTCACCCCGTGCCGATGCCGATCATCGCGGGCCTGCTGTTCGCGCAGACCGGACTGGTGATGCCCGAGGTCATCGACAAGCCGATCCAGTTGCTGGGCCAGGCTTTCGGGCCGATCGCGCTGGTGATGGTGGGCATCACGCTCGCGCTCACGCCCATCGGCCGGCACTGGCGCGGCGCGCTGGTGCAGGCGCTGGTGAAGAACCTGCTGCATCCGCTGCTGGTGGCTGTCATCGGCTGGCTGCTGGGCGTGCGCGGCATTCCGCTCACGGTGATGGTTGTGGCAGCGGCGCTGCCCATTGGCGCCAACGTGTTCCTGTTCTCGCAGCGCTACCGCACGTCCGAAGACCTGGTGACGGCCAGCGTCGCGGTGTCGACGGTGCTGGGGCTCGTCACGCTCACGCTCGTGATGATGTGTGTGCAATGGCTGCCCTGAGTCCTTCGGTCTCTTCTCCTTGGCGTTGAGCGGACTTTCGCCTTAGAGCGCTTCGCCGCCCGCCTATGCCGTTTGGCAGGGTGGCCGTTTGGCGAGATGGCGCGGGGCCGCTGGCACCCTACATTTGCCGGCTGATGATTCACCCGGCGCGCTCTTCGCCCCTTCTTGCTATGGCGGTGGTCGCGATGGTGATCGCGCTGCACGGCCGTCCCGCGCAGGCCGCGGAGCCTGCTGGCGCGGCCAAGCCGTGCCGTACGCCGTGCCTGTCGGCGAACGTGCCGCGCGAGCCGGCCGAGCCGTCGCCCGCCGAGAAGTCTGAAAAGACCGACGAGGCGCCGTCGAAGCCGAAGCCGGTGATCAGGACGCGCGCACAGCAGCCAGCCGCGCCGCCGCTACCGCCGCCGGTGCAACGGGAAGCCGCCGCGCCGCGCCCCACGCCATCGAAGCGCTGCAGCGAAATCAACATGCGCGCCGCCGTCGGCGAGCCGCTGTCGGACCAGGACATGAAGACATTGAGGAGCCAATGCTGATGACGACCACCACCCAACGAGTCCGCGTGGCACTGCGCGTGTTCGCGCTGTGCGCTGCCGCCGTGCTTGCCGCCGCCTGCGCGCACCGCCCCGCACCCGGCAACGCCATGCCTTTCGACCAGGCCGTGAACCAGGCAGTGGACGACCTGATGGTGCAGACGCAGAAGCTGCCGGCCTTCCTGGCCAAGGTGGAATCGACGCTCACGCAGCGCCGCATCGTGATCGACCCGCTGCTCGAAGGCGCGAGCGGCCAGCAGACCGAGGTGACGCGCGTGGCCGAGCAGCGCATCGTCCAGCGCATGCAGGCGCAGTTCAAGCAGTTCACCGTCACGCCGTTCAACGCCAGCGAAATCGGCAACGCACAGTACGTGCTGAACGGCACGCTGGTGCGCGACAAGGACGCCTCGGGCGGGCCGTACCGGTTGAACCTTGCGCTGACCGAGATCAAGAGCGGCGTGGTGATCGCGCAGTCGGTCACGCGCATCAGCGATGCCACGCTCGACACGCGGCCCACCGCCTTCTTCCGCGACAGCCCGGTGAACGGCAAGGACCGCGGCGTCGAGGGCTACATCCGCACCGCCGAAACCCAACCCGGCCAGGCCGCCGACGCGCTGTACCTGGAGCGCCTGCCGACCTCGACCGTGCTGCAGGAAGCCACCGCTGCCTACGAGGCCGGCCGCATGAGCGAGGCGCTGAGCCGCTACGAGGCCGCGTCGAAACGGCCCGACGGCCAGCAGCTGCGCATCTACAGCGGGCTGTACCTCACGCAATCGCAGCTCGGCCGCACTGCCGATGCCGAGAAGACCTTCGGCACCATCGCGCGCCTGGGGCTCGAAACCAACAACCTGAGCGTGAAGTTCCTGTTCAAGCCGGGCTCGACCGACTTCCTCTCCGACCCGAAGATCAGCACCGCCTATCCGATGTGGCTGCGCCAGATCGCGCGGCAGGCGGCGCAGATCGATTCGTGCGTGGTGGTCACGGGCCACACGAGCCGCACGGGCTCGGAGGCGGTGAACGAGCGGCTGTCGCTGCAGCGCGCGGTGAGCGTGAAGGCCCGGCTGGTGGGCGAGGCGCCGCCGCTGTCGAAGAAGCTGCGCGAATCGGGCATGGGCTTTCGCGAGAACATCGTCGGAACGGGGGCCGACGATGCGAGCGACGCGCTGGACCGGCGCGTCGAATTCAAGGTGGTCGGCTGCGAGGCCTGACGACGCGGCTCAGGGGGCGAGGCGCTCGCGCACCCAGTCGCTGCCTTCGAGCCGGTAGCGCAGCCGGTCGTGCAGCCGGCTCTTGCGGCCTTGCCAGAATTCCCAGCGGTCGGGCACCAGCCGGTAGCCGCCCCAATGCGGTGGGCGCGGCGGCGAGAGCAGGTGCTTGGCCGCGAACACGGCCGCGTTTTTCACCAGCACGTCGCGTCCGCTGATCACTTCGCTCTGCGGGCTGGCCCAGGCGCCGATGCGCGAGTCGAGCGGTCGGCTTGCGAAGTAGGCGTCGCTCTCTTCGGCGCCCGCCTTCCCGACGCGGCCCTCGATGCGCACCACGCGCTCCAGCTCGACCCAGTGGAACTGCAGCGACGCATACGGATTGCCCGACAGCTCGCGGCCCTTGCGGCTTTCGTAGTTGGTGTACCAGACGATGCCGCGCGCGTCGTAGCCCTTGATGAGAACGATGCGGCTCGACGGCCGCAGGTCGCTGCCCACGGTGCACAGCGTCATCGCGTTGGGCTCGGGCACCTGCGCGTCGATGGCTTCGGTGAGCCAGCGTTCGAACTGCTTCAGCGGATCGCCGGCGCTGTGGGCCTCGCCGAGCTCGGCTCGCTCGTAGCTCTTGCGCAGTGCCGCCAGTGCGTCATTGGAGAGAGGGGAAGTCATGCCGGGATTGTTGCGCACATACTCGGCCCATGACGACACAGAAGGCGAATTCCCCGGTAGTGATCGTGCTGGCCTCGGGCCGCGGCGAGCGCTTCATCGCGGCCGGCGGCACGGGATCGAAGCTGAAGGCTCTGCTCGCCGGCAAGCCGGTGCTGGAGCGCACGATCGACGCGGTGCGCGCCAGCGGCCTGCCGTGGCATGTGGAAGACGCTGGGCACCCCGGCATGGGCGACTCGATCGCGGCTGCCGTGCGCGCCACGTCCGATGCGCAGGGCTGGCTGATCCTGCCGGGCGACCTGCCGCTGGTGCTGCCCGCGACGCTGCAGGCGGTTGCAGCCGCCCTTGGCGGCCGGGTGAATGCCGTGCAGCCGCAGTACCGGGGAGAGCGCGGGCATCCGGTGGGCTTTGCCGCCGGGTGCGGCGCGCAACTCGCTACCTTGGAGGGAGGCCTCGGCGCATCGTCCATCCTGCGGTCGATGCGCGCCATCGATTCGGTTGCCGACCTGGCGGTGGACGATGTCGGCGTGGTCACCGACATCGACACGCCCGAGGCGCTGGCGCAGGCCGAGGCGCTGTGGCTGGCGCGCGTGAACGCCTAGCCTTTTCTATTTGATCAGGGCTTGGCGATCACGGCGCAGGCGATGCGCGGGCCCGAGTTGCCTGCCGGCTGCGTCGTGAAATCGTCGGGGTCGCGGTGCACCACCAGCGCACGGCCGACCACGCTGTTGGCAGCGCCCGGGGTCAGCGAGATCGCGTGGTCTTCCACGCTGAAGCGTGCCATGCCGTTGGCGTCGGCGCGCAGGCTCGGCAGTTCGCCGGCATGGCTGCCTGGCGCGGCGAACTTGCCGTGCGTGCCGCCGGTCGGGTTGAAGTGGCCGCCCGAGGCATTGCCGTTGTCGCCGCAGTCGCCCTTTTCGTGGATGTGGAAGCCGTGCTCGCTGCCCGGCACCAGGCCGCGCACCTCGCCCGACACGCGCACGCCATGCTCGAGGGCGGTGAAGGTCACCGTGCCGCGCGTCGGGTTGGGCGTGATCGCGGCTGTCGGCACCAGTTCGACGGCCGTGCTCGGCTTGCCGCCCATGCTGCCGCAGGCGGCCAGGAGGGCCGAGGCGAGGAGGGCGGCGCCGGTGGCGATGAGACGACGTTGGTTCATGTGTTTTCCTTGGAGGGTCCGGAAGGTTGGGAGGATTCGGATTTGTCTGGAGACCCCGGAACATATACCGGAGCCTGCGGTGCATCGCAATCAGCAGCGTTCCCTGACTGGCGCTGCTCCTGTTCCTTCGCCGCGGCCAGCGCCACCAGCCGCGCCAGCGCCGCGTCGTGGATCGAATGCCGCTGCAGCTCCAGCAGCGTCTGCTGCGCGTAGTCGAGCGAGCTGCCGTAGCGGCCCACCGCGTGGGCGAAGATGTGGCGGTAGCGCTCGTCGCTGAGCTCGCCCGTGAAGTTGGGGCTGCGCCGCGAGAGCGTGAACGCCAGCGCGCGCACATGGCCTTCGGCCGTGCCGCATTGCAGCCACCTGGGGTCGTACACGCCGGTCGGCATCTCGCGCAGCCAGAGCCGGCGCAGGGTTTCGAGGCCCTCGGCCTTCGGCACGCGGAACACCATGCCGCGGCAGCTGCCGCCCGAGAGCAGTCCGAACACGAGGCCCGGTGTCTGCACGCTGCCGCGGTTCACGCGGCTCCACATCTTCAGCGCGCGGTGCCAGCCGTGCACCCAGGCCGGCCGGCGCTCGGTAAAGCCGAACTCGGGCCGCCATATCAGCGAGCCGTAGCCGAAGAGCCAGAGGTCCTCATGTCCGCCCCAGTCGGCGATGGCGCGCTCGAGCATCGGCTGCGGGTCGCGCAGGGGCTTGGGCATGGGGTCGAGTCCCGGCGGACCGGGGTTCGGCGCAGGGTCCGACACGGGGGTGTCAGGGCCGACGCCTACAATTTCCTGATCATGGTTCACCGCACCATTATTTACCGACCTCTTTCCTACGGAGCAAGACCCGCAATGAGCGACGACGACAGCCAGCAGAATTTCATCATCGGATTCGTCATGGCGCTGATCGCCCTGGTGATCTTCTTCGTGGTGGGCATCGTGCTCTGGCACAAGGGGCACAACCCGGCGGCCGCCAAGCCCGCTGCGGCAGTGACAATCTCGGCGCCCGCACCCGGAGCGGCGCCCAAGGTGGCCGAGGTCACAGAGACGGTGACGGTCACGATCCCCGACGGCGCCAGCGTCCGCGTGGTCGATGGCGTGGTGAGCTTCTACTTCGCGACCGGCAGCGCCGATCTCGCACCGGGCGCCGCCGAAGCACTGGCCGCGGTCATCAAGGGCGTCGAAAGCGGCCGCAAGGCGGTGATCTCGGGCTTCCACGACACCACCGGCGACGCCGCCATCAACGAACAGCTCGCGAAGAAGCGCGCCGAGATGGTGCGCGACGTGCTCGTGGGCCTGGGCGTTCCGGCGGCCAAGGTCGACCTGCAGAAGCCCGCCGTGACGGCCGGCACTGGCAACAACGCCGAGGCTCGCCGTGTCGAGGTGAAGCTGGTCGACTGAGCGCCACGCGCTCCGATTGCCAGATCAGAGAAGAAGCCCGGTAACGCCGGGCTTTTTTGCGTGCGCCTCCCTGCAAGGCTCGAATGGGTAAATTCGTATTGCCTGGCGCCCGGATTTCATCGGGCTTTCGCGCCCGGCTTGTTACCATGGGCCTCCAGGCCCACAGTCGCCCTGGCGACATGCAGCAAGAGCCACGTACCCCCATGAGCAGCAGCACAAACCCCACCGTCCGCGACGTTACCGATCGCATCCGCGAGCGCAGCCAGGGGCTGCGCGGCGCCTACCTCACCCGCCTTGCCGAAATCCGCGCCCGCGACCGCGGCTCCGACCGCATGGGCTGCGCCAACGTGGCGCACGCCGTGGCCGGCATCCCGGCCAACGACAAATTCCGCGTGGTGACCGAGCGCGCACCCAACATCGGCATCGTCACCGCCTACAACGACATGCTCTCGGCCCACGCGCCGTACCAGGGCTACCCGGACATCATCAAGCAGGAGGCCCGCCGCCTCGGCGCCACCGCGCAGGTGGCCGGCGGCGTACCCGCCATGTGCGACGGCGTCACGCAAGGCACGCCCGGCATGGAGCTGAGCCTGTTCAGCCGCGACCTGATCGCCATGAGCACCGCCGTCGCGCTCACGCACGACATGTTCGATGCGGCGCTGTTGCTCGGCGTGTGCGACAAGATCGTGCCGGGCCTCCTGATCGGCGCGCTGCACTTCGGCCACTTGCCGACCGTGTTCGTGCCGGCCGGCCCGATGCCCTCGGGCCTGTCGAACGGCGCCAAGTCGAAGGTGCGCGAACAGGCGGCGCAGGGCCTTGTGGGCCGCCAGGGCCTGCTCGACGCCGAGATGGCCGCCTATCACACGGTGGGCACCTGCACCTTCTACGGCACCGCCAACAGCAACCAGATGCTGCTCGAAGCCATGGGCCTGCACGTGCCCGGCACGGCCTTCATCCAGCCCGGCGACGCGATGCGCGAAACGCTCACGCGCGAGGCCGTGCGCACTGTGCTGGGCAAGGCGGGCGAGGCAGCATTCAATTGCCCGCCCATCGGCGAGATGGTCGACGAGCGCTGCATCGTCAACGCCATGGTCGCCCTGCTCGCCACGGGCGGCTCCACCAACCACCTGATCCACTGGGTGGCCGTGGCGCGCGCTGCCGGCATCCTGATCGACTGGGACGACTTCTCCAAGCTCTCCGACGTGGTGCCGCTGCTGAGCCGCGTGTATCCCAACGGCAGCGCCGACGTGAACGAGTTCCAGGCCTCGGGCGGCCCCGGCTTCGTGATCGGCGAACTGGTCGATGCCGGCCTCATGCATGCCGACGTGCTGACGGTGCGTTCGGGCGGCATCCGTGAATTCGCGAACATTCCGGCGCTGGCAGGCGATGCGGGCGAGCACCGCCTGCAATGGACCCCCGCCGCGCCCCTGAAGAACGAAGCCGTCACGCGCACGGTCGCGAGCCCGTTCAGCGCCACTGGCGGCCTGAAGCTGCTGAGTGGCAACCTCGGCCGCAGCGTCATCAAGGTGTCCTCGGTGCCCGACGACCGCCACGTCATCGAAGCCCCGGCGCGCGTGTTCGACTCGCAGGCTGCGCTGCAGAAGGCATTCACGGCCGGGGAACTCGAGCGCGACGTGGTCTGCGTGGTGCGCTGGCAGGGCCCGCAGGCCAACGGCATGCCCGAGCTGCACAAGCTCACGCCGCCGCTGTCGGTGCTGCAGGGCAAGGGGTTCCGCGTGGCGCTGGTCACCGATGGCCGCATGAGCGGCGCGTCGGGCAAGATTCCGGCCGCGATCCACGTCTCGCCCGAAGCGGCAGCGGGCGGCCCGCTCGCCAAGGTGCGCGACGGCGACCTGATCCGCCTCGACTCCGTCGCGGGTACGCTCGCCGTGTTGCTGCCCGAAGACGAATGGGCAGCGCGCGAGACCGCAACGCAACCCGAAGCGCAGCGCATCGCCGACGGACACGGCCTCGGCCGTGAACTGTTCGCCGGCATGCGCCGTAACGCACTTACCGCAGAAGAAGGAGCCTGCTCATGGCTATGAACGAAAAACTCACCGCGCTGGACGTGATGCGCGACGCCCCGGTCATCCCGGTCATCGTGCTGAACGACGTGAAAGACGCCGTGCCGCTGGCGCGCGCGCTGGTGGCCGGCGGTATCCGCATGCTCGAAGTCACGCTGCGCACGCCGCAGGCGCTGCAATGCATCGAGGCCATCGCCAAGGACGTGCCCGAAGCCGTGGCCGGCGCCGGCACCATCCGCAGCGCAGCCGATGCGCAAGCCTCGGCGCTGGCCGGTGCCAAGTTCGGCGTGAGCCCGGGCTACACGCGCGCGGTTGGCAAGGCCTGCCACGACCTCGGCCTGCCGCTGCTGCCCGGCGTGGCCACCGGCAGCGAAATCATGACCGCGCAGGAAGACGGCTACACGCAGCTGAAGTTCTTCCCCGCGCTGCAGGCTGGTGGCCTGCCGATGCTCAAGGCCTGGCAGGGGCCGTTCGGCGACGTCACCTTCTGCCCGACGGGCGGCATCCATGCGGGCAACGCGGCCGAGTTTCTCGCGCTGTCGAACGTGGCCTGCGTGGGCGGTTCGTGGATCGTGCCGACCGACGCGATCCGTGACGGCGACTGGGCGCGCATCGAGCAACTGGCACGCGCCGCGAGCCAGCTGCCGCGCTGAGCATCGCCATGAGCGGCGCTGATTTCGACGCGAGCGACCTCAAGGTCATCGCGTTCGACGTTTTCGGCACGGTGGTCGACTGGCACAGCGGCATTGCCGCCGAGGCCGAGAGCGCACTGCCGGGCGTGGACGGCGCAGCCTTCGCGTTGGCATGGCGTGCCGGCTACCAGCCCGCGATGAAGGCAGTGATGGAGCGCATCGCCGCGGGCGAGGGCGGCTTCACGCTGCTCGACGAACTGCACCTGAGCATGCTCGAACAGGTGCTGCACGACTTCAGCCTGGCCGACCGCCTCGACACCGCCGCCAAGCGCGACCTGAGCCGTGCCTGGCATCGACTGCCGGCGTGGCCCGATTCGGTGGCCGGGCTCACGCGGCTCAAGAAGAAGTTCACCATCTGCACGCTGTCGAACGGCAACATCGGCCTGCTCACCGAAATGGCCAAGCGCGCCGGCCTGCCCTGGGACTGCGTGCTGTCGGCCGAAGTGTTCAAGGCCTACAAGCCCGACCCGCGAACCTACCTCGGCGTGGCGGGCGTGTTCGACGCAACGCCCGGGCAGGTGATGCTGGCCGCCGCGCACCACGACGACCTGGCCGCCGCGCGCACCTGCGGCCTGAAGACCGCGTACATCGAGCGCCCGCATGAATTCGGCCGCGCCAGGCCGAAGGATGTTTCGCCGCAGCCGGACAACAACCTGCATGCGTGCGACATCAACGAGCTGGCGGACCTGCTGGGCTGCTGATCAGTCTGTGAGCAGCTTCTCTACCGTGCGCAGGTTGCGCGTGGTGGTGCTTGACTTGTAGCGGGTCTTGGCGAGCAGCTTGGCCACCGGCGTATCGAGACTCTCGCCACGCGGGCATTGCCAGTACAGCACGCCCTTGCCGCGCTTCAGCTGTTCAACGTCAGCATCGACGGTGCCGGCCTTCTCCACGATTTCATCGAGCATCGCGGCGTCGGAGCCGAACACGATATAGGGATGGCGTTCTTCGTCGATGCGCTCGAAGGGGTAGCTCGCCGCCATTTCGGCCACGGTCTTCTGCGTGAGCAGCACGATCCACGCGTCGTAGCCGAAGCGCTTGCGCAGGGCCTGCTCGATGCGCGTGCGCAGCGCGGCGGCGTCGCTCTCGCTGGTGTCGAACAGCACGTTGCCGCTGGCGAGCACGGTGCGCACCGCGCCGAAGCCCAGTTCGACGAAGAGCGCCTTCAGATCGGCGCTCTTGATCGTGATGCCGTTGACGTTCACGCCGCGCAGCAGCGCGACATGGCGGGTTGTCGTGGCCTGCTTCTTCGTGCTTGCCATGGGCTGCCCCGCCGAGGTTCAGCGCAGGCCGCCGCCAGCGGCGCCTTCGTCGCGCTGGATCAGCTCGATCTTGTAGCCATCAGGGTCCGTGACGAACGCGATCACCGTGGTGCCACCCTTGACCGGCCCCGCCTCGCGCGTCACGTTGCCGCCCGCGGCCTTGATCTTCTCGCAGGCCGCGTACGCATCGGGTACGCCCAGCGCGATGTGGCCGTAGGCGGAGCCGAGTTCGTAGCTTTCGGTGCCCCAGTTGTAGGTGAGCTCGATCTCGGCCTGGTCGGGGTTGCCCTTGCCGTAGCCGATGAAGGCGAGGCTGTATTTGTACTCGGGGTTTTCGGACGTGCGCAGCAGGTTCATGCCGAGCACCTTGGTGTAGAAGTCGATGGAGCGCTGGAGGTTGCCAACGCGCAGCATGGTGTGAAGGAGTCGCATCTCGTGGTGCCGTGTAGTTATGGGAAAGATCGGAAAGGGAGGCCGCTATTGTCTGCCTCCCGGCGCGGCGATCAAGCTGCCAGGGTCAGCAGGTGGGCCTGGTGGCGCTGCAGGAATTCCATCAGGTGCTGCGGGTACTCAGGCACCACGGCGTTGCGCACGCTGGGACGGGCGGCCAGCGCCTTGCGCCAGGCATCGACCTTGGGCAGGGCATCGAAGACGTGCGAGTCGCTGATCGCATCGAACACCTCGAAGTAGCGGAACACCGGCGCGAAGACCGCATCGACGAGGCTGAAGCTGCGGCCTGCGAAGTAGGGCCCTTCGCCCAGTGCGGCCTCGACACGCCCGAACTTGGCGATGAGCGCGAGGCGCTTCTGCTCGAACACGGCTGCGTCCTGCGTGGTCTCGTAGCCCCAGAGGTCGGCGAGGATGGCCGAGCCGAACTCCATCCAGGCGCGGTGCTCGGCGCGGGTGAGCGGGTCTTCGGGGTGCAGGCGCGCGCCGGGCTGCGTTTCTTCGAGGTACTCGCAGATCACGTTGCTTTCGAACAGCACGGCCTCGCTGCCATCGGGGCGCTGCACCTTCAGCAGCGGCACCTTGCCGAGCGGCGAGATGTCGAGGAACCACTGGGGCTTGTTGGCGAGGTCGATCACGACGCGCTCGAAGGGCACGTCTTTTTCATTCAGCGCAATCGCGGCGCGCTGCACGTACGGGCACAGCAGGTGGCTGACGAGGGTGAGGGCTTGTCGCGTCATGGGGCTTTCCGTTCTTTGGGAAGGATGTGTCTGGAACGCCGCGATTCTTGCGATCCCGAACAACCTTTTCCCGATAAGCCCATTCGAGAAAAGGCCCCTGTGTGCTAGGCCGCCGTGTCGAGCCAGTGCGTGATGCGCCCGCCGTGCATCACGCCGATGCGGTCGGCCATGGCGTGCGCCTCGGCCTCGTTGTGCGTAACGAGAATCGCGGTCTGGCCGGCCTGCTTCAGGATGCCGCGCACTTCTGCCGTCAGTCGCTCGCGCGTGCCGCCGTCGAGGTTGGAGAACGGCTCGTCGAGCAGCAGCAGCGCGGGCGAGGGCGCGAGCGCGCGGGCCAGCGCAATGCGTTGCTGCTGGCCGCCGGAGAGTTCGTGAGGGTAGCGTTCGCCCGCGTCGGCCAGGCCGACCAGCGCAAGCATTTCTGCGACGCGCGATTGCTGCGCCGCACGGTCCAGGCGACGCAGCCCGAACGCCACGTTCTTCGCGGCCGACAGATGCGGAAACAGCGCGTACTCCTGGAACATCATGCCCACGCGCCGCTGCTCGGGCGGCAGGTGCTTCTGCGCGGACGACAGCAGCACGTCGCCGAGCTGGACGGTGCCGGCGCGCACGGGCTCGAAGCCGGCGATGGCGCGCAGCACCGTCGTCTTGCCGCAGCCCGAGGGGCCGAACAGGCAGCCGATGTCGCCCGCGTTCAATGCCAGCGAGAAGCCATCGACGACCGTGTGCAGGCCGCGCGGTGTGTCGTAGGCGAGCTGGATCGCATCGATGTGCAGGGGAGAACTCATGTCTTGTCGGGGCCGGGTGTGAGCGAGGACGTGCCCAGCTGGTTGCGCGCAAGCAGCACGACGGGCAGCAGGCCGGCCAGCACGATCGCGAGCGCGGCAATTGCGCCTTCTTCATACGTGCCGCGCGCGGCCTCGGCATAGAGCCAGGTGGCGAGGGTGTCGAAGTTGGCGGGCCGCAGCAGCAGCGTGGCCGGCAGCTCCTTCATCGCGTCGACGAACACCAGCAGCGCGGCTGCAGCCATGGCGGGGCGCAGCAACGGCAGGTGCACGCGGCGCAGCGTGCCGGCGGTGGTTTCGCCAAGCAGGCGTGAGGCCTGCTCGATGGCGGGGGGAATGCGCGCGAGGCCGGCCTCGATGCCGCCCACGGGCATCGCAAGAAATCGGATCGCGCAGGCCACGACCAGCACGACGCCGGCGCCCATCAGCGGCAGGCCCTGCCAGCCGAGCGCGGTGGCCAGAGCGGCATCGAAGGCCAGCGCAGGCGTGAGCAGCCCGATGGCCAGCACCGTGCCCGGCACCGCATAGCCCAGTGTTGCTACACGCGCCTGCCAGCGCGCACGGTTGAGGCTTGAGCCCTGGCTGCGCGAAGCCCAGGCGACGACCAGCCCCGCCGCCACCGCGACCACGGTGACGCCCGAAGCCAGCGCCAGCGTGTTGCCGAGGCTCGCGATCAGACCCCGGGAAACGCCACCGCCCTGTTGCAGCCGCTTGGCGCTTTCGCAGACGAGGTAGAGCGCAGGAGCCACGAAGCCGATCAGCACGGGCGTCGCTGCCGTCACAGTCGCAGCCCAGGCCGCGCCGCCATGCAGGCGCCGTGGCTGCACCGCGCGCATGCGTTGTGCCGAACCGAAGCGCTGGTGCTGCCGGCCGTTGCGTTCGAGCCAGACCAGCGCCACCACCACGAACAGCATCGCGCACGCAATCTGCGCTGCTCCGGCCAGGTCGGAGCGCGTGATCCACGTGGTGTAGACCGCCACCGTCAAGGTGTTCACGCCCAGGAATTCAGAAGCGCCGATGTCATTGAGCGTTTCGAGCAGCGCGAGGCTCAGTCCCACGGCCAGCGCCGGTCGCGCCAGCGGCAGTGCCACGCGAAAGAACGCGCCGCGCCGGCTTTCGCCGAGCATGCGCGCCGCTTCCATCAGGTGCGCCGGCTGCGTCATGAACATCGCGCGAGCCGTCATGTAGACGTACGGGTAGAGCACGAAGCCCAGCACGAAGATCGCACCAGGCGCCGAGCGCAGGTCGGGCAGGCGGAACTGGCGCGGGCTGTCGAAGCCCAGCACCCAGCGGATCGCGCCCTGCAGAGGGCCGATGGGGTGCAGCAGGTCGAGGTACGCGAAGGCGACGATGTAGGTCGGCATGGCCAGTGGCAGCAGCAGCGCCCAGTGCAGCACGCCGCGCCCTGGAAAGTCGTGCGCCGTTACCAGCCACGCGCAGCCGGTGCCGATCACCAGCACCAGTGCGCCCACCCCCGTAAGCAGCAAGGCCGTGTTGAGCGCCGCCTGCGGTAGTACATGTGCGAACAGCGGACCCCAGTGGCCGACGCCCGAACCGAACGCGAGCCACGCCAGCGTGAGCACCGGCGCGAGCACGCCGATGGCAATGAGGAACGACGCGCAGCGCCACGCCGGGCCCGCGGCGCGCAGGCCCGGCGGCTGGCGCCGCGCTGTCAGCATTCAGTCGCCGGCAAGGCGTGCCCGGCCATTCATGTCACTGGTCGAAGCCGACCTTGTCCACCAGGGCGCTGGCCTGCTTGCGGTACTTCGCGATCTCGGTCAGCGGCAGCGGATCGACCTTCAGCTCGCCGATGGTCTGGCCGATGATCGGGTCGAGTGCCACTCCCTTGCGCACCGGGTATTCATAGTTGGTCTGCGCGTACAGCGACTGCGCCGGTTCCGACACCAGGAACTCGAGCAGCTTGACCGCGTTGGCGCGCTGCGGCGCGTTCTTTGCCACGGCCGCGCCGCTGATGTTGACGTGCGTGCCGCCGCTTTTTGCATTGGCGAAGGTCGGGCGCACGACCTTGATGGCGTCGCCCCACTTGCGCGCGTCAGTGCCTTCCTTGGCGCTCTTCATCTGGCCGACGTAGTACGAGTTGGCCAGGCCCACGTCGCAGATGCCACCGAGGATGTCGCGCGCCACGTCGCGGTCGCCGCCCGTGGCCTTGCGTGCCAGGTTGGCCTTGACGCCGCGCAGCCACTGCTCGGCCTTGGCTTCGCCGTCGTGCGCGATCAGCGAGGCGACCAGCGCGGTGTTGTAGGGGTGCTGGCCGGCGCGGATGCAGACCTTGCCCTTGTACTTCGGGCTGGCCAGGTCTTCGTAGCGGAAACTCGTGAGGGGCAGGCTCTTGTCGGCATACAGCACACGCGCGCGCAGCGAGAGCGAGAACCACTGGCCGTCGGCGCCGCGCAGGTTGGCCGGAATGGCCGATTCGAGCGCGGCCGATTTCACCGGCTGCGTCACGCCGCCGTCGACCAAGTCCATGAGGTTGCCGATGTCCACCGTCATCAGCACGTCGGCCGGCGAGCGTGCGCCTTCGGCCTTGACGCGCTCCAGCAGGCCGTCTTTCACGAACACGGTGTTGACCTTGATGTTGCTCTGCGCACTGAAGGCCGAGATCAGCGGCTGGATCAGCGCGGGCTCGCGCGTCGTGTAGAGCGTGAGTTCGTCGGCTGCGGCAGCCTGTGCGGGCAGGGCGGCGACGGCAAGCCAGGCGGCGCTGGTGGCGAACAATGCGCGCGCGGCGCGGCCTTGGACGCTTGAGCGTTCGGTCATGAGAATCCTCCGGGAGCGGGTGTTCTGGAAAGCTCCGAGGCCTGTTGCAGGTCTCGGATGAGAATAATTATCACTGGAGGTGTGAGTTGCGACGCCTTTGGACTTACAGGTCGAAGGCCTACTGCCTCGTTGCAAAGTGCGGTGCCTGCGCTGCTCAACAGCATGTGATGGCGTCCGCTTCCTCCTGCTGACGCCCTCCCGCCCAACCCGATGACAATCCGGGCGCAGGGGCTCAGCGTGCTGGCAGCACCTCGAACACCAGGCAGGTGGTCGTGGCGTGCGCGAACAGCGTGCCGTCGGGTCCGTAGAGGCGGGCCTCGGCGGTGGCAAGCTGCTTGCCGCAATGGATCACCTTTCCTTCGGCGCGCACGCGCTGCACCTTGGGCGTGAGGCCCTTCACGTAGTTCACGCTCAGCTCGGCGGTGGTGTAGGCGCGCCCGGGCGGCATCATCGTGTGCACTGAGCAGCCCAGGGCCGAGTCGAGCATCGTCGCGACCCAGCCGCCGTGGATGGTGCCTAGCGGGTTCAGGTGCTGCGGCAGCGGCGTGCCCTGGAAGATGGCCACGCCCTGGCGCACTTCGAGGATCGTGAAGTCCAGCGTCTTGGCGATGGCTGCGTAGGGAATGTCGCCGTTCAGCATCGCCTGCATCACTTCGAGGCCGGTCTTGCCCGCGATCTGTTCGGGGCGGGCTAGGCCGGGGCCTGGGCCGGCGTCAAGGCGCTCGGCGATACGGCGTTCTTCGGCGATCCAGGTTTCGAGCTGGTTGGGGTTTTGTGTCATGCCTGTGTTCCTTCTGGGGGCTTTGGTGTAGGGTGGTAGTTGCATATGCAATAGTTGCACATACAATAATATCCCATGGACACCCCCACCAAGCCACGCGGCTGCACCAGCTTCAAGGTGCGCCAGCTTTCGCGCCGTCTTTCGCAGTTCTACGACGCCGAGGTGTCGAAGAGCGGCTTGAAGACCACGCAGTACTCGCTGCTGTCGAATCTCGCGCGGCTCGGCCCTTCGCGGCCGGTCGACCTGGCGGGCGAACTCAAGATGACCGCCTCGACCCTGAGCCGCAACCTGCAGCCGCTGATCGTCGCGGGCCTGGTCGCGCAGACCGCCGGCGCCGATGCGCGCAGCCGGCTGGTGCATGTCACGCCCGAGGGCGAAGAAAAACGGCGCGAGGCGCTGGCCCACTGGAAGACCGCGCAGCAAAAGCTCAATGCGCTGCTGGGTGTGGAGCGCGTGCTGGCGCTGCACCTGCTGATCGACGAGTCGATGGAACTGCTGGGCGCCGAAGACGTGCCCGACGGCGACGACTGACCCGCCCCTAACCGCTTTCCCAACACCGCGTCACGCGAGCAGTCACGCGCGGCTACCCGTTTTCCTTTTTTCCTCCACATCTCATTCCAACAGCAGAGGTCCCATGTTCGCCACCCCCGTTTCCGCATGGCTCCAGCGCCGCGGCATCCACTACGGATGGATCGTCGCCGCCATCACCTTCCTGACCATGCTGACCATGTCGGCCGCGCTGGGCCTGCCGGGCGCCATGCTGCAGCCGCTGGGCAAGGAGTTCGGCTGGAGCACCGAACAGATCTCCTCGGCGCTCGCGCTGCGTTTCGCGCTGTTCGGCCTCATGGGGCCGTTCGCCGCGGTGCTGATGGAACGCTACGGCCTGCGCGCGGTGATCTGCACCGGCCTTGCGCTCGTAGGCATGGGCATGGCGCTGGTCACCATGGCCTCGCAGCTGTGGCAGCTGTTCGTGCTGTGGAGCCTGATGCTGGGCCTGGGCACCGGCATGACGGCGCTGGTGCTCGGCGCGGTGGTGGCGAACCGGTGGTTCGTCGCGCGGCGCGGGCTGGTGATCGGCATGCTCACGGCCAGTTCTGCGACCGGGCAGCTGGCCTTCCTGCCGTTCGCGGCCTGGATGATCGAACACTGGGGCTGGCGCTCGGCCATCGTGCCGATCGTGATCGGCAGCATCCTCATCGGCGTGCTGGCGCTGTGCCTCATGCGCAACCGGCCTTCGGACATCGGCCTGCTGCCTTACGGTGAACTGCCCGGCACGCAGCCGGCAGCGCCGGCCGCCGCCGCGCCAGCGATGAACTTCGCCACGCCGTTCCGCGTGCTGAAGGAGGTGTCGACCAACCGCACCTTCTGGATCCTGGCCGGCACCTTCTTCATCTGCGGCCTGAGCACCAACGGACTCGTGCAGACGCACTTCATCTCGCTGTGCGGCGACAACGGCATGGGCGCGGTGCCCGCTGCCTCGGTGCTCGCGATGATGGGCGCCTTCGACTTCGTCGGCACCATCCTCTCGGGCTGGCTGTCGGACCGCTATGACAACCGCAAGCTGCTGTTCTGGTACTACGGCCTGCGCGGGCTGTCGCTGTTCTGGCTGCCGCATTCGGAGTTCACCATCTACGGCCTGGGCATCTTCGCGATGTTCTACGGCCTCGATTGGATCGCCACCGTGCCGCCGACCGTCAAACTCGCGGGCGCCGCCTTCGGCCCCGCCAAGGTCGGCCTGGTGTTCGGCTGGGTCTTTGCCGCGCACCAGCTGGGCGCCGCCACGGCTGCCTACGGCGCCGGCTTTGCTCGCACGCTGCTGCTGACCTACACACCGGCGCTCTACGCGGCCGGCGCGGCCTGCCTGGTGGCGGCGCTGATCGTGATGATGATCCGCCGCCCGGCGGCGAAGGCCGGCTCGCCGGTCACGCCTTCCGCCGCGGCCCGTGCCTGAACGCACCAGGGTTCCCGCCATGACCGCACCAAACAGCGCCACTGAACTCGACCCGCGCACGCGCCGCCTGCTCGAAGCCCCCATCGTTCCCACGCTGCTGCGCCTTGCTGCACCCAACGTGCTGGTGATGGTGGCGCAGGCCTCCGTCGGCCTCATCGAAACCTACTTCGTCGGCAAGCTCGGCACCAATGCGCTCGCGGGCATGGCACTGGTGTTCCCCATCGTCATGCTGATGCAGATGACATCGAGCGGCGCGATGGGAGGCGGCATCGCTTCGTCGATCGCCCGTGCGCTCGGCGCACGCCGCCGCGCCGATGCCGACGCGCTGGTGTGGCACGCCATCGTCATCGCGCTGGGCTTCGGCCTGTGCTTCACGCTGGCGCTGCTGCTGGGCGGGCGCTGGTTGTACGGAATCATGGGCGGCACCGGGGCCGCGCTCGACGCGGCGCTCACGTACTCGAACTGGGTGTTCGCGGGCGCGACGCTGGTGTGGCTCTTCAACTCGCTCTCGGCCATCATCCGCGGCACCGGCAACATGTCGGTGCCGGCCAACGTGACGGTGGTGGGCGTGGTGTTCCTCATTCCGGCGTCGCCGCTGCTGATCTTCGGCGTCGGGCCGCTGCCGGGCATGGGCATCGCGGGCGGCGCGATGGCGCTGCTGCTGTACTACCTGCTGGGCTCCATCGCGCTCATCGTCTACCTGCGCTCGCCGCGCAGTTTGCTGCGGCCCACGCTGGCCGCGCTCAAGCTGCGCTGGCCGCTGTTCCGCGACATCCTGCGCATCGGGCTGGTGGGCGCGGTGTCGACGGTGGCGACCAACCTGTCGATCGGCATTGCCACTGCGCTGACGGGGCACTTCGGCTCGGGCGCGCTGGCTGGCTACGGCACGGCCTCGCGGCTCGAATACCTGCTGGTGCCCCTGGTGTTCGGGCTGGGCGCGCCGCTGGTGGCGATGGTCGGCACCTGCATGGGCGCCGGGCAGCGCGAGCGTGCGCTGCGTGCCACCTGGGCCGGCGCGGCGCTGGCCTTTGCGCTGACCGAGACCATCGGCATTGCGGCCGCACTGTTCCCGCGCCCGTGGCTGCTGCTGTTCGGCAATGACCCAGCCATGCTCGAAACCGGCGCGCACTACCTGCGCGTGGTGGGGCCGCTGTATGGCTTCTTCGGTGTCGGGCTGGTGCTGTATTTCGCGTCGCAGGGCGCGGGGCGGCTGTTGTGGCCGGTGCTGGGCAACATCGCGCGCCTGGCGGTTGCCGGCACGGGCGGCTGGCTGGCGCTGCGCTGGGGCGGCGGGCTCACCGGCGTGTTCGCGGCGCAGGGCGTGGCACTCGTGGTGTACGGCATCGTGATCGCATCGGCCATCGCGGGCGGCGCCTGGTTCGGCCGCGTGGGCTGGCCGCGCACCACCAGCGGCCTGCTACGGCGCGTGGTGCAGGCCTGAGAACAGTTTTCAACGATTTCCATCAACGAAAGACTCATCATGAAAATCAAGGACTCCGTGGTCTTCATCACTGGCGCCAATCGCGGCCTCGGTCTCGCCTTTGCGAAGGCAGCGCTGGCAGCAGGCGCACGCAAGGTCTATGGCGCGGCGCGCGACCCCAAGAGCGTCACCTTGCCCGGCGTGACGCCAGTGGCACTCGACGTGACGCAGCCGGCGCAGATCGAAGCGGCCGTGCGTGCCTGCGGCGACGTCACGCTGCTCGTCAACAACGCGGGCATCTCGCGCGGTTCCAGCTTCCTCGGCTCGCCCGATGCGCTGGCTGCCGCTCGCGCTGAATTCGAAACCAACTTCTTCGGCCCCTGGGCGCTGACGCAGGCCTTCGCGCCCGTGCTCGCGGCCAATGGCGGCGGAGGTGTGATCAACGTGCTGTCGGCCCTGAGCTGGACCACCTTCCCGAGCGTGGCGACCTACAGCGCAACCAAGTCGGCGGCCTGGTCGCTGAGCAACGGCCTGCGCAACGAACTGGCCGGGCAGGGCACGCAGGTCACGAGCCTGCACGTGGGCTACATGGACACCGACATGGCCGCGCACGTGCAGGGCGACAAGTCCTCGCCGGACGACGTGGCGCGCCAGGCGCTGGCGGGCATTGAGGCGGGGCAGCCCGAGGTGCTGGCGGACGAAGTCTCGCGGCAGCTCAAGCAGACCCTGTCGAGCGCGACGCCGCCCTATGCGGGTTCCCCGGCCTGAACGAAAAACCCGGGCAAGCGGCCCGGGTCTTCATCAATAGCGATGGGGGTTGTTGGGCCGGCGGTCGTAACGGTTGGGCACACCGTCACCGTCGTTGTCCCGGCGGCCGCCATGGTGGCGGCGGTCATCCCAGCGGCGGTCGTAGTAGCCGTCGCGGCGATAACCGGGGCCGTAATAGTGGCGCGGCGGAGGCGGCGGTGCGTAGTAGCGGCGCGGAGGCGGCGGTGCGGGCACGACATACACCTGCGCCTGGATGAAGTTTCCGCTCGCATGGGCCTGGGCCGGAACGGTGAGCGTGGCCAGCGACAGAAGGGCCGCGGCGCCGAATGCAAAAGAAAGCTGTTTCATGTGATCCCCCGGTTGTGGTTGGAAGCCCCATCCTCGCGGCCTTGTGTGAAGTTGGTGTAAGGCTGGAGCGAAATCGGATGAAGAGCTGTAAGCGCCTTGCGCGCAGGACGTAGCAAGGCCAAGACACAATTGTGAATGGAGTTTGCACCGCGGAACATGTCCCGCGGATAGGCCATTGGCCGTATCGGCCGGAAGTTCAGCCGCGCGGGGCGGGCAGCATGCGGCGCAGGGCTTCGAAGAACAGGTCCGACTGCTCGCGCTCGCCCTGGATCTGCGCCGCCACGTGCGCGGCCAGCTTCGCGTTGACCGGCACCAGCGGACGCCCAGTCGACTGCGCGATCACCTGGTGCAGGCAGGCGCGCTCGAGGTAATAGAGGTCGTCGTAGGCGTGGGCGATGTTGCCGCCGGCCACGATCACGCCGTGGTTCGCCAGAAAGGCCACGTCCTTGCCCGCCATGGCGCGGGCGATGCGTTCACCCTCCGCGTCGTCGAGCGCGAGGCCGTTGTATTCGGCGTCGACGGCGATGCGGTTCATGTAGCGCATGGCGTTCTGGCTCGCGGTCGGGTCGAGCGCGCGGTCGACCGTGATCGTGAGCGCCGTGGCGTACGGCATGTGGCAGTGCAGCACGACCGCATGACCCGTGATGCGATGCACCGCGCCGTGGATGAAGAGGGCTGTGGGCTCCACGCGATGGCGCCCGGCGAGCACCTCGCCATGCACGTCGATCAGCACGATGTCGTCGGGGCCGATCTCGCTCCAGTGCAGCCCGCGCGGGTTGATGAGGTAGCGGTCTTGCGCGCCCGGCAGCATCACGCTGAAGTGGTTGCAGACGCCTTCGGACAGCCCGTGATGGGCGGCGGCGCGCAGGGCCAGGGCGAGGTCTTCGCGCAGCTTGCGGACGGCAGGGCTGGCGTAGGTGGCATCGGCGGACATCGAGGGGCTCTCCATTTTTCTTGTTGCGGAGGAAGGGCGTAGATCAGGCGAGGGTTGTGCCCGTCCAGGCCGCGATGAATTTCTTCGCATCGTCGCGCACCGCCGCGGCCTGCTTACCGGGCTTGTAGAGCGCTGAGCCGATGCCGAAGCCGGCTGCGCCGGCCGTGCGCCATTCGGCCATGTTCGCGGGCGTGATGCCGCCCACGGGCATCACCGGCGTGCCGGCCGGCAGCACGGCCAATAGCGCCTTCACCACGGCGGGCGAAGCCAGTTCGGCCGGGAACAGCTTGAGCCCGGTCGCGCCGGCCGCGAGCGCGCCGAAGGCCTCGGTCGGCGTCATCACGCCCGGCAGGCAGACCATGCCGAGCCGCACGGCTTCGGCGATGACTTCGGCGTTGAAGTTGGGCGAGACGATCAGCTCGCCGCCGGCCGCATGAACCTCGCGCACCTGCCGCGCGCCGAGCACCGTGCCGGCGCCGACCAGCGCCTGCGGAAAGCGCTTGCGCATCAGCGCGATGCTTTCCAGCGGCTGAGGCGAATTGAGCGGCACTTCGAGCAGCCGGAAGCCGGGCTCGACGATGGCGTCGCCGACATCGGCTGCCTCGGCGGGCGTGAGGCCGCGCAGGATCGCCACCAGTGGCAGCTCGCGCATCGCGGCGCCGAATTTGTCGAGGGGTGTGGGGGTGCTCATGCGGGAATTCTGTCGGAATCGAGAAAGCCGGACAGCGCATGCAGCCCGGCCCAGGTGGCTTCGGCCCCCAGCGTGCGCGTGGCAACGCCGGTGGCGCGCAGGGCCAGTGTGTAGCGCTGGGTGAGGGCGGACGAACCGATCAGGATCACCTCGCCGGCCGCCTGCAGCGACTGCGTGCGCAACTCTTCGCCGATCAGCAGGCCCGAGAGGTAGCTCGCGAGTTCTTCCTTCGGCATGCGCTCGAACAGCGCGAGCGTGCGCGTGCCGAAGGCGTTGTGCAGCAGGCCGTGCCCGTTCTCGGAGCGGGTCACACCTTCGAGGAACGAGGCTTCGTCGAGCGGTGCCGATGCATCGAGCGTGCGCGCCAGGATCGAGTGCTGGCTCAGCAGCGCATAGAACTCGCCCGTCATGTAGGTGCGAAAGCCCGCGACGCGGCCCCTTTTTACCGTGGCCCATTTGTTGTGCGTGCCGGGCAGCACGAAGACGCCTTCGCTCAGGCCGGTGAGCTCCATCGCGCCGAAGATCTGCACCTCTTCGCCGCGCATCACGTCGGGCACGCCGGCGTGCTCGTCGCTCAGGCCCGGCACGATCGCGATGCGGGCTCCGGGAATGGCATCGATGTCGATGATCTTGCGGCCCACTTCGACACGGCCCGCAGGGCAGGCGCAGTAGGGCGCTTCCACCCAGCCCTGCTTGCTGCCGGCCATGCCGGAGATCAGGCAGCGCGTGCCCTCAAGGCGCATCCAGTCGCCGAACAGCGTCTCGAAGACGGCGGGGAAACCGCCTTCGGGCACCGTGAGGATGCCGCGCGCATCGCTGCGTTCTTCCAGCACCTTGCCGCCGGCATCCAGCAGTGCGCCGCGCAGTGAACTCGTGCCCCAGTCGATTGCTACCAGTCTTGTCATCTCAGTGATTGTCGCGCGGCACGAATGCCCCGCGGCGACCACGCAGGAAGGCCAAGTCAGCCCCTTGGTCAGCCTGCAAAACTGTATCGACGTACAACTTCCAGTAACCAGAGTCGAGCGGCGCCTTCGGTGCCACCCACTTCGCACGGCGCTCGGCCAGTTCTTCGTCGCTCACATGCAGATGCAATTTGCGGTTCGGCACGTCGAGCTCGACGATGTCGCCGTCCTGCACCAGCGCCAGCGGGCCGCCCGCGGCCGCTTCGGGCGCGGTGTGCAGAACCACTGTGCCGTAGGCCGTGCCGCTCATGCGTGCATCGCTGATGCGGACCATGTCGGTGATGCCCTTGCGCAGCACCTTCGGCGGCAGCGGCATGTTGCCCGCTTCGGCCATGCCGGGGTAGCCCTTGGGGCCGCAGTTCTTGAGCACCATGATGCAGTGCTCGTCGATGTCGAGGTTCTCGTCGTCGATGCGCTTGTGCAGGTCTTCGGCGCTTTCGAACACCACCGCGCGGCCCTTGTGCACCAGCAGCTCGGGCGTGGCCGCGCTCGGCTTGATGATGGCGCCGTTGGGTGCGAGGTTGCCGCGCAGCACGCAGATGCCGGCCTTTTCCTTGAAGGGCTCCGCCAGCGTGCGGATGACTTGCGGGCCGTAGTTCTCGGCGTCCTTCACGTTCTCCCACAGGCTCTGGCCGGTGACAGTGAGGATGTCCTTGTGCAGGTGCTCGGCGATCTCCTTGATGACTACCGGCAGGCCGCCTGCGTAGCAGAAGTCTTCCATCAGGTACTGGCCCGAGGGTTGCAGGTTCACGAGGCAGGGCAGATCGGAGGCGAGACGGTCGAAGTCGTCGAGCGAGAGGTCGACGCCGATGCGGCCCGCAATGGCCAGCAGGTGGATCACGAGGTTGGTCGAGCCGCCGATGGCCGCGTTGACCTTGATCGCGTTCTCGATGGCCTGGCGCGTGAGGATCTTCGACATGTTCATGTCTTCATGCACCATGTCGACGATGCGTCTGCCCGCCTGGCGTGCCAGCACGTTGCGGCGGCCGTCCACGGCGGGGTAGGCCGCGTTGCCCGGCAGGCCGATGCCCAGCGACTCGACCATGCTGGCCATGGTGCTCGCGGTGCCCATCGTCATGCAGTGGCCGTGGCTGCGATGCATGCAGCTCTCGGCCTCGAAGAATTCCTGCAGCTTGAGCGTGCCGGCGCGCACCTGCTCGCTCATCTGCCACACGCCGGTGCCCGAGCCGAGCTCTTGCCCGCGCCACTTGCCCGAGAGCATCGGGCCGCCCGACACGCCGATGGTCGGCAGGTCGACGCTGGCCGCGCCCATCATGAGCGCGGGCGTGGTCTTGTCGCAGCCCATGAGCAGCACCACGCCGTCGAGCGGATTGCCGCGAATGCTTTCTTCCACGTCCATGCTCGCGAGGTTGCGATACAGCATGGCGGTGGGGCGCAGCAGCGTTTCGCCGAGCGACATCACGGGAAACTCGAGCGGGAAGCCGCCCGCTTCGTACACGCCGATCTTCACCTGCTCCGCGAGCGTGCGGAAGTGCGAATTGCAAGGCGTGAGTTCGCTGAAGGTGTTGCAGATGCCGATGACCGGGCGACCGTCGAACTGATCGTGCGGCACACCCTTGCCCTTCATCCAGCTGCGGTAGATGAAGCCGTCGCGGTCATGACGGCCGAACCATTGCTGGCTGCGAAGTTCACCGGGTTTTTTCTTTGGTGCGGTGCTCATGAAATGTCTCTCTTTGTTGTCGATGCGTGGGCTCGACCCTCAGGGTTTGTCCTGCCGATCCAGCGTTTCAATCATCATATGATAAGCGTGAACAATGCGCCGGAGCCTTAGTGTTTTCGAGCGGCGAGATACCAGATTTCACATCACACATGATCAAGAACATCCACGGTCGCACGCTCGAACTCCTCGGTGAAGCCGTGGTGGCGGGGCGCTATGCGATCGGCGCGTCGATCCCCTCCGAGCCCGTGCTCGGCGAGGAACTCGGCGTGAGCCGGACCGTGGTGCGCGAGGCCATCAAGTCGCTGGCGGCCAAGGGCCTGATCGTCACGGGGCCGAAGGTCGGCACGCGCGTGCTGCCCAAGGACAAGTGGAACTGGTTCGATCCCGACGTCATTACCTGGCAGGCGCGCGCGGGGCTCACGCCCGAGTTCCTGCGCGACCTGCAGGACCTGCGCCGCGTGGTGGAGCCGGCGGCAGTAAGGCTCGCGGCCGAGCGGGCCACGGCCACCGACATCGAGGAAATAGAAAGCGCCTTCGCGGGCATGAAGGAAGCCGTGGAGAACGGCGGCGACTACGTCACCTTCGACCTGCGCTTTCACAACGGCCTGCTGAGTGCCGCGGGCAACCGCATGCTGTCGCAGATGAGCAAGGTGCTCAACGCGCTGCTGCGCACCAGCTTCGAGATTTCGACCACCAAGCCCGACGGCCCCACGCTTTCGCTGCCGCTGCATCGCGCGGTGCTCGACGCGGTGATCGCGCACGACCCGGCCAGGGCCGAGCTCGCGATCATCCGTCTCATCGACGGCGCGCGCCAGGACATCGAGGACGTGCTGGGCTCGCGCCGACGATTGCCGCGCCTGAGCAGACCACCGCCCAGGCTCAAGGCCAGTTAGCTGGCCGCATCGGCGCCGTCTACGCGTTTGTCCGCAGTTCGCATCCGGTTCTTTCACCCTACGCTCGCGCCCCGAGCAAATTCCACCCAAGAGAAGAAGGAGACACCAACCATGAAACTCGTCAAGTCGCTGATTGCGCCGACGCTGGTCGCGCTGGGCCTGCTGTCGGCAGGCCACGCTGCCGCGCAGGAAAAACTCACCGTATGGTGGGTCAAGGGCTTCTACAAGGCGGAGGACGACGCGCTGTTCGCCGCCATCAAGAAGTTCGAGGAGAAGAACAAGAACGTGAAGATCGAACTGTCGCAGTACCCGATCCAGGACATGATCCCCAAGACCGTGTCCGCGCTCGACTCGGGCAGCCCGCCAGACGTGGCGTACGCCGACGTGTACGACTTCCAGGTCACCGGCAAGTGGGCCTACGACGGCAAGCTCGAAGACATCAGCAGCGTGCTCACGCCCATGAAGGACCGCTTCGCGCCCAACACGCTGGAGACCACCTACCTCTACAACGAGCAGACCAAGACCAAGGCCTACTACGCCTTCCCGATCAAGCAGCAGACGATGCACATCGAGTACTGGCGCGACATGCTGGCCGAGGCGGGCTTCAAGGAGTCGGACATCCCGACCACCTGGAAGGAGTATTGGTCGTTCTGGTGCGACAAGGTGCAGCCCGCCAGCCGCAAGGAAAGCGGCAAGCGCAACTTCGGCATCGGCATGCCGATGGGCGTTGATTCGAGCGATGCGTTCTATTCCTTCCTGACCTTCATGGACGCCTACAACGTCAAGCTGGTGGACGACAACGGCAAGCTGCTGGTCGACGACCCGAAGGTTCGCACCGGCCTGATCGGCGCCATGACCGACTACACCACGCCCTACACCAAGGGTTGCACGCCGCCTTCTTCCACCAGCTGGAAGGACCCGGACAACAACGTCGCCTTCCACAACAAGACGACCGTGATGACGCACAACGCGACCATCTCCATTGCCGCCAAGTGGCTCGACGATTCGAACAACGCCTCGCTCACGACCGAGCAGCGTGAAGAAGCGCGCAAGAACTACACCGAGCGCATCCGCACGGCAGGCTTTCCGAGCAAGCCCGACGGCAGCAAGATGGTCTACCGCACGGCCGTGAAGACCGGCGTGGTGTTCAAGGACGCGAAGAACAAGGCCCGTGCCAAGGAGTTCGTCACCTTCCTGCTGCAGGAAGAAAACCTGACGCCGTACGTCGAGGGTTCGCTGGGCCGCTGGTTCCCCGTAACCAAGACCGCGCAGCAGCGTGACTTCTGGAAGGCCGACCCGCATCGCCTCTCGGTCTACAACCAGTATGCCGCCGGCACCGTGACCTTCGAATTCACCAAGAACTACAAGTTCACCGTGCTGAACAACGAGAACGTCTGGGCCAAGGCCATGAGCCGCGTCGTGACCGACAAGGTGCCGGTGGACAAGGCCGTGGACGAGATGATCGCGCGCATCAAGACGGTGGCGGGGCAGTAAGCCGCGCACGCACGGCACCCGTCAACAACAGCAGCTGCATGCCATGAGCGCCACTGCCACCGCCGCCGCGTCGACCACACCGGCGCCTGTCGTCAATCTCGGGGCGCGGCATGCGCGCTGGCAGTTCTGGGGCGCGGTCATGGTCGTGCCCTACCTGCTGGTGTTCGTGGTGTTCGTGCTGTACCCGGTGGGCTACGGGCTTTGGCTCGCCCGCCATCCGCAAAGCTACGTGAAGCTGGTCGAAGACCCGATCTTCTTCCGCTCCGTGATCAACACGGCCATCTTCCTGGTCGTGGCGATCAACCTCAAGATGCTCGTGGCGTTGGTGCTCTCGGGCTTCTTCGTAACGTCTCGCTGGTGGATCAAGATCATTTCGGCGATCTTCATCCTCCCGTGGGCGATGCCCTCGATTCCGACCATCCTGTCGATCCGCTTCATGCTGAACCCGGAGTGGGGCGTGATCAACAGCACCATCTTTCGCCTGACCGGCGCCGATGGTCCCAACTGGCTCAACGACCCTGCGCTGGCGCTGAGCTTCGCGATGGTGGTGCACGTGTGGAAGTCGCTGCCGTTCTGGACGCTCATCCTCGTGGCGGGGCGGCTGGCCATTCCCACCGAGCAATATGAAGCGGCTTCGGTCGATGGAGCCTCGTCGTGGCAGAAGTTCCGCTTCGTGAGCTGGCCTGCGCTCAAGACGCTCTACATCACATCGCTGATCCTCTCGATGATCTGGACGCTGGGCGACTTCAACAGCGTCTATCTGCTCACCGGTGGTGGCCCCGCCGACCTGACGCACGTGCTCGCCACGCTGGGCATCCGCTACCTGCGGCTCGACCAGGTCGACCTGTCGATGGCATCCATCGTGGTGGCCTTGCCACTCGTGCTGCCGCTCGTGTACTTCATGATGAAGAGGCTCTCGAAATGAAGCGCTGGACCCCCAAGGCCGTGGCGACAGAGGCCAAGCTGCTGCTCATCGGCATTCCGGTGCTGCTGTGGACGCTGATCCCGGTCTATCACATGGTGCTGTTCGCGATCTCGTCGAAAGATTCCGCAACCTCGGGCCACCTGTGGCCCAAGAATCCGACGCTGGACAACTTCCGCATCGTGTTCCAGCAGAAGCACTTCTACCTCGACCACTTCTGGCTGCAGCTGTGGAACTCGCTGCTGATCGCGGTGTCGGTAGGTGCGATCACGCTCTTCGTGGCAACCACGGCAGCCTTCGCGATCAGCCGGCTGCGCGTGCGTGGCGGGCGCACGGTGATGAACCTGGCGCTGTTCACGTACTTCATTCCGGCGGCGTTCCTGGCCGTGCCCATGTACAAGACCATGGGCAACTACGGGCTGCTCAACAGCCAGTGGGCGCTGATCCTCGCGATGGTGACCATCGCCTCGCCGTACTGCATCTGGGTGCTGAAGCAGGCGTCGGACAAGCTGCCCTACGAGCTCGACGAAGCCGCGCGCATGGACGGCGCCTCGCCGCTGCAGCTGTTCCGCCTCGTGTACCTGCCGCTGATGGTGCCGTCCCTGGTGGCTGTGGGCACATATTCGCTGCTGCTGGCCTGGAACGAGTACCTCTATGCCTTCCTGCTGCTGTCGAACGACAAGAGCGTGACGCTGGCGGTGGCGCTGGGCAATTTCCTGTCGGCCGATGATTCGCCGTGGGAGCTGCTGATGGCCACCGGCCTCATCTACGCACTGCCGCCCGCGGCCATCTATTACGCATTCAAGCGCTACATGGTCGGCGGCCTGACCGCCGGCGCCGTCAAGAGCTGAACGATTTCAGGGACAACACATGGCATCCGTATCCTTTCGCAATATCGAGAAATCCTTCGGCAAGGTCCAGATCATCAAGGGCCTGGGCTTCGACATCACCGACGGCGAGTTCGTCGTGCTGGTCGGCCCTTCGGGCTGCGGCAAGTCGACGCTGCTGCGCATGCTCGCGGGCCTGGAAGACATCAGCGGCGGCGAGATCGTCATCGACGGCCGCGTGGTCAACGACCTCGAGTCGAAGGACCGCGACATCGCGATGGTGTTCCAGAGCTACGCGCTGTACCCGCACATGACGGTGGGCGAGAACATGGGCTTCAGCCTGCGGCTGCGCAACGCCGAGAAGTCGGTGACCGACGAGCGCGTGGCCAGGGCCGCAAAAATTCTCAACCTCGACGCGCTGCTGGGCCGCTACCCGCGCGAGCTCTCGGGCGGCCAGCGCCAGCGTGTGGCCATGGGCCGCGCCATCGTGCGCGACCCGAAGGTTTTCCTGTTCGACGAGCCGCTGTCGAACCTCGACGCCAAGCTGCGTGTGGCAATGCGCGCCGAGATCAAGGCGCTGCACCAGCGCCTGAAGACCACCACCGTCTATGTGACGCACGACCAGATCGAGGCCATGACCATGGCCGACCGCATCGTCGTGATGCACGACGGCATCGTCGAGCAGATCGGCACTCCGCTGGACCTGTACGACCGGCCCGACAACCTGTTCGTCGCGCAGTTCATCGGTTCGCCGTCGATGAACGTCATCGAAGGCACGGTGCGGCGTTCGGGCGGCGACTGCTGGGTCGAATCGCAGGGCGCGCGCTGGCCGGTTCCCATCGGCACCTCGGCGCCAGACGGCCAGCCGGTGCACTACGGCATCCGACCCGGCGACATGACGCTCGGCGGCGGCTCGCACGGCGTGGAGGCCAGGGTGATCGTGGTCGAGCCCACGGGCGCGGAGACCGAACTGCTGGTGCAGGTCGGCGAAGCCAAGCTGGTGCTCGCAGTGCATGGCCGCGTCGATGCTGGACCCGACGACACGGTGCGGCTGGCCATCGAGGCCGAGAGCGTGCACATGTTCGACCGGCAGACCGGCCGGCGCATGGGCTGAGTCGCCTGGGTCAGGCCGTGCGCAGCCGCAGCAGGGCGCGCACGAAGCCGTGGTCGGAGCGCGAGCGGTCGCGCCCTTCGTGCAGGTGATCGTTGAAGTAGTCGACACGCCGCACGTCGCCAAGGCTGTGCCGGCTGCTGGCGACGAACTCCTCGCTCACGAGAATCTGGTCGAGCACATCCGGAAAGCCCTGGTGGATGTGCGAGTACGCCACGTCCTTCTTGAGCGCCGACTCGCCCTGCATCTCGTAGGCGTTGAACAAGGCCACGTCGCGCGCGGCCTTGTCGTAGGCCACTTCGGAGGTAGCCGCCACGAGCTGCGTCGTCACGCTGTGCGGGTTGTCGTTGAAGTCGCCCATCACCACGAGCGGTACGTTCGTGCCCTGCAGCAGATCGATGACGATGCAGCGCAGGGCCGCGGCCTCCGCGCCGCGCATCAGCAGCGAGCGCAGCGACGCCATCACGCCGATCTTGCGGTCGTCGCGGTCCTCGAGGTGGTTGCCCTGCGCGTCCTGCAGGAACTTCGGGCGCTTGGACTTCAGGTGCACCGTGAGCACATGCACCTGCTGGCCGTGCTTCATGCGCACCGTGACCAGCAGGGGCGGCCGTTCGAAGCGTGTGTGTGGACCGAGGCCGGGCACATCGACGCCGAAGCCCGGCGGAAAGTCGACGAAGGAGCGGACCTCGTCCACCATCAGCCGCGTGACGATGCCTACGCGCGGCGTGCCTTGTGCGCCAGTTCTCGCAGGCGTGCCCTCGGGGCTGCCGGGCGGTGGTGTGTTTTCGGCGCCGGGCACCGAGACGAAGTCGTAGCGCAGGCCGCTGCGCGCGATGGCCGCCTTCAGCGCCGATTCGTCCCACACCTCCTGCACCGCCAGCACGTCGGCATTGAGCGCATGAAAGCGCTCGCCGGTCCAGTCGATCTTTCGCTCGTACTCGCGCTCGGTGTAGGCGTCCTGGTTCTCGTAGTACACGCGGTTCGGGGCCGCGAGATTGAGGAGGTTGCAGGTGGCTACGAAGAGGGTGGCGTAGTTGGGTGGGATGTATTGCATGGCGGAACGATTGTGCCGATGCACCAAAGAAAAAGGGCACCGAGGTGCCCTTTCTTCATGTTCCGGGGCAGGTGCTCTGCCCGTGGATATCAGCGACCGAACGAACGTCCGCCGCCACCGCCACCCGAGCGGTTGCCACCACCGCCGCCGTAGCCGCCGCCACCACCCGAACGGCCACCGCCGCCCGAACGATTGCCGCCGTAGCCACCACCGCCGCCGCCACCCGGACGACCGCGTCCGCGGCCGCCACCCATGTGGTCGACGCTCGTGCGCAACGGATCCGGCTGGCCGGCGCCGCCTGCGACCGCTTCGGCGCGCAGGTGCGCGACCTGGTTGGCTTGCGTCGGGCTGTGGCTGTTGCCGTGATGGCGCGGTTGGCGCTCGTCATGCGGCAGATGGCCTTGTTGGTGCTGCGGGGCATGGTGCGGCGTGCGTGCCGGACCTTGCGGGCCGCGGCCTTGCGGCGGGCGAGCGCCCTGGCCGCGCGGACCCTGGCCTTGGCCTTGTCCGCCGCCGTTGTTGGCGTTGCGGCCTTGACCGCCACCGCCCTGGCCGCCACCGCGGCGCTGACCGCCGCCATTGCCGCCACCACCGCCACCGCCAGCACCCTGGCCGGCCTTGTTCTCGCGGATGCGCTGCAGCATCTCGGTGCGGGCAGCCTTGGCGGCTGCCTGCATCACGTCGCGGCTCGGGGGACGACCAGCGCCGCCCCAGATGGTCTGGCGGCCCATGGCGATGGGCTCGGCGCGTTCGCCTTCTTCAGGACCGAAGCCGTCGACGATCTGCACGGGAATCGTCTGCTTGGTGAAGCGTTCGATTTCCTGCATGAAGCCTTCTTCGTCCAGGCACACGAAGCTCACGGCCTCGCCGCTCGAACCGGCACGGCCGGTGCGGCCGATGCGGTGAACGTAGTCTTCGCTGACGTTCGGGATCTCGTAGTTCACGACGTGCGGCAGCTCATCGATGTCGATGCCGCGGGCCGCGATGTCGGTGGCCACCAGCGCGCGGATGTCGCCGCTCTTGAAGCCGGCCAGCGCCTGCGTGCGCGCGCTCTGGCTCTTGTTGCCGTGCAGCGCCATCGCCTCGATGCCGTTCTTGGTGAGGAATTCGGCCACGCTGTTGGCGCCGAACTTGGTGCGCGTGAACACGAGCACCTGGCTCCACTTGTTCTCGTTGATGATGTGCGCGAGCAGCGCCTTCTTCTTGCCGCGGCCCACGGGGTGGATCACCTGGGTGATGCGCTGCACGGTGGTGTTGCGAGGCGTGACCTGGATGCTTTGCGGATTCTTCAGCAGCGTGGCTGCGAGGTCGCGGATCTCGTCGCTGAAGGTGGCCGAGAACAGCAGGCTCTGCTTTTCCCTGGGCACCAGGGCCAGGATCTTCTTCACGTCATGGATGAAGCCCATGTCCAGCATGCGGTCGGCTTCGTCCAGGATCAGCATCTGGACCTGGCTCAGGTCGAGCATGCCTTGCTGCTGCAGGTCGAGCAGGCGGCCGGGGGTGGCCACGAGGATGTCGACGCCCTTCTTGAGCTTGCTGATCTGCGGGTTCATGCCGACACCGCCGAAGATCACGGTGGAGTCGAGCTGCAGGTACTTGCCGTAGGTGCGCACCGACTCTTCGACCTGGGCCGCGAGTTCGCGCGTGGGGGTCAGCACAAGGGCGCGGATACCGGTGCCGCCGAACTTGTTGGTGGCGCTGCGGCTCATGCTGAGCTTGTGCAGCATCGGCAGCGTGAAGGCGGCCGTCTTGCCGGTGCCGGTCTGGGCGCCGCCCAGCAGGTCGTGGCCTTCGAGAACCGCGGGAATGGCTTGCGCCTGGATGGGGGTGGGGGTGTCGTAGCCGTGCTCGTGCACAGCCTTCAAGATGGCGGGGGCCAGCTTCAGTTCGTCAAAATTCATTGGAAACAATAAGCGCCATACACGGCGCAGTGGCATCGGCCCGCCAGGCGTCTTGTTGACACCGAGCCAGTCAAGGCAGATGAAGGTCAGGGGTGGGAGCCGAAAAACCCGTCGTGATAAAGGGCTTTCTTCGTCCCCGGCAGAGAGCCGGTGTTGCGGGCAACTGGACCCGGCAACGGGGCCTATTGTCGCATGAGTCGATAATCGGTGGTTTGCCGCGCCTGAATGCCCGCATTCCGGCCGCCGCGCTTTCCCTGAATCCCCGCTACCCAAGGTAACTACCCACACATGGCTCAATACGTCTATTCGATGAACCGTGTCAGCAAGACCGTGCCGCCCAAGCGGCAGCTCTTGAAAGACATTTCGCTCTCTTTCTTCCCCGGCGCCAAGATCGGCGTGCTCGGCCTGAACGGCTCGGGCAAGTCCACGCTGCTCAAGATCATGGCGGGTGTGGACAAGGAATTCGAGGGCGAGGCGCTGCCCATGCCGGGGATGACGATCGGCTATCTGGAGCAGGAACCCAAGCTCAACACCGAGCACACGGTGCGCGAGTCGGTCGAAGAGTCCATGGGCGCGGTGTTCGCGGCCAAGGCGCGCCTCGAAGAGGTGTACATCGCCTATGGTGCCGAAGACGCCGACTTCGACGCGCTGGCGGCCGAGCAGGCCCAGCTCGAAGCCATCATCGCCACCGCCGGCACCGATTCCGAACACCAGCTCGAAATTGCCGCCGACGCCCTGCGCCTGCCGGCCTGGGACGCCAAGATCGGCGTGCTGTCGGGCGGCGAAAAGCGCCGCGTGGCACTGTGTCGCCTGCTGCTGAGCAAGCCCGACATGCTGCTGCTCGACGAACCGACCAACCATTTGGACGCCGAATCTGTCGAATGGCTCGAAGTGTTCCTGCAGCGCTTCACGGGCACCGTGGTGGCCATCACCCACGATCGCTACTTCCTCGACAACGCGGCCGAGTGGATCCTGGAAATGGACCGTGGTCGCGGCATTCCCTGGAAGGGCAACTACAGCACCTGGCTCGAGCAGAAGGGCGAACGCCTGGCGCAGGAGCAGAAGAGCGAAGAAGCCCACGCCAAGGCGCTGAAGAAGGAGCTGGAGTGGTCGCGCCAGAACCCGAAGGCACGCCAGGCCAAGAGCAAATCCCGCCTGGCCCGCTTCGAAGAGCTGAGCGACATGGAATACCAGAAGCGCAACGAGACCCAGGAAATCTTCATTCCGGTGGCGGAGCGGCTGGGTCAGCAGGTGTTCGAGTTCCACGGCGTCAGCAAGTCCTTCGGCGACCGCATGCTGATCGACAAC
This sequence comes from Variovorax sp. YR634, assembly GCF_900106655.1. Classification (NCBI taxonomy): domain Bacteria; kingdom Pseudomonadati; phylum Pseudomonadota; class Betaproteobacteria; order Burkholderiales; family Comamonadaceae; genus Variovorax; species Variovorax sp. YR634. The sequence continues at coordinate 100,979 of NZ_FNOL01000020.1, forward strand.
CTGAGCTTCACCGTGCCGCCGGGCGCCATCGTCGGCATCATCGGCCCGAACGGCGCCGGCAAGTCGACGCTGTTCAAGCTGCTCGCGGGCAAGGAAAAGCCGGATTCGGGCGAGGTCGTCATCGGCCAGACCGTGAAGATGGCTTTCGTCGACCAGCATCGCGACGAACTGGCCAACCAGAAGACCGTGTGGGAAGACATCTCGAACGGCCTCGACATCATCAACGTCGGCAAGTTCCAGATGGCCAGCCGCGCGTATGCGGGCCGCTTCAACTTCAACGGCGCCGACCAGCAGAAGAAGGTCGGCACGCTGTCGGGCGGTGAACGCGGCCGCCTGCACCTGGCCAAGACGCTGATCGCGGGCGGCAACGTGCTGCTGCTTGACGAACCGTCGAACGACCTCGACGTGGAAACGCTGCGCGCGCTCGAAGACGCGCTGCTCGAATTCGCCGGCACGGTCATGGTGATCAGCCATGACCGCTGGTTCCTCGACCGTATCGCCACGCACATCCTGGCCGCCGAAGGCGACAGCCAGTGGACCTTCTTCGACGGCAACTACCAGGAGTACGAAGCCGACAAGAAGAAGCGCCTCGGCGAAGAAGGCGCAAAACCCAAGCGCATGCGCTACAAGGCCCTGAAATAAGGCTCACCCCCAGGCTGCGCGCAGTTCGTGTCGCTTCTCCTTCCCCCTGCCGGGGGAGGGTTGGGTGGGGGCAGACGGCCTCTGAAAAAAGCTCAGTCTGCTTCAGCAAGAGCGCGCGGTTCCGCAAGGGGCTGCGCGCTTTTTTCATCGTCCGCCGCAAACACCTCGCGTGCGGCGAAGAGGCCGTTCAGTGCCGCCGGAAAGCCCGCGTATACCGCCATCTGCATGATGACCTCGACCACCTCGTCGCGCGTCACGCCGACGTTGAGCGCAGCGTGGATGTGCACCTTCAACTGCGGCGCGGCATTGCCCATGGCGGTGAGCGCGGCCACGGTCGCGATCTCGCGGGAGCGCAGGTCGAGGCCGGGGCGCGAGTAGATGTCGCCGAACGGAAACTCGATCACCAGACGGCCAAAGTCGGGCGCGATGTCGGCCAGGCTCTCGACCACCTTGACGCCGCCTTCACCGTCGATCTCGTGGAGCTTGGCCAGGCCACGCGTGTAGCGCAGGTTGTCGTTGTGGCCCTGGTTCTGTGTGTTCGTCATTGCTCGTCTTTCCTTCCCGGGCTTTGCCCGATAGAGGAGGACGCTTCTTCGTCTTCTCGACCTCGCGGTAGTGGTCGATCTTGAGCGACAGCGCCTGCATGGATTGCTGCAGCGTCGCCACCCGGGCCTGAACTTCGGCAAGGTGCTGTTCGAGCATCTCGCGCCGTTCGCCGACGCTGGCGTCCCCCTGGCTTCGAAGCCTGACGAAGGCCTGCATGCCCTGGATGGACATGCCGGTCTCGCGCAGGCGCAACAGGAAATCCAGCAAGTCCATGTCGGCGCTCGCATAGCGCCGCTGACCGCCCGGTGCACGCGGCACCGCGGCAATCAGCCCGATGCGTTCGTAGTAGCGCAGCGTGTAGGCCGTCAGGCCGGTTCGCTCTGCGACTTCCGCAATGGTCAGACTGGTTTCCATGGCGTTGATTCTCGAAATTAGAGCGCGCTCTAAGTCAAGCGCTTTGTCGAACTATTTTTGCGGGACGTTCAGATCGGCATCCAGCCAGCCGCGCAGGCTGTTCACGAAGGCCAGCGCCTGCACCCGGGGCAGATCGTCCACCCGCACGACCGCTTCGGCAAGCTGGCCGCTGCGCACGCGGTTGGCGCGGCCGATGCCGTTCAGCAAACCACAGCGCAAGGGCGGCGTGACCCAGCGGCCGTCGAGCAGCAGGGCAATGTTGCCGCGCGTGCATTCGGTGATCTCGCCGTCGCGGTTCCACAGCAGGGTGTCGAACACGCCCGCAGCGGTGGGCGCGAAGGCTTCGTAGTGGGCGCGGCGGGTGGTCTTGAAGCGGGTGAAGTCGCTATGGGCCTCGTCGAATGCGCGGTCCGCGAGCTGCAGTTGCACGCGTGAGGGCGGCGCTTCCATCGCGAACGCCTCGGCGCGGGGCGTACCTTGCGCATCGAACAGCAGGCGCACGCGCCACGTGCCGGCCGTGTGCTGTGCCTGAAGACGATGCAGGCAGGCGGCGGCGAGCGCTTCGTTCCACGCGTAGCCGAAATGCCGGGCGGCGTTTGCCATGCGCGCCAGGTGCGCCGGTGCATCGCGCAATTCGCCTTCCGCCAGTGCCAGTGTTTCGAGCAGCTCGAAAGGCGGATTCACGGGCAGCTTTGCGTGCGACAGGAAGGCACGCTTGTGCCGCCACTCTTCCCACTCGGCGTCGGCTTGCGCGTCGGCCGTGATCCCGCTTCCGATGCCGCAACGCGCCTCGCCGTCGCGCAGCGTCACGGTGCGGATCGGTACGTTGAAAGTCGCCCGTCCGCCGGGCTGCACCACGCCCACGGCACCGCAGTACACACCGCGCGCCTCGGGCTCCAGTTCGCGGATCATGCGCATCGCGCTGACCTTGGGCGCTCCGGTGATCGAGCCGCACGGAAACAGCGCACCGAACACGTCGGCCAGCGTGGTGCCTTCGCGCACGAGGGCCTCGACATCGGACGTCATCTGCCACACCGTCGGCAGCGCCTCGGTGTGGAACAGCCGCGGCACGCGGACCGAGAAAGGCCGGGCCACGCGCGAGAGGTCGTTGCGGATCAGGTCCACGATCATGACGTTCTCGGCCCGCTCCTTCGGCACGGTGCGCAGCCGCTGCGCCAGCGCTTCGTCTTCGGCGGGCGTGGCGCCGCGCGGGGCGGTGCCCTTCATGGGACGCGTGAGGATGCGATCGCCATGCCAGTCGAAGAATAGTTCGGGTGACACCGACAGCACCTGCTCTTCGCCGGTGTCGATGAAGGCGGTGTAGCCGTCGGGCTGCGCCTGCCGCAGCGCAAGAAACCAGTCTTGTGCATCGCCATGAAAGCCGGCATGCGATGGGGCGGTGTAGTTGAGCTGGTAGAGCTCGCCGTGCGCAATCGCGCGGTGGATGGCCTGCATGCGCTGGTCGAAGTCGGCGCGTGAGAGGCTGTCTTGCCAATCGACCGAAGGCACTGCCGAAGCGTCGCTCCGGGCTTCCGGCCATGGCAGGGCTTCGTCGTGCACGCCGAACCAGGCCAACGGCCCGTCCGCCGCATGCACCGCGAACGCGGGGTCGAAGGCCGCTGCAGCCTCGTAGCGCAGATACCCCACGCACCAGTGCCCCTCACGCGCCAGCGCCTCGACGGCTTCGAGCACAGGCAACACCTCTGCGACCGTCCGCGCCACCAGCACGCGCGACGGCGCACCGAAAGACAGGCGCAGCCGGCTCGCACCATCGCCGCGCGGCTGTGCGAAATCGATCAGCGTGCGCAAGGTCGGATGGAGGGCGCCATCAGGCGGCATCGTTCGCCGCGGTCGTCGGTCCGGCCCCACCGCCCGCACTGCTGCCTTGCGGCGCACGGGCCAGCACCCGCTTGCGCACCGCATAGATGTTGTTGCGCAGCGCATAGAGCTCGTCGGCATACGACAGCGGCACCGCCACCTTGTTGACCGTACGGTCGAGCTGGTCGAGGTCTTCGAGCAGGGACTTCTGTTCGGCCTCTTTCACTTCCGTCTTTGCATCGACCTTCGCCTCGATGTCGCGCAGCCGCGCATACCAGCGGAACACGCGCCGGCGCACGCGGAACTGGTACAGCGGCGGCACCACGCGGCTCAGCGGCAGCATCAGCACCAGCAGGCCGCCCAGCACCAGCCACATGCGCTCGACGAGGTTGCTGGCCCAGAAGGGCAGGTAGCGCTGCCAGATCGGCGGCGTGCCGTTGATGGCGCGGTCGCCTTCGGGGCTCACCGGCAGTTCGCTGGTGCGGGTGTTGGGAAAGTCGCGCGCCCGGTTGAACCAGCCGGCGCCGCTGTGCACCGATTGCGCCGCCTGCGCGAACAGCTGGCGCAGGGCCGGGTGGGTTTCGTCACGCGACAGCAGCGAGGTGGTGGCTGCCAGCAGAGCCACGTCGTGCGGCGGCAGGTCTTTCGACAGGTCGACCACGCCGCGCGGCAGCGTCACCGCCGAGAGGAACGGAAAGCGCCGCGAGTAGGCGTCGGCCTGGCCGAAGTCCATGAGCTTGATGTCGTCCGAACGCAGCAGCCGTTGCACCTGCGGCGATTGCGGCGCGGAAGACAGCACGATGGCATCGAGAAGGCCGGCCTGCAGCGCCTCGGCGGCCGACGCCTGTTCGAGGTTCGACAGCAGCAGGTCTTCGGGGCCCAGCCTGTTGGCCTTGAGCAGGCGCTCCATGATGTCTGGCAGCCCGCTGCCAGGCAGGTCGATGTTCACGCGCAGGCCGCGCAATTGGGCGAGCGTGGTCAGCGTGCCGGTCTTGCGATCGATCTTCTGCGCCGAGTCGGCACGGTAGAAGAGCCAGATCGGCTCGTAGAACAGGCTGCCGAGCGAAGTGAGGCCGGCCTCTTCGTCGGCCACCGGGTCGGCGCTGCCGCCGCGCACGAAGGCCACGTCGGCCCCGCCGGTGCGCAGCAGCTGCAGGTTCTCGGTCGAGCCCGATGTGGGCTTGAGCTCTACCTCGATGCCGCTGTGCTTGAGCGCTTCGGCATAGCGCTTGCCGAACTGCGCATAGGCGCTGCCTGTGGGGCCGGTGGCCAGCGTCACGTGCTTGGGCGGCTGCGGCTGCAGCCACCAGTAGGCGGCGATCAGCAGGCCGATGACGATGAAAATGATCGGCCCTGCCGAGGCGATGAGGTCGCGGATCGACAGCAGGATCAGCTTCAGGGTTCTGGGGAACGCCATGGTGGTCTTCTCGTGTTCAGCCGCGCGCTGCAGCGAGATCCGCCGCGCAGGGAATGTGCAGCTCGCCCACCGTCACCGTGCGCGCCGCATGCACCGCGCGCAACGTGGCGATGGCCACCGCCTCGGCGGCCATGGTGCTGAGCACCGTCATGCCGGGTGCGTTGCCTTCCAGCGGCACGCGGCCGGTGGCCAGCGCGAACAGCGTGTCGCCGTCGCTCATGGTGTGCACCGGGTTGATGGAACGCGCCAGCCCGTCGTGCGCGACCATGGCGAGCCGGTTGGCCTGTACCTTGGTCAGCACCGCGTCGGTGGCGATCACGCCAATGGTGGTGTTGGTGCCCGCCAGCAGGGGCTTGGGGCTGTCGCCGCGCAGCAGGGCGCGGCGGGTGTCGAGCAGCGCCTTGCCGTCTTCGGTGCGCGCGCCGGCCACGGGCTGGCCGGTGTTGTGATCGATCACGTCGCCCAGCGAGTTCACCGCGATCAGCGCACCCACCGTGACGCCGCCGACCGTGACCGATGCGGTGCCGATGCCGCCCTTCATCGCGCGCTGCACGCCGAAGAGCTTGCCCACCAGCGCTCCGGTGCCGGCGCCCACGTTGCCTTCGGCGGGGGCAGCGGTGCTCGCGGCCTCGCAGGCGGCATAGCCGGCCGCGGCGTCGGGGCGGATGCGCGCGTCGCCCATGGGCAGGTCGAACAGCACGGCGGCCGGCACGATGGGCAGGGTGCCGAAGCGCACGTCCATGCCGATGTTGCGTTCTTCCATCCAGCGCATCGCGCCGTCGGCGGCTGCCAGGCCCCAGGCGCTGCCGCCCGCGAGCATCACGGCGTGTACCTGTTGCACGAGGTTGCCGGGCGCGAGCAGGTCGGTCTCGCGCGTGCCGGGGGCAGCGCCGCGAACGTCCACGCCGGCCACGGCGCCGTCGCGCGCCATGACAACGGTGCAGCCGGTGGGGCGGCGGGTGTCGGAGAAGTGACCGACCTCGATGCCGGCGACGTCGGTGATGGAACCGGCGGAATGAGTGGGGGTGGAAGACGGGGCAGACATGGCGGCCGATTATGAGACCGCACCCTCTACGATCCCCACCATGACAGTTGCAAGAAGTTTCTCCCCAGACGGCGGCCGCCGTCATGTCGTGGTGATCGGCGCGGGCGCGGTGGGCAGCGCCACCGCCATCGAAGCCCTGCGCGCGGGCCTGCGCGTGACGGTGGTGGAGCCCGGCGAACCGGGTGGTCCGCAGGCCACGAGCTACGGCAATGCCGGCTGGCTGTCGTCGCACTCCGTGGTGCCGCCCGCGCTGCCGGGTGCCTGGCGCAAGGTGCCGGGCTGGCTGGCCGACCCGCTCGGGCCGCTCGCCCTGCGCTGGCGCTACCTACCGAGGGCCCTGCCGTGGCTGCTGCGTTACCTGGCCTCGGGCTGGACCGAGGCGCGCGTGCAGCGCACAGCCGATGCCCTGCGCACGCTGCTGGCCGACGCGCCCGCGCTGCATGCGCAATTGGCCGCCGAGGCCGGCGTGCCGCAGCTCATCGAGCGGCGCGGGCTGCTGCACGCCTACCGTTCGCGCACCGAGTTCGACGGCGATGCGCTGGGCTGGCGCGTGCGCCAGCGCGTCGGCGTCCAGTGGGAGGAATGGCCGGAAGACGAACTGCGCCGCCGCGAGCCCGATCTGGCGGCGCGCTACACGCTCGGCATCTTCGTGCCCGAAGCCGGCCACTGCCGCAATCCGGGCGCCTACGTGGCGGCCCTGGCGCAGCATGCACTCGATGTGGGCGCCGAACGTGTCGCCGCCCGCGCGACGGGCTTTCGCATCGAGGGCGGCCGTCTGCGCGCCGTGCGCACAGAGGCTGGCGAAATCGCCTGCGACGGCGCCGCCATCTGCGCCGGTGCCTGCTCAGGCCCGCTGGCCGCAGCCGCCGGCTCCGCGGTGCCGCTGGAGTCGGAGCGCGGCTACCACGTGGTCGTCGAAGACGCCACGGCCGGCCCGCGCACGCCGACCATGGTGGCCGACGGCAAGCTCATCGCGCACTGGATGGACGGCGGCCTGCGCGCGGCAGGGCAGGTCGAGATCGCGGGCCTCGAAGCGGCGCCCGACTGGCGCCGCGCCGAAATCCTGCACGAGCATCTGCAATCGATGTTTCCGTCGCTTGCACGACCCGCGCCCGGCGCGCCTTCAGTGAAGCACTGGCTCGGACACCGCCCGAGCCTGCCCGACGGGCTGCCCTGCATCGGCCCGTCAGGCGGCAGCGCCGACATCGTGCTGGCCTTCGGGCATGGCCATGTCGGCCTGTGCGGCTCGGCGCGCACGGGGCGGCTGGCGGCGCAGTTGCTCGCGGGCGTTGCTGCGGAGATACCGTTGGCGCCTTTCGACCCGGGGCGCTTCAAGTCCTAGAGTTCGCCGCGTTCCAGCTGCGCAAGAAGCACGCAGGCGAACCTCAGTTCGCAGGCGCTATCGACAGCACAGTGAGCGCGCCATCGACCTTGTCGGCCGTGAACTGCACCTTGTCGCCGGGCTTCACCTTCGTGAGCAGCGCGGGATCGCTCACGCGGAAGACCATCGTCATGCCCGTCATATCGAGGTTGGGAATGTCGCCGTGCTTCAGCGTGATCTTCTTCGCGTCGGTGTCGATCTTGCGGACCTCGCCTTCGACGGACGGCAATGCAGCCTGCGCGAAGGCGGCTGCGGCGAGCAGGGCGGCACAGAGTGCGGTGAACAGTTTCTTCATGATGAGTTTGCTTTCCTCGGTTGTCGGTTGATTCAGCGATAGCTTTGATAGATGCGCGTGCTGCCATCGGCCAGCACCAGCAGCACGTCGTAGGGATCGCGCTGGTCGCCGTAGGCGGGGCCATCCATGCCCGGCGAGCCGACCGGCATTCCGGGCACGGCGAGGCCGACGGCCTTGGGCTTTTCCTTGAGCAGTCGCTGCACTTCGCGTGCGGGCACGTGGCCTTCGATGGCGTAGCCGCCGACGAGGCCCGTGTGGCACGAGCCCAGCTTGGCAGGCACGCCCAGGCGGGTGCGCGCGGCTGCGTTGCCTTCGTCGTGCACGCGCGTGGCGAAGCCGCTCTTGTTGAGGTGCTTGACCCAGTCCTGGCAGCAGCCGCAGTTCGGGTCTTTCCAGATCTCGACCATCGGTGCCGCGGCCATCGCAGTGAAAGGCACGGCAGTGGAAGCCAGTGCCAGCAGCAGGTTTCTTCGTTGCATGGTTTCTCCTTCAGGATTTGCCAGCGGCAGCCAGCACGCGGATGCGGCCTGCCATGCCGAGTTCGTAGTGGTCCTTCACGAGGCAGGCGAAGTCGAAATCGCCGGCGCGGTTGAAGGTCCAGACCATGTCGCCGGTCTTGCCGGCGGGCACGTGCACCATCCACGGATCGTCGTGTTCCATGTCCGGGAACTTCTTCATCATGGCCGCGTGAGCCTCGATCTCGGCGGTGGTGCCGAGCACGAGTTCGTGCAGTTCCTTGCCGCGGTTCTTCAGGCGCAGGCGGATGGTGTCGCCTTCGCGCACTTCGATGACCGAGGGCGTGAAGGTCATGTCGTCGGCCATCGCGATGTCGATGGTTCGCTTCACCGCATTGGCCTTGCCTGCGATGCCCCAGGCCTTCTGCTCGGGCGCGAGCGTGGCAGCGCCTTTGGGCTTGGGGCCGTTGTGGGCCTCGTGGGCCAACGAAGCAGTAGTGGCAGCCGCGAGCACGAGGCCCGCGGCGATGGACTTGATGAGTGTCTTGTTCATGATTTGAGCTCCAGAGAGGAAGGGGTAAAGGAATCAGTGGTTGTGTGCGCCAGATCCGGAGGGCTTGCGCACGGTTGCGTCGGGGCTGCTGTTCTTCATCGACGGCGCGGGTGTTTCCTTGCGCGTGGCCGGCGGCACGTTCGCGTTCGGCACTTCGCGTGCGACCGTGCCGGCCGGGTGCTTGAACCACCCCGGGTCGCGGTAGTCGCCGGGCTTCTGGTCGCGCCGCACCTTCAGCAGCGTGAACATGCCGCCCATCTCGGCTGATCCGAAGGGGCCGGTGCCGGTCATCATCGGCACGGTGTTGTCGGGGATGGGCATTTCCATTTCGCCCATGTCCGCCATGCCCTTGTCTCCCATCACCATGTAGTCGGGCACGAGCTTGCGGATCTTCTCGGCCACGCCCTTGTGGTCCACGCCGATCATGGTCGGCACGTCGTGGCCCATCGGCCCCATGGTGTGGTGCGCCTTGTGGCAGTGCAGCGACCAGTCGCCTTCCTCGTCGGCTATGAATTCCATCTGCCGCATCTGGCCCACCGCGATGTCCACCGACACCTCGGGCCAGCGCGCGGTGCGCGGCACAGGGCCGCCGTCGGTGCCGGTCACCTCGAACTCGTGGCCGTGGATGTGAATGGGGTGGTTGGTCATCGTGAGGTTGCCCACGCGGATGCGCACGCGGTCGCCCTTGCGCACGTTCAGCGTGTCGATGGCCGGGAACACGCGGCTGTTGAAGCTCCAGATGTTGAAGTCGGTCATGGTGTTGACCTTGGGCGTGGCGCTGCCGGGCTCCACGTCGAAGCTGCCGAGCAGGAAGCAGAAGTCGCGCTGCACGGGCTCGATCAGCGGATGACTCTCCTTCGGGTGCGTGACCCAGAAGCCCATCATCCCCATCGCCATCTGCACCATCTCGTCGGCGTGCGGGTGGTACATGAAGGTGCCGGGCCGGCGCGCGGTGAACTCGTAGACGAAGGTCTTGCCCGGCGGAATGTGCGGCTGCGTGATGCCGCCCACGCCGTCCATGCCGTTGGGCAGGCGCTGGCCGTGCCAGTGCACGGTGGTGTGCTCGGGCAGCCGGTTGGTCACGAAGATGCGCAGGCGGTCGCCCTCGACCACCTCGATGGTCGGGCCGGGCGACTGGCCGTTGTAGCCCCACATGTTGACCTTGAAGCCAGGCGCCATCTCGCGCACCACGGGTTCTGCGACGAGGTGGAATTCCTTGACGCCGGCGTTCATGCGCCAGGGCAGCGTCCAGCCGTTGAGCGTGACGACGGGGTTGTAGGGGCGGCCGTTCGGCGGAACGAGCGGCGGCGCAGTGGCGGTGGAGCCTTGCGACACAGGTTCGGGCAGCGCTGCCATGGACACACGGCTGACGGTGGTTGCGGCAACAGCGGTGGCTGCGCCTGCGAAGAAGTTGCGACGATTCATTTCAATGGCCTCCCGTTGCGGGGGCATCACCGGCCGACGCGGTCTGCGCAGCCGTCATTCCACCGGGCGAGCTGCCCGTGAGCACCAGCTGCAGATCGGTGTCCGCCAGCCAGAAATCGCGCTGCGCCTCGATGCCGGCGTTCACGGCGAGCATGCTGGCGCGCGTTTCGCCAAGCAGCTCCCACACGCTCGCGAGCATGCCGTTGTAGCGAAGGACCATCTCCTCGTTGACCTTCTTGCGCAGCGGCAGCACCTCGTCGCGGTAGCGGCGGGCGATGGCGTAGGCGGTATTCCAGCCCTGCCATGCTTCGCGCGCCTCGCTCGCGGCCAGCACGCCCACGTCGCGCACGCGGGCGGCCGACTGCAGGTATTGCGCCTCGGCGCGGCCATTGCGGGCCTGTCCCCAGTCGAAGATCGGAATGGGCAGGTCGAGTTCGAAGCCGCGCTTGGTCTTTTTCGTGCGATCGGCGTCGTTGTCGAAGGTGGTGTTGCGCACCACGCCCAGTTCCATCGCGTTGATCACGCTGGTGGCATGCGTCAGGCCGAGGGAGCCGGCTACGGCCGTGTTCTGCGCTTGCGCCGAACGCACGTCGAGGCGGTCGCGCAGCGCCAGCGCCTGCACGTCGCCCAGTTCGGGCGCGGCTTGCGGCAGCGGTGGCAGGCGGTCGGGCAGGGTGTAGCCGGCGCGAGCGCCGCTCAGGCCCATCAGGCGCGTGAGCTGCTCGCGGCTGGCGACAGCCGCCTGTTCGGCCCGCGCGAGCTGCGCGGAGGCATCGGCCAGCAGCAGTTGTTCGCGCGTGCGCTGCAGCGCGCTCCAGTTGCCGACCTGGGCCATGCGATGCGCGAGCTCGGCGCCGGCTTCGGCCGCCTCCTTCGCATCGCGCAGGTAGACCACGCTTTGCTGCGCGGCCACTGCGCGTACCCAGGCGCGGCGAGTGTCAGCGGCGAGCATCAGCACGCTCTGCGCAGCCTGCAGCTTGGCCGCCTCGTGCCGCTGGCCAGCCCATCGGGCCTGCCATGGCAGCGTGACCAGGCCCACCACGTTGAAGCTGAGCATTCGCTCGAACTCGCGCTCGCTGCCCTGCGCCAGCCGGCTGAAGGAAAGCACCGGATTCGGCAGGCTCGCGGCCTGCACACGGTCGGCATCGCTAAGTTGCAGGGTGGCGAAGGCGTCTTGCACGCGCGGGCCGTTGATGAGCGCGATGCGTAGCGCGGCTTCGACGTCCAGCGGCCTGGCGAGCAGGGCATCGACGCTCCTTTGCGAGGCTTCGTCGGGCATGCGCTGGGCTGCGCTGCCCGCCATCAGCGGGTTGCCGTTGACCAGCGCCTGCACGTCGGCGGTGCCGCCGTCGGGCGAGAGGCTGGCGCAGCCTGCCAGTATCAGGACGCTCGCGAGTGCAGTGGCGCGTTTGAGCAGCGCGCTACTTCTTCGATAGCAAGGGGGGCCGGCAAGCTGCCGGCGAACAATGGGGTTCACGCTCGATCTCCATGAGCAATACGACGGACGCTGCGAGCCGGAAAGGGCTCACTACGGACGGACTACGGGCAGGGAGATCAGGAAATGGGCGGCTTCAGGCCCTGTGCGGGCTCTGCGCTGGCGAAGCGGGCCGCGTGTGCCGCGGGCGGCGCCTGGGGCGCGCTGTGCACGATGTCGACGAGGGGCATGCCGCCAAGGGCCAACGTATGGCAGACCTGGCAGGCGGTGCAGGTGCCGCAGCCTTGATGGCCGGTGCCGTCGTTGCTGCTGTTGTCATGCGAACCGGCGTGGTCCGCCATGCCCATCTGCATGTCCATGCTGCTGCCGGCATCCATCGCCTCGTGGCAATGGGCTTCGGTAGCCGCAGTCGCCATGGACACGGCTGCCTCAGCCGCCGGCAGCGAATGCCGCACCATCTCGACCGCCATGGCATCGCCGAGCCAGCCGCGGATGGGCAGCAGGGCGATCATGAGGGCGAGCAGCAGGGTGCGCATGGGCGGGATGATAAACCTGCGTCCTAAGACATCAGTTCAAGACACCAGCTGGCCTCGGGCCTTGTCCACCCACACCTGCAGGTTGTCGAGCAGGTCTTTCTGGCTGAAGGAGCAGCTTTCCTCGCTGAAGAGCGCGCTCGACTCCAGCCGATCGAGCAGGCTCAGCAGTACCTCGCCGTAGCGCGGTGGCAGGGCGCCGAGCAGCTCGGTGCTGGCGCGGGCTTCGTTCGACAGCGTGGTGACGGAGCCGCCGCCGTCGGTGCGCAGGGCCGCGATGCGCGCGGCGATGGCATCGAGTTGCTGTACGGCGCTCATTGCTTGTTCTTTCCGGGCGGAGGCAGCGACAGCCCGCGCTCGCGCATCAGGTCGCGCAGGATGTCCGGGTAGTCCGTGATGATCCCGTCCGCCCCCCAGTCCATCAGCCGCTGCATGTCGGCGCGCTGGTTCACGGTCCAGGGCAGCACCTTCAGGCCCAGCTTCTGCCCTTCCTTGATGACGGTAGGCGTGAGGTCGGCAAAGGCCGGCGACCAGATCACCGGGCCCGGTGCGTTGGCCGAAGCGGCCCTGACCATTTGCGGCACCGAGGCGAAGCCGGCTGCATCGATTCCGGCGGTCCAGCGGCTGTCCTTCAGCGTGCGGGGCGTTGTGAGGTAGGCGCGCGGCAATTGCGGCGCGAGCTTGCCGACCAGCGCCAGCGTGCGCCAGTCGAAGCTCTGGATCGTCACACGGTCGGCCATCTTCGCCTTGTCGATCTCGGCGAGCAGCGCGCGCACCATCGGCTCGGGCGCGGCGGTTTCCTCAGGCTTGGTCGGGTCGATCTTGGTCTCGATGTTGAAACGCACCGTGGCCGCGTCGGCGCCGCGTGCCTGCACCTGCGCGAACAGCGCGGCCAGAGTGGGAATGCGCTCGCCGTCGCGCGGCTGCTGCAGCGCGAACTGCTTGCCGTAGTTGCTCGTCGGGTTGAGGCGGCCCACGTCGTAGGTCTGCAGCTGGGCCAGCGTGAGCGAGCGGATGGCCGCGCCGGTGTTCGGCGCCAGCCATGCGCCGCTCGCATCGCGCGTGTGGTCGGGGTTGAGCGAGGTGTCGTGCGAGATCACGACCACGCCGTCGGCCGTGAGCCCGATGTCGAGTTCGAGCGTGGTCACGCCAAGGTCGACGGCATTGGAGAACGCGGCCAGCGTGTTCTCGGGTGCCAGCCCGCGTCCGCCGCGGTGGGCTTCGAGGTCGAAGTGCTGCTTGGCCGTGGGCAGGACGGCGGCGCAGCCTGCCATGAGCAGGGCGGAAAGGGCAGCAGAGAGAAGGGCGTATTTCATTTGAGCTGCACTTTGATCCCGTTGTCTTGCACCGTGATGTCGCCGATCTCGTAGGTCTTGCGCCCGACCGTGAGTTCGTCGGCCGTGAAGCTGCGCAGCACCTGGCCCTGCAGCAGTTCCTGCGCGACCACCGCGCCGATCTTCTGCAGCCGCTCGGCGTCGCGGCCTTCGACGCCCTGCAGCTCGAGGCGCTCGGCCTTGGGCTGGTCGAGCCGCAGCGCGCGCGTGGCCGGGTCGTACCTCAGCGCACTGCTGACCGACACCAGGCCCTGCACCGGCGAGGCCGCCAGCAGCGGGCTGGCGATGGTCAGCGTGGCCGTGATGGCCGCGCGGTTGCCGCGTGCGTCCAGGCCCAGCTGCGGATCGCGCAGCCCGACCATGAAGATCTCGGCGTAGCGCTCGGCCACCGGAAAGCGCTTGGCGATCTGCGTCTGCAGCTCGTCGCGGGTAGCGGTGTATTCGCTGGTGAAGAAATTGAAGCCGGCCAGCGCCGCGAAGGGCGCCTGCAGGGCCGCGGCGCCCAGCAGCGCGCGCAGCACCCGGCGACGGGAGGTGAGGGACGAGGTGCGGAGGTTCATACCGGCCCGAGCTTGCCACAGCCGCAAAGGTTCCCGCCAGCCGCCCCTCGGGCGGTGCCTCAGAGCAGCCGGCGACGGGCGTAACGCACCACCGTCACACCGGGCTTGGCCTGGCGCGTCGAGGGCATGACGAGCACGCAGTCGTCGTAGGGCGTGACCACGGGTTCGCCCTCGTTCCAGCCGATCACGGTGCCCGCGCGTTCGATCACTTCCAGGCCGGTGAAGGGCTGCGCGAAGCGGAAGTCCTCGCCGCGCGCCACCACGGGGCCGGTCACGTCCAGCGCCCACTGCCGGGGTGCGTCGGGCTGCAGCCAGCCGGGCAGTTGCTGCGCGATGGCGGCATCGTCCAGCGTGCCGGCCGCCCGCAGGAAGCGCGCGCACTGGTCTTGCGCCACGGTGCGGCTGGCCGGGTCGCCATGGAAACCGCATTCGACCAGCAGTGCGAGGGCGTCGCTTTGCGCGTCGGCATCGGGCGCGCCGAACCGGCCGAAGTCGCGCATGCGCACGCCGTCCTTGTGGCCTGCGTCGATGACCACGTGCTCCGGGCTGCGCATTGCCTGCGCCAGCCGCAGATTGCGCGGCTGGATGCCGGTGAGCGTCAGCGGCGCCGAGGGCTCGTGCATCGAGTGCAGGTCGAGCAGCCAGTCGGCCTGAGTCACATAGGGCAGCAGCGCCGCGGCACGACGCCTCTCCCGCGTGCCACCGGCCTCGATGCGATCGGGCAGCCACTGGCGATTGAGGTCTTCGTCGACAAAGCGCGAGGCATCGTGGTCGGCCACGTCGAAGGTGTCGAAGGCTTCCAGGTTGCAGAACGCCAGCGTGAGCGTGCCGCGCTGCGGGCGCACGCCGGCCTCCAGCAGGCCCTTGAGCGCCCAGGCGCCGCAAACTTCGTTGCCGTGCACGAGCGCGCTGATCATCACGTGCCGGCCGGGCGCTTCGGCTTCGAAGTGCCAGACGCCTTCGACGCCGGTGTTGCCGGCGCGCCAGGCAGAAAGATCGGGGGCGGGGAGTTGAAACAGCGTGGACAAGCTCATTCCTTGATGTTGGCGAATTTGACGATGGTCTTGTACTTGGCGGTCTCGGTGACCAGGAATTTGTCGATGTCCACGTTCGACGTCGGCACGACCGAGCTGGTGGCTTCCATCTTCTTGCGGAAGTCGGGCGACTGCAGCGTCTCGTTCAGTGCCGTCTTCAGCCGGGCCAGCACCGGCTCCGGCAGCTTCGCCGGCCCCAGCAGCGCGAACCAGACGCCGATGTCCAGGCCCTTGAGGCTCGGGCTCTCGCTGAGCGCCGGCAGGTCGGGCGTGATGGCCGAGCGCCTGGCCTCGGTGGTGCCCAGCGCCACCATCTTGCCGCTGCGGATGTAGGGCAGGGCGCTGGAGAGGACGAACACGCCGAAGTCGATGTTGCCGCCCAGCAGGTCATTGGTGAGCGGCGCCACGCCGCGGTAGGGCACGTGCGTCATGAACACGCCGCCCTGCTGCTTGAGCATTTCTCCGGCCAGGTGCAGCGAGGTTCCGACGCCGGAGCTGCCGTAGCTGTACTTGCCGGGGTTCTTCTTCAGCAGCGCGAGGAATTCGCCGGTGTTCTTCACGCCGGCGCCAGGGGCGGCCACCAGAACCAGCGGCTGCGAGGCAATCAGGCCGATGGGGGTGAAGTCCTTGGGCTCGTACTTCACGTTGCTGTTGACCAGCCTGTTGATTGCCACTTCGTTGCTGGCACCGGCGAGCAGCGTGTAGCCATCGGGCGCGGCATTGGCGACTTTCTGCGCGCCGATGGCGCCACCGGCACCGCCCACGTTGTCGATGATCACCGGTACGCCGAGGCGATGGGACAACTCGACGCCGAGCGCACGCCCTGTGAGATCGGTCGAGCCGCCCGGCGGGTAGGCCACCACCAGCGTGATGGGCTTGTTCGGGTAGGCCTGGGCATTGGCCGGGCCGGAGGCGGCCCAGGCAAGGCCGCACAGGGCCACGGCGAGACAGGAGGAGAAAGCACGGGGAAGACGCATCGTTGCCTCGGAGTTGTAGTAATCCTGAGGATTCTGCGGGGCCGATCATTCCTGCGTGGTGCCGTACTGGCACGAAGCCGTGCCGATTGGGCTAGCGCGGCGTCATTGCCCGCCACACATCCTCGGCCAGCGGACCCAGCCGGCGCTTCGGCCGATAGAGCCGAACCTCGAAGCGCACCTCCATGCGCCGGCCGCCCACGGGCACCAGCCGGCCGGCCTTGCAATCGCCCTGCACCATCGACCAGGGCAGCCATGCCACGCCCAGCCCTCTCAGCACGTACTCGTAGAGTGCGTCGGCCGAATCGCATTCGATGCGACGCTGGAGGCGCGGCGCCTGCGGATTGTTGGCAAGCAGGTCTTCCACCATGCGGCCCATGGCGAGCGTGCGGGCATAGGACAGAAATGGCACCTGGCCGGTGCCGTCGAAGCTGTGCCTGGCAAGGCCTTGCGCATCGGTGCGCGACACGGGCACAAGCTTGTCGGACGCCACCGTCACATGGGAAAACTGCCGCCCATCGAGCCGGAAAGTGAGCGCGGCGTGGTGAAAGATCAGCGAGAAATCCACCTCGTTGTGTTCCAGCATCCGCACCGTTTCCGCCAGCGCGCCCGTCAGCACGCGCACCTCGCCGTCGCGCAGCACGGGTTGCAGCCGCACCAGCCAGTCGGCCATCACCGTGCGCGCGAGCGTGCGGCCCGTGACCAGCGTCACAGTGCGGGCCTGCCGGCCGGCCACGTTGTGCACCTCTTCACGCGAGCCCTCGACGCTGCGCACCACCTGGCTTGCGTTGTCCAGGAAGCTCTCGCCTGCCGCCGTCAGCACGACCGGCGAGCTGCCGCGCTCGATCAGCGTCGCGCCGGCCCACGACTCGAGTGCGCGGATGCGCCGCCCGAAGGCCGGGTGCGTTACGTGGCGAAGCTCGGCCGCGCGCGTAAAGCTTCGCGTCTGCGCCAGCGCGATGAAGTCCTCCATCCATTTGAATTGCATGGTGCGGAGCGAGGCTGGCTAGTTGCCCAAGGGGAGTTCGTAGCGGGCAAAGGACGAGGTGCCCTTTTGAATCTCGCTGTGCAGCAGGAAACCGAAGCGTTCGTAGAGGCTTCGCAGGGCCGCCCTGTCTGCCACGCAATCGAGCCGCAGATGCCTGCGCCCGAGCTCGAAGGCGCGCTCTCGTGCAAAGGCCAGGAGGGCGGTCGACACGCCGCGCCCGGCCCACGCCCGGCGAACAGCCAGCTTGTGCACGAACGCCGAGCTGCCCGGTTCGATCTCGGGCCAGAAGAAGGGGTCTTCCATGTCGAGCCGCATCACGCCGGCCACGTCGCCGTTCTCGCGTGCGATGAAGTAGCGCCCGGCATCGGTGTCGCGCTGCACGCGCTCGAGGCCGACGTCGGCGGCCGACCACAGCGGCCGGCCATCGGCGGCGAGCCATTGGGCGGCTTCGTTCAGAACGGCGGCAACTGTGGCCGCTTCGGAGGGTGTTGCTTGTTCTATGTACATCGCGGTGGCGGAGGATAGCCGACCGACCGCAAGACCCCTCTCGGCCTCAATCACTCAGTCATGCAGCGACGACAGGAACTGCTTGAGCTCCGCCGTCTGCGGATTCCCGAACAGATCCGCCGGCGGCCCCATCTCGTGCACGCGGCCCTGGTGCATGAAGATCACGCGGTCGCTGACCTTGCGCGCAAAGCTCATCTCGTGCGTGACCATCAGCAGCGTCATGCCTTCGTCGGCCAGCGACTCCACCACGCGCAGCACCTCGCCCACCAGTTCGGGGTCGAGCGCCGATGTGATTTCGTCGCACAGCAGCACGGCTGGTTCCATCGCCAGCGCGCGGGCAATGGCCACGCGCTGCTGCTGGCCGCCAGAGAGCTGGTCGGGCATGGCGTCGAATTTTTCGGCCAGGCCCACGCGCGTGAGCAGCTTGCGCGCCTGCGAGGCGGCTTCGAGGCTGCCGCGTTTCTTCACCAACGTGGGCGCGAGCATCACGTTCTTGCCGACCGTGAGGTGCGGGAACAGGTTGAAGCTCTGGAAGATCATGCCCACGCGCTGGCGCAGTTCGCGCATGGCCATGGCGCTTTCGTGCAGCAGGGGCTTGCCGTCGACCGTGAGCGAGCCTTCCTGGAACACTTCGAGCCCGTTGATGCAGCGCAGCAGCGTGCTCTTGCCCGAGCCGCTCTTGCCGATGATGGCGATCACCTCGCCGCGCTTCACGTCGAGGTCGATGCCCTTCAGGACTTCGTTGGTGCCGTACGACTTGCGCAGCGCAGTGATGCGCACGATGGGAGCGCCCACCGAGGTGGCGGGTTGTTGCGGTTCAAGCACGGCGGCCATGGGTTTTCCTCTCGAGATTCTTGGCGTACAGGCTCACGGGGAAGCACAGCACGAAATAAAGCAGGGCCACGCAGCTGAACACCACGAAGGGCTTGAAGGTGGCGTTCGAAATCATGCTGCCGGCCTTGGTGAGTTCGACAAAGCCGATCACCGACGCGAGCGCCGTGCCCTTGATGACTTGCACCAGAAAGCCGACCGTTGGCGCAATGGCGATCTTCACGGCCTGCGGCAGGATCACGTGGCGCATCTGCTCGCCGAAGCTCAAGGCCAGGCTGCCCGAGGCTTCCCACTGGCCCTTCGGGATCGAGGCCACGCAGCCGCGCCAGATCTCGGTGAGAAACGCACTGGTGTAGAGCGTGAGCGCCACGCTCGCGGCCGTCCACGCAGACACGTCGATGCCGAACAACGCAATGCCGAAATAGGCCAGGAACAGCTGCATCAGCAGCGGCGTGCCCTGGAAGAGCTGCACGTACAGGCTCACGGCCCTGCCGATCGCCTTGCCGCCGCGCATCCGCAAAAACAGCAGCAGCGCGCCCACGAGGCCACCGCCGATGAAGGCGATGAGCGACAGCACGACGGTCCAGCGCAACGCCATCAGCAGGTTGCGCAGGATGTCCCAGAGAGAAAAATCAGCCATGGTGAAAAAGGCCTCGGTATTCGGTCAGCGGCCGAAGAAGAACTTCGGCCCCGCCCAGTCGAGCAGCCGCCGCAGCGCCACCGACAGCGCCAGGTAGATCAGTGTGGCGATGATGAAAGCCTCGAAGGCGCGGAAGTTGCGGCTCTGGATCAGGTTGGCCGCGTAGCTCAGCTCCTCGGTCGAGATCTGCCCGCACACGGCGGAGCCCAGCATCACGATGACGATCTGGCTCACCATCGCGGGCCACACCTTCTTCAGCGCCGGCGGCAGCACCACGCGCAGGAATACCTGCGATTTGCTCAGCGCCAGGCTCACGGCCGCCTCGATCTGCCCCTTGGGCGTGGCCTCGATGCCGGCGCGGATGATCTCGGTGGAATACGCGCCCAGGTTCATCACCATCGCGATCACCGAAGCCACCTCCGGCGAAAGCTTGACGCCCGCCGCCGGCAGCCCGAAGAAAATGAAGAACAGCTGCACGATGAAGGGCGTGTTGCGGATCAGCTCCACATAGGTGCCCACGATGGCGCGCAGCCACTTCGGGCCGCCCGAGCGCGCCCATGCGCAGAAGGTGCCGACGATCATGCCCAGCACGGTGCCCACGGCGGTGAGGCCGACGGTCCACGCCACGCCGCGCAGCAGCAGCGGCCATTCGGCGAGCACCGCGCCAAAGTCAAACTCGATGTTCATGGCCGCGCAGTTCGATCAGATGGGCAGGTCGCCGGCTGCCTTGCCCAGCCACTTCTTCGACATGGCGTCCAGCGTGCCGTCCTTCTTGGCGGCGGCAATGATTTCGTTGACCTTGGTCTTCAACGCGGTTTCGCCCTTGGCTACGCCGACGAAGCAGGGGCTGTCTTTCAGCAGCAGCTTGAACTCGGCGCTCACCTTCGGATTCTTGGCGAGCATGTCGCCAGCAACCGCCGCGCTGGTCGCGAGGGTTTGCGTCTGGCCGGCCACGAAGGCGGCGATCGTCGCGTTGTTGTCCTCGAAGCGGCGGTAGTCGACGTTCGGCGGCGCTACCTTGTTCAGCTCCTGGTCTTCCATCGCGCCGCGCGTCACGGCGACGGTCTTGCCGGCCATGTCGGCGAAGCTGGTGAGCTTCATGCTCTTGGCGGCGTACACGGCCTGGAAGAAGGGCGCATAGGCCGACGTGAATTCGATCACCTTCTCGCGCTCCGGGTTCTTGCCCAGCGTGGAGATCACCAGATCGGCCTTCCTGGTCTGCAGGTACGGAATGCGGTTGGCGCTGGTCACGGGCACCAGCTCGACCTTCACGCCGAGCTTGGCGGCGATGAGCTCGGCCATTTCAACGTCGAGGCCCTGCGGCTTCATGTTCTTGTCGACCGAGCCGTAGGGTGGGTAGTCGGTGGGCACGGCGATCTTGATCGTCTTGGCCTTGAGCACGTTGTCGAGTGCGTTCTGGGCGTACGCGCCGCCGGCCGAAGCCAGCATGGCGACTGAAGCAAGCGCAAGGGCGAGGTGGCGTTTGGATGCAGAGAAGGTCATAGCAAGGCTCCTAGGTAAGTCGAAGAATCTGAATCGGGGGACGCGGCGTCGGCGGCCTTGCGGCGCTTTTTGGCCTTGGGCGCCGGGGCGGCATTGGTGTTTTGCAGCGGCGCCAGCGCATCGCGCAGTTGCGCGAGCGGATCGGTGGGCGCCTGCACGCGCAGCGCCGACTGCACCGTGCCGATGTGCGCGGCCATCAATGCTTCGGCGGCGGCATGGTCGCCGCGCTCCAGCGCCGCGACGATCTGCACGTGGTCTTCGCACGACTGCACCGCGTCGTGCGTGGACTGGTAGAGCATGGCGATCAGCGTGGTGCGCGCCGTGTAGTCGCGCAGCGTGTCGGCCAGCAGCGTGTTGCCCAGGCATTCGGCCAGGCACACATGGAAGTCGCCCAGCAGGAAGCTGCGGTTGCCGACGTCGCTTTCTTTCAGTGCGGCCTTTTCACGCTGGAGGTGCGCCTTCAATTGGCGCAGGGCGGTCTTCTCGATCTTTCCGGTGCTGCCCGCACTGCGGATGAGGCCCAGCTCAATGACGCGCCGCGCCTCGAAGGCCTCGCGCGCCTCGTCCTGCGAGGGCTCGATGACGAACCAGCCGCGCCGCGCGCTCACCGTGACGATGCCGCGCGCCGCCAGCCGCGTGAGGGCCTCGCGCACGATGGTGCGGCTGCAGTCGAACAGCATCGCCAGCTGCTGCTCGCCCAGGCGCGAACCCGGCGCGAGCTTCTGCGCCATCACCGCCTCGACGATGCGTGCACTGATTTCGGATGCGGAGATGGCCATAGGCCTGCATACCAGCAGCTTCTGTGCCAACTGGTATGCAAGATCTGTGCACCTAAATGGAACATGACCCCGAAAGGAGCGCGCGGGCTCAGCGCCGGGCTTGTCCCCGGCCCAGTGCGCTCGCCGGCAGGGCCACAAGCATGAGCAATGCCGACAGCACCAGTGCCCCGCTCAGCACGTAGAGGCTGAGGGTGAAGCCGCCCGTCAGCGTCTTCAGCGCGCCGACCATCATCGGCGCCACCAGCCCTGCGCTCCCGCCGATGGTGCTGATGAGCGCGATGCCCGCAGCCGCGGCGCTCTTCGACATGAAATTGCCGGGTACCGACCAGAGCACTGTGAACGCGGCGGAAATGCCCATGGCCGCCAGCGCCAGGCACAGCACGGCGGCAAAGGCGTTGTGCATGAAGAGCGTGGTCAGCGCCAGCCCGGCGGCGCCCACCACTGCGCTCAGCGCAAAGTGCCAGCGACGCTCCTTGCACCGGTCCGAATGCCGCCCCACGACGATGTTGGCCGCAATGCCCGCCACCGCCGGAATGACCGAATAGAAGCCGATCTGCAGCACGCTGAGCCCCATCGACTTCAGGATCGTGGGCTGCCAGAACGACATGGCGTAGATGCCCAGGATGATCAGGAACGACATGAAGCCGATCAGCCAGACCCGGGCGTCGCGCATGGCCGCACCGAAGGTGTGGCGCCCGGTGGCGCCGTTCGCGGCCTGGTCTTCGGCCAGCAGGCGCGTCACGCGCTGCTTCTCGGCTGCGGACAGCCAGGCCGCCTGCGACGGACTGTTCGACAGCCAGCGGAACGCCGCCACGCCCAGCAGCACGCTCGGAATGCCTTCGAGCAGGAACAGCCACTGCCAGCCGCGCATCGACAGCACGCCGTCCAGGTAGGTCATGGTGAGCCCGGCGATCGGCCCTGCCACGATGGGCGCCGCGCCGAAAGCCATGAAGAACAGCGCGGTGGCCTGTGCGCGGCGGTGCGACGGGAACCACAGCGTCAGGTAAAACAGCACGCCCGGCGCGAAGCCGGCCTCGAACACGCCGATGAGAAAGCGCAGCACGTAGAACTGCGTGGGCGTGGTTGCGAACATCATCGCCGCCGATGCCAGCCCCCACAGGCCCATGATGCGCAGCAGCGTTGCGCGCACGCCGATCTTCGCGAGCATCAGGTTGCTCGGAATCTCGAACACCGCATAGCCGATGAAGAATATGCCCGCGCCCAGGCCGAACACCGCGTCGCTGAAGCCCAGCTGGTCCTTCATCTGCAGCTGTGCATAGCCGACATTGGTGCGGTCGAGATAGTTCAGCACGTAGCAGGCGCACAGCAGCGGCATCAGGCGCCAGGTGATCTTGCGGAAGAGCGCGGCGTCGGTGGTGTCGGCCGGCGTGCGTGCGTCCGCGGCATCGAGGGTGGCGGTGTTCATCGTCTGTGTCTCCTTCTGTGTTGTTCCTGCGGCGGCGGCGTTTCAGGCGACGGTGGGCGTGCCGAAGCAGGTCTCGCCCCACAGGTGGCTGGCCGGCGCGCCCGGAAACAGCCAGTGCGGCGAGCATTCGGCCGACGGCACGACATTGCTGAACCCGTGCGAGGACGAGGTGCCGGCGAGAGTCTTCTCCAGCACCATCGACAGGTACTGGTCGTTGCTGCTTTCCTGCGTGTTGCCGTTAAGGATCACCTCCGCGCCGGTAGCCTGCGCGTAGCGGCGGATGCCGTTGTGCCGCGACTGCAGCGGCGCCCAGCTGTCGGCCGCCACGCCGTTCTCGCTGCTCACGCGCAGGCCGTCGGCGATGCGGTAGACCAGCGAATGGTTGCCCTCTGTGTGGCCCGGCGTATACACCAGCGCAAGGCCGCGGCCCAGCTGGATGCTGCCGTCGAAGGGCACGATGCGCTCGGCCGGCACGCCTTCGAGCCCGTGCGGGCAGTACCACTCGGCCTGCACCGGCAGCAAGCCTTGCACGCTGGCGAGTTCCTGGCGGTGCACCAGCAGCCTGGCGTTCGGCAGCAGGCCCGGCATGGCGGCGCTGCCGAGCCAGCGGCGTACGTCCTGCGTGTGCAGGTGGTCGTAGGTGATGAAGTCGACTTGCTCCGGCGCGACGCCGCAGCTTGCCAGCGCCTGCAGGACAGTCTGGTAGACCGGTGCGATGGCCTTGTGCAGAAATTTCGGCGTTTGCTCGCCCAGGCGCTTGAAGTAGGGCGTTTCGTTGCCGGCCTCGAAGTCGGCCGGCGTGAACAGCAGTGTGCGCAGGCGGCCCTCGAAGTCGTCGTACTGGATCAGCACGGTGCGCGCCAGCAGGTGGACCATGTGCGGCTTGAGCAGCTGCTGCGAATACACGCCGGTGAAGGCGAACCATGCGGGGTACGGAATGCGCAGCAGGTTGAAGCTGCGCGCGAAGCGCACCGGCGGCGCATCGAGCAGGCGTTCGCGCAGGCCTTCGGCTGAGCGGCGGATGGCGCGCAGGCGGTCTTGCGGCATGGCGGCGTCGCGGGTGCCGTCGAAATCCGCCAGGTGTGCGAAGCCGGTTGGGTCGGGGTCTCGGGTCATGGGAAGTTCTCCTTGGCTTTTGGCGCGCAGGCTCTCAGTACATCGAGCGGCCGCCCGAAATGTCGAACACCGCGCCGGTGCTGAAAGAGCAGTCGTCCGACGCCAGCCATGCCGCCATCGCAGCCACCTCGTCGACCTCGACGAAGCGCCCCATGGGCACGCGCGAGAGCAGGGCGGTGCGCAGCTGTTCGCGGTGCTCGGCGGGCACAGCCGCGAACACTTCGGTGTCGGCCGCCGAGGGCGTGATGCAGTTCACCAGCACGCCCGATGCAGCCAGCTCCTTGCCCAGCGACTTGGTCAGCGAAATGAGCCCGGCCTTGGAGGCCGAGTAGGCGGCGTTGAAGCCGTTGCCCTCCTTGCCGGCAACCGAGGCGATGTTGACGATGCGGCCACGCCGGCGGGCGAGCATCACCGGTGCGACCGCGCGGCAGCACAGCCACGCGCCCGTCAGGTTGATGTCGAGCACGTTGCGCCACTGCGCGGGCGTGTGCTCCCAGGCAGGCACGGTCGGCCCGAGCACTCCGGCGTTGTTCACGAGGATGTCTATGCCGCCGAAGCGTTCCTGCGACTGGGCGGCGGCGCGGGCGACCTGATCTTCGTCGCGCACGTCGACGACTGCCGAGGTGGCGGTGCCGAGCGGCGCGAGCGTTCGCAGCGCATTTGCCAGTACTGACGCATCGAGGTCCCACAGCGCGACGCTGGCGCCGGCTGCCAGATAGCGCCGCGCTATTGCAAGGCCGATGCCGCGCGCGCCGCCCGTCACGATGGCGTGGCGGCCTGCGAGCGCATCGTTGCGCAGCGCAGTCATGCAGCCGCCGCCTCGGGTGCGCGAGTTGCGGCTGGCTGCCCCAGCAACCCGCCTACCAGCGCGGCGACATGCTCCGCGGGCACACCGGCCAGCAGCTGCCGAAGCATCGTCAGCGTGTCGAAGTACACGCGCTCGCACACCAGCCGGTCGCCTTCGAAGATGAAGAACGCGTTCATGCGGCAGCGAAAGCTGTTGCCTGTCGGCGGCAGGCCTTTGAGCGGACCGCGGTGCGTGCCCAGCAGCCAGAACTCGACGACCACCGAATCGTCGGCGTGCCGCAACTGGATGATCTCGTGCCGCTGGTCGGGAAAGGCGCGGCGCGTGTCGGCGTAGTACTGGCGCACGTCGGCAATGCCGTCGTGCACTTCGCCGCTGGGAATCAGCTCGTAGTGCGGATGCGGGAAGGTGCCGAGCACGGCGTCGAAGTCCTGCCGGGTCTCGTCGGCGAAGTGGTCGAGCACGAGGCGCTCGCGGCGGGCTTGAAGTTCGGTGCGTGGGGTGTTGTTGTCGTTCATCGGGGTGTGCTCCATGTGACAGGGATGACAGGTGACATCGGGTTGCTGCGAATGCGCAGGTCCGGGCTCGCTGCTTACTATCGGCACGCTCCTGCAACAAGACTGTCCGGTGTTGGCAATCGCCGCTCGGGACAAACCCGCGATGCCACGCACGCTCCCTTCATCCAACGCCACCAGCGCCGCGCCGGACGCGCAGCCGTCACCGGTGCACAACAGCGACATGCGGCTGGCCGGGGACGTGCAGCAGCGGCTGCTCGCCGTGGCGCACCGGCGCATGCTGGCGCGCGGCGAGTCGCTCTTTCACAAGGGGTCGTCGCCCGATGCGCTGTTCGGCGTGGTCAGCGGTTCGTTGCGCGTGAGCGTGGTCGCGCCGGGCGGGCGCGAGGCGGTGATCGCGATGCTCGAACCCGGCCACTGGTTCGGCGAGGTGTCGCTGCTGGTCGGGCGCGAGCGCGTCTACGACACCTGCGCGGCCGACACGACCGAGATGGCGGTGGTCGCGGCGGCCGACTTCCACCGGCTGGTGGCCGAACATCCCGACGTGCACATGGCCTTCACCCGGCTGGTCTGCCTGAGGCTGCGCCAGGCGCTGGCGTGGATCGACGACGTGATCCTGATGCCGCTGCAGGTGCGGCTCGCGCACCGGCTGCTCACGCTGGACGCGCGCGCCCAAAGCCCGGGCGAGGGCGGCGGCACGCTGCTGGGCGTGTCGCAGGAAGACCTGTCGTTCATGCTCGGCGTGTCGCGCCAGAGCGTGAACCGGCAATTGAAGCTGTGGGAAGAAGACGGCACGCTGCGCGTGCGCTACCGCAGCATCGAGCTTCTGGACCGCGGGCAACTGGAGCGGCACGCGGCCACCCCGCGCTGAGCCGCGCTGAAGGCGTGCGGAATCAGTCCATCCGCGCGCCCGACGCCTTCACGGCCTTTTCCCAGCGCGGCGTTTCCGTCGCCAGGAAGCGTGCGAAATCCTCGCTGCCCAGGAAGGCCGGGTCTGCGCCCTGGCTCACCATGCGGTCGCGCACCTCGGGGTTGTTCAGCACCTGCCTGAATGCGTCGCTGAGTTTGGCGACCACATCTTTCGGCGTGTCCTTCGGCGCGAAGAAGCCATAGAAGCCCACCACCTCGAAGCCCTTGACGCCCGACTCGATCACGGTCGGCACGTCGGGCAGGGCGGGGTTGCGCTCGCGGCTGGTCACGGCCAGTGCGCGCACCTTGCCCTGCTTGTGATAGTTGGCGGCTTGCGGAATCGACTCGGCCATGAACTGCACCTGCCCGCCCATCAGGTCGGTGAAGGCCGGCGCACTGCCGCGGTAGGGGATGTGCACCATGAAGATGCCCGTCGCGGTCTTGAACATCTCGGGCACCAGGTGGCTGATGCCGCCGTTGCCGGCCGAGCCGTAGTTGACCTGGCCCGGCCGCGCCTTGGCGTAGTCGACGAACTGCTTGAGGTTCTGCGCCGGCAGCTTGGGCGTGACCAGCAGCGCCAGCGGCTGCATGGCGGTGCGCGCGATGGGCACGAAGTCGCGCTGCGTGTTGTAGGGCAGCTTGCTGTAGAGCGCGCCGTTGATCACGGCCACGCCGGTGTTGGCCAGCATCAGCGTGTAGCCGTCGGCCGGGCTCTTGGCGACCGCGTCGGCGCCGACCGAGCCGCCCGCGCCGGGCTTGTAGTCGACGATCAGCGGCTGGCCGAGCACGGCCTGCAGCTTGTCGGTGAGCAGGCGCGCGTGCTGGTCGAGCGGGCCACCGGCCGGAAAGCCGATGACGACCTTGATCGGCTTGTCGGGGTAGGCCGCCATCGCGGCTGTGCCGAGGGCGAAAGAAAGGACCGCGAGCGCGGTCCGGGCAGGCTTGTTCATGATCCGTCTCCTTTTTATTGGGAGACGATCATAAGCAGCGCACTCAGCTGGCCAGCGTGGCCTTCAGCGTGATCTCGGGCACGCTCGCCAGCGCCTTCGACAGCGGGCAGCCGGCCTTGGCGGCGGCCGCGATCTGCTGGAACCTGGCCTCGTCGAGGTTCGGCACGGAGGCGTCGAGTTCGAGCGCAATACGGTCGATCTTGAAGCCGTCGCCGTCCTTGGCCAGCCGCACGGCCGCCCTGGTATCGATCTTCGTGGCGGCCAGGCCTTCTCTTTCGAGCGCGAAGGCGAAGGCCATCGTGAAACAGGCGGCGTGCGCGGCGCCGACGATTTCCTCGGGGTTCGTGCCGCGCTTGTCGTCCTCGAAGCGGCTGGCGAAGCCGTAGGGGTAGTTTTTCAGGGCGCCGGTCTCGGTGCTGACCTGGCCCTTGCCGGTCTTGCCGGCGCCTTCCCAGTGAACGCTTGCGTGCTTTTCTGCTGCCATGTGAGTTCCTTCATTCGGTGGGTGGGGGGCTGACAGGTATCGCGCGGAAGGCGGCCCGTGTCTGTAGTCGCAAGGCGCGAGAGCAGAAGGTTGCGCATGTGAGAAGAAATGGCGTCACCTAGGCGACGCTCCGGGGGCTTCCCCGATGGGAGCGGCGGCCTTGGCGGCTTAGGCTGGCGGGCTGTCGCGCTTTTCTTTGTCCCGCCTGTACTCACCATGCAACAACGCCCGCATTACAAGTTCTGGCCCAAACGCCTCCCGCATTCGATTACCGTCCCCGCCACCTCCCTCTGGCACAACCTGGCCACCTCGGCCGCACGCTATCCCGACAAGCCCGCGCTCGTGTTCTTCGGCCGCGTGATCAGCTACCGCGAGTTCGCCGCCCAGGCCGAGCGCCTGGCTGGCACGCTGCATGCGCTGGGCGTGAAGCGCGGCGACCGCGTGATCCTGGACATGCAGAACTGCCCGCAGCTGGTGATCGCGCATTTCGCGATCCTGCGCGCCAATGCGGTGGTGGTGCCGGTCAACCCGATGAACCGGGCCGAGGAGCTCAAGCACTACATCACCGATCCCGACGCCAAGGTGGCCATCATCACCGGCGACCTGGCGCCCGAATTGGCCAAGGCCAGCAACGCCTTGCCGGCAGAGCAGCGGCTCGCCCACATGATCGTGACCCAGTTCACCGACGCCTTCGACGCCGACGCGTCGGGCGACGACGCCCCGGCCCCCGCCTGGAAAGACTGGCTCACCACCCGCCATCCGCTGCCCGCGCTGGACGGGGGCAAGGTCATCGCCTGGACCGACGCGCTCGAGGCCGGCCATCCGCCGCCCGAGCACGTGGTGGGCGCCGACGACATGGCGCTGCTGCCCTACACCAGCGGCACCACCGGTCTGCCCAAGGGCTGCATCCACCACCATTCGAGCCTGATGCACAACGCGGTCTCCGGGCAGATGTGGGGCGGGTCGACCTCGGAGACGGTGGTGCTGGCCGTTGTGCCCATGTTCCACATCACCGGCGTGGTGAGCATGATGCACACGGCCATCCTCGCGGCGGCCACGCTGATCATCATGCCGCGCTGGGACCGCGACGTGGCCGGCCGGCTGATCTCGCGCTGGAAGGTAACGGCCTGGACCAACATCCCGACCATGGTCATCGACCTCATGGCCAGCCCCAACTTCGCGAGCTATGACCTGTCGAGCATGACCTACATCGGCGGTGGCGGCGCAGCGATGCCGCAGGCCGTGGCGCAGCGCCTGCTCGAGCAGTACGGGCTGAAGTACCAGGAGGGCTATGGCCTCACTGAAACCGCGGCGCCCTCGCACACCAACCCGTCGGATCATCCCAAGCAGCAATGCCTGGGCATTCCGTTCATGAGCACCGACGCGCGCGTGGTCGACCCCGACACGCTGAAGGAGATGCCCATCGGCGAATCAGGCGAGATCATCATCCACGGCCCCGAGGTGTTCCAGGGCTACTGGAAGCGCCCCGACGCCACGGCCGCCGCATTCGTCGAGTTCGAGGGCAAGCGCTTCTTCCGCTCGGGCGACATGGGCCGCATGGACGAGGACGGCTACTTCTTCATCACCGACCGTCTCAAGCGGATGATCAACGCGAGCGGCTTCAAGGTGTGGCCGGCCGAGGTCGAGCTGCTGATGTTCCGCCACCCCGCGATTCAGGAGGCCTGCGTCATCTCGACCAAGGACGACTACCGCGGCGAGTCGGTCAAGGCCGTCGTGGTGCTGCGCGCCACGCACAAGGACACGACCGAGCAGCAGATCATCGACTGGTGCCGCGAGAACATGGCTGTCTACAAGATTCCGCGCAAGGTGCAGTTCGTCGATGCGCTGCCGAAGAGCGGCAGCGGGAAGGTGATGTGGCGGTTGCTGCAGGAGGACGAGAACGCGGCGAAGTGAGCGCGCTTCACTTGATGAGGCCCAGCGACTTCAGCAGCGCCCCCGCCTCCGTGCGTCCGTTCGGAGTGATGGACTGCGAGGCCACCGCCTTGCCCAGGTAGTCCACCACCTTGTGCCGATTCTGGTTCGGCCCTTCCCACAGGAAGAGCCGTCCCAGCTCCAGCGCTGCATCGCCGTCGCCCTGCGCATAGGCCTTCTCGAACCAGAAGCGCGCCCAGCGGAAATTGCCCTCGTCGCGGTAGCAGATGGCGAGGTTGGCGCACCCCGCCAC
This sequence comes from Variovorax sp. YR634, assembly GCF_900106655.1. Classification (NCBI taxonomy): domain Bacteria; kingdom Pseudomonadati; phylum Pseudomonadota; class Betaproteobacteria; order Burkholderiales; family Comamonadaceae; genus Variovorax; species Variovorax sp. YR634. The sequence goes on from NZ_FNOL01000020.1 coordinate 130,478, forward strand.
GTCGCCCGCCTTGGCGGCCTTGCGGTACCAGTCGCGCGCGGCCGCGGGGTTCTTCTTCACGCCGATGCCGTGGTCGAGGAAATAGCCGACGCTGTTGAGCGCGTGGGTCTCGCCCGCGGCTGCGGCCTTGAGGAACAGCGAGAGGGCCTTCTTGTGCGCGCCAGCGTCCCATGCGTCGTTGGCCGCAAGGAACCAGTCGTCCTGGGTAGGTTCTTGCATGGTGCGTGCTCTCCTTCGAAGCGTGGTTCAAAAGAAAAAGTCTGTGTACCGATCGGTTCCGCCGGGTGGATCACTTAGCCTCGATCGGTCCTGCCATTCTGCCTATCTCCCCGCTTCTTCATGCATTCACGCGCGCTGCTGCTTTCCTGCCTTCTTGCCTTTTCTCCCTTCCTGAGCCAAGCCGCTCCCCGTACCTGCCTCGTCGTGGGCATCAGCGACGGCGACACGCTCACCGCCCGCTGCGGCCGCATCGGCGCCTACGAGCGCGTGAAGGTGCGCATCGCCGCCATCGACGCGCCCGAAAAAGCCCAGCCCTACGGCCAGCGCAGCAAGCAGGCGCTGAGCAACATCTGCTTTCGCGAGCGGGCGCTCATCACCGAGATCGACACCGACCGCTATGGCCGCACGGTGGCCGACGTGCGCTGCAACGGCGAGGACGCCGGCAGCCGCATGGTGTCCGAAGGCTGGGCCTGGGTGTACGACTACAACCACCTGGCCACCAAACGCGGCGGCGGGCTGTTCAAGCTGCAGGACAGCGCGCGTGCCCGGCACGCCGGCCTGTGGGCCGACTCGAAGCCCACGCCGCCCTGGGACTGGCGCAAGCGCCAGCGCGGCGAGCAGCCGCATTGGGGCGGCTTCTTCTGAGTTCCTGTTACAGGCCCGTGTCATGCGGAATTCACGAGGCGGCGACACTATGCCCGGCTCCGTAACCCCACGACGACAAGAGCATGGCCAAAGACTTCGCCCGCATGGAGGACTCCAACCCGTCCGCCAACCCCACGATCCACGAAGTGTCCGACCCGAAGCGGCGCATGCTCGTGCAAGGCGGCCTCGCTGCCGCGATTGCGGGGCTGTTCGGCCCGCTGGCCGGGTGTGCGGCAACAGGCGGCACGGCGGGTTCGCTGGGCCGTGCCATCGGTTTCAAGAGCGTGCCGATGGCCGCCGTCGACACCGTGGTCGTGCCCGAGGGCTACAGCACCCAGGTGCTCTACCGCTGGGGCGACGCCACCGGCATCGCGGGCGCCATGCCCGCCTTCAAGACCGACGGCTCCAACACCGCTGAAGAGCAGGCGCTGCAGGCCGGCATGCACCACGACGGCATGGCCTTCTTTCCGATCGATGGCTCCAACCGCGGCCTGCTGGTGCTGAACCACGAATACGTCGACGACGGCCTGTTGCACACCGACGGCATGAAGACCTGGACGCCCGAGAAGGTGCGCAAGTCGATGAATGCGCACGGCGTGTCGGTCATCGAGCTGCAGCGCGACGGCGGCAAGTGGACGCAGCTTGCACCCTCGCGCTTCGCGCGCCGCATCACCGCCCTGACGCCGATGACGCTCACCGGCCCCGCAGCCGGCCACGCCATGCTGCGCACCGCCGCCGACCCGTCGGGCACGCAGGTGCTGGGTACCTTCAACAACTGCTCGAACGGCCACACGCCGTGGGGCACGTACCTGACCTGCGAAGAAAACTTCGCCGACTACTTCGAAGGCACCGACACGCCCGACGCCCACCAGAAGCGCTGGGGCATCAGGAAGGGCAATGGTGCGAAGTACCGCTGGCACGAGCATGAAGCGCGCTTCGATGTGTCGAAGAACCCGAACGAATCGAACCGCTACGGCTGGGTGGTCGAGATCGATCCGCAAGACCCCACCTCGACGCCGCGCAAGCGCACCGCGCTCGGCCGCGCCGCGCACGAAGGCGCCGCCACCGCGCTCACCAACGACGGCCGCGCCGTCATCTACATGGGCGAAGACTCGCGCTTCGAATACATCTACAAGTTCGTGAGCCGCGACAGCGTCAAACCCGGCGGCGCCGCGGCCAACCGCGACCTGCTCGACCACGGCACGCTGTACGTCGGCCGCTTCGACGTGGACGGCACCGGCGAATGGCTGCCGTTGGTGCAGGGAAAGAACGGCCTGGTGGCCGACAAGGGCTTCACCACGCAAGGCGACGTGCTCATCAAGGCACGCCAGGCCAGCGACCTGCTGGGCGCCACCAAGATGGACCGCCCCGAGTGGACCACCGTAGACCCGCTCACCAAGGAGGTCTACTGCACGCTGACCAACAACAGCAACCGCGGCGGCGCCGGCCAGCCCTTCATGGACGCGGCCAATCCGCGCTCCAACAACACGATGGGCCAGATCATCCGCTGGAAGGAAACCGGCGACCTCGACGCGACCAAGTTCGCGTGGAACCACCTCGTGCTCGCGGGCGACCCGAAGCAGACCCGCTATGAAGCGCAGGGCAACATCAAGGGCGACACCTTCGGCAGCCCCGACGGCCTGATGGTCGATGCGCGCGGCGTGCTGTGGATCGAGACCGACGTGTCGACTTCCACGCTGGGCAAGGGCGAGTACGCCAACCTGCCCAACAACCAGATGCTGGCCTGCGACCCGACCAAGGGCGAAATCCGCCGCTTCCTGCTCGGCCCGGCCGGCTGCGAGATCACCGGGCTCACGGCCACGCCGGATCTGCGCACGCTGTTCATCAACATCCAGCACCCGGGCGAGCCGGCCAACGAGCGCAGCGACCCGGACCGTCCGCTTGCCGTGTCGAAGTGGCCCGACGGCGCGGGCCGCCCGCGCTCGGCGACCATCGCCATCACGAAGAACGACGGCGGCGTGATCGGGACCTGATGGAGTAGGGTGGGTTGGCGGTGCTCAGCAGGAGCCGCCGACCCAGCAGCGCAGCGAGGGCACGAACAGGCCCACGACGAAAGTGATGGCGCAGAAGACCAGCAGGATCAGCGCCGCCATGCGCAGCCCCTCGGCGCTCCAGCGCGGCGCGAAGTTGCTGACAAGGCCCGAGGCGAAACTGCCTTCGAGCCGTTCGGCACCGCCCCAGCGCAGCACCCAGAGGCAGAAGAGCGCTTCGGCGGCATGCACCACGATCCACAAGGCCAGCGACATTTCGCGTGATCTCCTTGCTCAGGACTCGCTCTTGCCCTGCACGTCTGCCACCACGCGCGCGTTGCGCTGGAAGCTCCAGTAGGCGCCGGCCCAGTCCATCATCACGACGATGCGGTTGCGAAAGCCGATCAGGAAATACGCGTGCGCGAACAGCCAGAACAGCCACGCGAGCCGGCCACTGAAACGCAGCGGGCCGAAGGGCGTGCCCAGGTCGACCACCGCCGAATTGCGGCCGATGGTCGCGAGGTTGCCGTAGTCCGCATAGCGGAACGGCACCGTCGGCTGGCCCGCAATGCGGCGCAGGATGTTGGCGGCCGCTGCGCGTCCCATCTGCTTGGCGCCGGGCGATACGCCGGGCACGGGCTTGGGCGGCTTGCCGGGCGCATGGCTCATGGCGGCGGCGAGGTCGCCGACCACGCTGATCTCGGGATGGCCCGCCAGGCTCAGGTCGGGCTCGACCTTGATGCGGCCCGCGCGATCGCATTCGACGCCGGTGGCCGTGCCCAGCATGCGGCCCAGCGGCGAGGCCGCCACACCCGCCGCCCACACCACGCAGCTGCTATCGATTCGGTAGCTGGCGACCGGTGCACCGTCTGCGCCACCACCGGTCTGCACTTCGAGCCCGGTGGCATCGATGGACGTCACGCGCGCGTTGAGCCGCACTTCGACGCCCAGTTTCTCCAGCTGTTCGAGTGCCTTCTGGCTCAGCGACTCGGGCATGGCCTGCAGCACGCGCGGGCCGCCTTCGACCAGCAGCACCTGCGCGCTGGCGGGGTCGATGTGGCGGAACTCGCCCGACAGCGTGTGCTTGGCGATCTCGGCCAGCGTTCCGGCCATCTCGACGCCCGTGGGGCCGGCACCGATCACCACGAAGGTGAGCAGGGCGCGACGGCGCTCCAGGTCGGCCGCGACCTCGGCGCTCTCGAACGACAGCAGCACGCGGCGGCGGATCTCGAAGGCATCGGCCAGCGTCTTCAGGCCCGGGGCCATGGGCGCCCATTCGTCGTGCCCGAAATAGCTGTGCGTGGCACCGGCCGCGACGATGAGGTGGTCGTACGGCACGCGGTCCCCATTGGCCAGTTGCACCGATCGCGTGGCCGGATCGATGCCGCCCACCTCGCCCAGCAGCGTCGTGATGTTCGGCTGCTTGCGGAACAGCGCGCGCACCGGCGCCGCGATCGACGGCGCGGCGAGCCCGGCGGTTGCCACCTGGTACAGCAGCGGCTGGAACAGGTGGTGGTTGGTCTTGTCGATCACCGTCACGTCCACGTCGGCGCTCTGCAGCTTGCGTGCCGCTTCGAGTCCGCCGAATCCGCAGCCGACGATGACGACTTTGGGCCTGCCCGAGGGGTTGGTCGTTTGCATCGCACGGATGATACGCAGCCGCCTGCAAGGCCTCGAATCTTGTGCCACAGTGGCTGCCCTTTGCCGAAGTGCCGGCGGCAGGGCGGCGGCGTTTTGTCCTACGCGCCGCCGCAGCCCGGATGGGCTAAAACTTGCGGCTGACCCGACTGGAGACCCCATGACGCTTTCCCGGCCGATCACACAGGCGGCGAGCACACTGCGCGACAGGTTTCGCGAGGTGCGCGCCACGAGCCTGGCGCTTGCCGCTCCGCTTTCCGCCGAAGACCAGTGCATCCAGTCGATGCCCGACGCGAGCCCGACCAAGTGGCACCTCGCGCACACCACGTGGTTCTTCGAGACCGTGCTGCTGCAGCCGCATTCCGGCGGCTACCAGCCCTTCGACGCGCGTTTTCATTACCTCTTCAACTCGTACTACGAGGCGCTCGGGCCGCGGCATCCGAGGCCGCAGCGCGGACTGCTCACACGGCCTTCGGTGGACGAGGTGCATGCCTACCGCCGCCATGTGGACGAGGCCGTGGTCGCGCTGCTCGAAGAGGGCGGGCTGGACTGGGCCACCGTCGAGCCCATCGTCACGCTCGGGCTGAACCACGAGCAGCAGCACCAGGAACTGCTGCTCACCGACATCCTGCACGCACTGTCGTGCAACCCGCTGCTGCCCGCCTACAAGCCCGCGAGCGGGCCCGCGCTGCGGCTGGCTGCCGTGCCGCCCGCCGTGCGCTGGATCGAGCAAGCCGGCGGCGTACTCGAAGTGGGGTTCGCGGGGCCGGGCTTTTCCTTCGACAACGAGACCCCGCGCCACAAGGCCCTGCTGCAGCCCTATGCGATTGCCGACCGGCTGGTGAACTGCGGCGACTACGCGCAGTTCATCGCGGACGGCGGCTATCAACGGGCCGAGCTCTGGCTGTCCGATGGCTGGGCCGCCGTGCAGGCGAACGGTTGGAGGCATCCGGCGTACTGGCTCGAGCCGGACGATCCACGCCTTGGCCTTGGCGCGCAGCAGCAGGGCAATGCAGGCTGGCAGGTGTTCGGCCTGCACGGCGTGCGGCCGATGGAGGCCGATGCACCCGTATCGCAGCTCAGTTTCTATGAAGCCGCCGCGTACGCCGAATGGGCCGGCGCTCGGCTGCCGACCGAATTCGAATGGGAAGCCGCGTTCGACGCACCCGGCATCTCGCAGATGACGGGGCATGTCTGGCAGTGGACGCGTTCGTCGTACGACCCGTATCCCGGCTTCCGTCCGATGCCCGGCATCGCGGCCGAATACAACGGCAAGTTCATGGTGGGGCAACTGGTGCTGCGAGGCGGCAGCGTGGCCACGCCGGCAGGGCACACGCGGCCCAGCTATCGCAACTTCTTTCCGCCGGCGGCGCGCTGGCAGTTCTCGGGGCTGCGGCTCGCGAAAGACCTTTGATCATGCGCAATCCAACTTCTTCCTCGTCGCTGTCGTTCGCGCCTGCTGCGAAGCCGCGTGTTTCTTCTTCTCCAGTGGTCGCCACGCCGTTGTCCGAGTTCGGGCGGGAGATGCAAGCCGGGCTTGCGCGCTCGCCACGCAGCATCTCGCCGAAGTTTTTCTACGACGCAGCAGGGTCGCAGCTGTTCGACCGCATCTGCGAGCTGCCGGAGTACTACCCGACGCGCACCGAGCTGCGCATTCTTGGCGAATGCGCCGGGGAGATCGCCGAACAGATCGGGCCGAACGCGGAGATCGTGGAGTTCGGGGCGGGGTCGCTCACGAAGGTGCGGCTGCTGCTCGATGCGCTGCAGGCGCCGAAGCGCTATCTGCCCATCGATATCTCAGGGGAGCACCTGGAGGCTGCGGCCGAGCGGCTGAAGGCGGACTATCCGAAGCTGGTGGTGCAGCCCATTGCTGCGGACTACACGATGCCTCTGGTGCTGCCTGCGCCTATGGCTGGTTCGGGGCGGCGAGTCGGATTTTTTCCGGGGTCGACTATTGGGAACTTCGAGCCTGAGGAGGCGCTGGCCTTTTTGCAGCTGGCTGCTCGGATGTTGCGTGGAGGTGGGCTGCTGATTGGGGTGGATCTGGTGAAGGATCCGGGGCGGTTGCATGCGGCCTACAACGATGCGCAAGGGGTTACGGGGGAGTTCAATCTCAATCTGCTGCGTCGGGCGAATGCCGAGCTGGATGCGGACTTCGATGTCGATGGGTTTGCGCATGCGGCGTTCTACAACGCGCCTCGGCAGCGGATCGAGATGCATCTTGTTAGCCGGCGGGCTCAGAGCGTTTCGTTGAATGGGGAACGGTTTGGGTTTGAGGAGGGCGAGACTATTCATACCGAGTACTCGCATAAGTTCACTGTTGAGGGGCTTCGGGCTTTGGCTGCTCGGGCTGGGTTTAGGCCTGCTGCGGTTTGGACGGATCCTGAGAAGCTCTTTAGCGTTCACTGGTTGGCTGCCTAGTTTTTGTTCCGGGGCCGGGACTCGCCCCGGCGGGCGACCTACTTTTCTTTGCTTCGCCAAAGAAAAGTAGGCAAAAGAAAGGCGACCCCACTGTCTGCGACCCCTTCGCTGTGCGAAGGGGCAACCTGCGGTGCTCGCGTTTCGCGGCGCAGCCAGAGGGGGTTGGAGACAACTCGGGCCTTTGCTTCGCTCGGCTTGGTATCGGCTGTTCAAAGGCCGAGCGCAGCGAAGGCCTGTTGGGCTCCCCCATCCCTTCTGGCTGCGCCGAGGAGCGCAGACGTAGACGGGATCAGGGCCGCAGCTGTTTGAGCGAAGCGAGTTCTGCGGACCCCCGTCTACGTCGAGCACCGCAGGTTGCCCGTAGCGAAGCGGAGGGACGCAGACAGCAGGGTCGCCTTTTCTTTGCTTGGCGGTTTCAAGTCTGAAGTGCAACACACTCGATCCTCAAGGGAAGAGCTTGCATGAACAGAAGTTACGAACAACTGAGCGCCGAAGAGCGAGGA
>NZ_FNOL01000016.1:0-155377 GCF_900106655.1 Variovorax sp. YR634
AAACGCCCGATGAGGTCCATCGGGCGTCTCTGGCCGGCTTGAACAGGCCGGCTCTGTGTCCCTCATAGGTGTCAACCTATGGCAGGACGGGTCAGTACGCAGCAGCTCAGCGCGAGGTAATCGCCGACACCGCCGAGTTGCCCGTGGCCGATGCCGTGATCTGGTTGCCCGTGGTGCGCAGCGTGCTATTGCCCACCGCGCCCGACACGCCGACCCCGAAGTTCACGCTCGTCACCGTGGCCGTCACTGCGCCGGTGTTGACCTGGTAGTTGCCGATGGCCGCGCTCGGCGCGCCGGTGTTCAGCGCCGTCTGCGTCAAGCGGTTGGTCGCGCTGTTGCCGACGGCCTGCGCCGCCAGTGCGTTGCCAGTGACGCCGACCGAGCCGCTCGACACGCCAGCCCCGGTGCTGTTGAGCGCCACCTGGTAGCTCGTGCCCACGCTGGTTGCCGACACCGCGCCCGAGTTGCTTTGGCTGTTGAGGATGGCCGCGCTCGCACCGACGTTGAGCGCCAGCGGCGTGCCGACCAGGCTCGACGAACCCACTGTCGCCGCACCGCCGTAGCTGCTGCCGCCGCTGGACTCGAGCACGTTGGTCGCCGCATTGCCGCGCGCCAGGGCAACGGTGGTGTTGCCGTCGAGCGAGACGCTGCTGCCGTTGAGCGGCACCGCGCCCGCCAGCGTCGCATTCGCCACCGTGCTGGCCGTCGCCGTCACTCCGGCCGTGCTGCCCTGCACATTGACGATGCCGACGCTGGCCCCCTGCGTCGCGCTGCTCGCCACCGTGGCGGTGTTGGCCGCGCGGTTGGCCGTGGCCTCGGCGAAGGTGCTGTTGCCCGAGATGGTGAGCGCGCCGTTGATCAGCCCCGGCGTGGGTGCGGCGTTGTCGTCGTTGTGGATCGACGTATTGGCCGTGCTGCTGACGGTCGATGCGGCCGACTGGCGGTTCGACAGCACGTGGTCGCCGGTGGCCACCACGTTATCGGCGCTGCCGGTCTCGTTCAGCGTGGCCGAACCTGTCGCGCCCGGCGGCAGGGTGTTGACCGCGCTCACGCTCAGCGTGTTGGTCGCATCGTTCATCACGCCCAGCGCCGTATTGCTGTTGCCCGAGAGGCGCACTGTCGAGGCGGTGGATGCGGCCGGTGCAAACAGCTCCTGCGTGGACGTTGCCGTCACCGCGGCGGTGCCCGACTGCGTCGACTGCAGCGCCGAGCGCGCGCCAACGTTGGAGCCTGCGAGCGTCACGCTGTTGAGCACCGTGTTGGCCACGGCCTTCGCGCTCTGGCCGTTGTTCGTCACGCCCAGCGTCGAGGTGCCGACGATGGATGCCGGTGCCGTGTCGATGCCCACGATGCCCGTCGCGGTGGCCGACACGGGCCCGGTGCCCATCTGCACGTTGGCCAGTGCGTGGTCTGCCGTCACTGTCACCAACAGCGCCGGGCCGGCTGCGGCCACGGCCGGCAGCGGCGTGCTGCCGGCGATGGTGCTGCTCTTCACGTCGATGCTGTTGGTGGCAGCGCTGCCGGTGGCGGCTGCGCTGGTGATGTTGCCGTCGAGCGTGGCGCTGCTGCCGGTGAGCGCGTTGGGGCCGGTCAACGTGAGCCTGGTCACGTTGTTGGCGTTGGCTGCCACGGTTGCGTTGCTGTCCTGCGCATTCAGCACCGCAGTCTTGGCCGACTGCGATGCGCCGCCGGTCAGCGAGGCCGCGTTGGTCGCGCGGTTGGCCGCTGCTTCCGAGTACGTCGAGTTGCCCGAGGCGGTGAAGCTGCCGTTGACCAGGCCTGCGTTGGCGGGCACCAGGCTGTCTTCGTTGTAGATCGCGGTGTCGGCGGTGCTGGTGGCCGAGGTTCCGGCCGACTGGCGGTTCACCAGCACCTGGTCGCCCAGCGCCGCGGTGTTGCCGGGCAGCGCCCCCTGAAGAATGATCGCGGGAACGAAGGATGCGACAGGCGAGCCGCCCGCAACGGCGACCTTGTTGTCCACGTCGTTGATCACGCTCAGCGCCGAGTTGCCGTTGTTCGAGAGCTTCACCGACGAGCCCGTCACCGAGGCCGGCGCAAAGGCCTGCATGAACGAGCGCGACTCCACCGCCGCCGTGCTGCCCTGTGCAGACAGCAGCGCGGAGCGGGCCGACACATCGGTGGCCGCGAGCGTGATGGCGTTGCTGCCCGTGTTGGCCACGGCCTTCGCGCTTTGCGTGTTGCCGGAGGCACTCAGCGTCGAGCCGGAGATCACCGCGCCGACCGCCGTGTCGACACCGAAGGCGGCTGCCACCTTGGAAGAGATCGTCGGGCTCGTCACCAGCTGGATGCTCGACAGCGCATGGTCGCCGACCGCACCTGCCAGGCCCGCGAGGCTGGTCGCACCGGCAAGCGGCAAGCCGTCGCCCACGGCGATGGTGTTGCCCTTCACGTCGATGCGATTGACGGCAGCGTTGCCCGTGGCCGAGCCGCCGGCGGCGTTGCCGTCGACAGCGACCTGCGAGTTCTGGATGCTCGCGCCGCCCAGCACCACCTGCACGCCGTCTTTGTTGTTGAGCAGCGCGCCTTCCTGCCCGGTCAGCGAGCTGACCGCCGCACTGGTGAGCTGCAGGTTCTGCACTGCGGTGGTGGTCGAGACGCCGACTGCATCCACGCTCACGCCGTTGACGGCGCTGTTGCTGGTCGCGCCGGCCAGCGTGGTGTTGCCGCTGGCGTCCACCTTCGAGTTGCTGATGGCACCGGTGACGGTGGTCTGCACTTCAGGCCCGCCGCTGCGTTGCGCCGACACCGTGCCCTGGCCCGACTGCGCGTTCTGCACGCTGAAGGCGGCGGTGGTGGCGAGCACGTTGCCCGTCAGCGTCGCACCCGCCAGCGAGAGGCCGGAGGTGTCGATGTTGTTGCCCGTCACCTTCACCGTGTTGCCGGTGGCGCGGCTGCCGTAGGCCAGTGCCTGCGCCGCGTTGTCCGAGCTGGACACCGAGCTGTTGCTCAGCGTGCCCGTGACCGTGGTGCGCGCCACGATGCCGCCGGCCGCGATGGCCGAGATGACGGTGTTGGTGCCCGCCACAGCCTGCGTGTTGGTGACGTTGGCGATCGAGGCATTCGAGCCGCTCACGTTGTTCAGGCCCAGCGTCACGCCGCTGGCGGCGTCGTTGCCGTAGGTGGCTGCGACGAAGGCGTTGTCGCTGTTCGCGACGCTGGCGCCCGAGACATTGCCGTTGACGTTCGCCGCAAAGGTGTTGGAGCCGGTCGCCGAGCTGCCGATGTTCCCCTGCACCGACTGGTCGTTCAGGATGCCGTAGGCCGCAGTCACCGTCGGCAGGGCGCCGGCCGCGTTGCTGAACGGCAGTCCGCTGAGCACATCGACCGTGACGGTCGAGGCCGGTGCGCCCAGGAACGGGCCTGGCGCCGCGGCCAGGTTGCCCGCGCTCACGCCCAGCGTGTTCGTCGCCGAGTTGCCGTAGGCAATGGCGCGCTGCAGGTTGTCGGTGAGCGCGACCGAGCCGCCCGTGAGGTTGCCGTTCACCGTGATGCGCGCTTCAGGAGCGAACAGCGCCGCGCCGGCACCGGAGGTTGCATCCGACATCTGCACGCTCGCGATGCCCGCGCCCGTGCCGACCGAGTTGCCGCTGAGCGTGAGCGTGTTGGTGGCCCCGCTGCCGAGCGCCACGGCTTCCTGCCGGTTGTCGGTCAGCGCCAGCGTGTTGTTCGCGACCGGTGCGCCGCCGCCGCTGGCGGTCAGCAGGATCTGCGAGCCGAAGTTGAGCGCCGCGGGGCCGCTGCCGTTGTAGTTGCCCTGCAGGTTGGTGAGCGTCGCCGCGCCGCTGGCGGACACGCGCCCGTCGGAGTTGGTGCCGCCCGTGAGCACGGCGTTGCCGTTGCCCAGCGCTACCGTGGCTGCCTGGATCGCCAGGCTCTGCGTGATCTGGTTGCCCTGCGCGGTGGCCGCCGATGTGTTGCCGGACACGGTGACCGAACTGCCGCTGGTCTGCCCCGTGCCGGGCGACTCGCCCGTCTGCGCCGAGATGACCGACGGGAGCAGGAACGCCGTCAGCGGTGCCGCCGAGTTGGCCTGCTGGTTCGACACCGCCGCCGTGCCGGTGAACGAAGCCGCGTTCTTGCCGCTGGCGATCGCGCTCGACGCCGTGTTGCCGGTGGCGTCCGCCGTGATGCTGTTGTCCGCGAGCGTGACCTGGCTGTTCTTGCTCGACTGCACGCCGGCCAGGATTTGTGCGCCCGCGGTCTGGGCGAAGGTGGTCACGCCGATGTTGCCCTGGCTGTTGACGATGGCCAGGTCGCTGTTGACGTTGCTGGTCACGCCCACGCCGTTGTGGATGCTGTTGTTGGCCGCGGTGGCTGCCGTGCCGGTGCCCGCGATGGTCACGTCGTCGATCAGGATGCGGTTGCCCGCCGTGCCGGCGGTGGTGCCCAGCGCCTCGTTGCCCGTGGCCGCGCTGGAGATCGCATTGCCCTGCACCGACAGCGAGCCCTGCAGCACGTTGGAGCCGCCGGCAGGCACGCCGCTCACGAGACCCGTGATCACCGAGCCCGTATTGGTTGCGCTGTGCGTGGCGGCGAGGATGCCGTTGCCGTTCGCCTGCAGGTTCGCGACCACCGCCGAGCCCGCGAAGGCCGGCGCGCCGCCCGACTGGATTTCGGCCGTGCTGGTGGCGCTGTTGGCCTTGAGCACCGCGGAGATCGAATTGCGTTCGAGCACGGCTGCCGTCGTCAGCGTGATGCCCGGGCTCGCCGTCAGCATCAGGTCGACCGTGTTGCCCAGCACCTGCGCACTGGAGCTCGCGCCCGTGGCCGACTGCAGCGAGGTCACCACGATGTTGCCCTTGGCATCGAACAGCGGTGCGCCCGCCGGATAGGTCAGCACCGAGGTGCCGGCCTGCGGCGAGGCGCCGACCGCGGCGGCGCCCGAGACCGCCGAGCTGCCGCTGTTGAGCGTGGTGGTGGCCGAGATGGTGTTGTCCGCGTTGACCACGCTGCCGGTCTGCAGCGTGCTCGATTCCACTGCCAGCTTGCTGCTGCTCACTGCGCTGTTGATCACGCCGGTGTTGGTCGCCACGCCCAGCGTCGCGGCGTTGTTCACCGGCGTGCCGGGCGCCGGCTGGATGCTGTTGGCAAAGCTGTTGCCGGTGGCGCTCGCACCGACCAGGTTGCCGCTGGTGCTCATCGCCACCGGGTTGGGATTCAGCGGCGTGCCGGTGGAGGTCGTGCCTACGGTGGCGCTGGTGATGGTGGCGTTGACGGCCCCGGTGTTGTTGATGTCCGAGTTCACCGTCGGCGTGCCGGTGGCGGTGCCGTTGTAGGCAGCGTCGACCGAGGTCTCCGCGGCTTGTGCGCCGGAGGCTGCTGCAATCAGCGCCATCGCGACGGCCGTGCCGATGCTGCTGCGGCTGAACATGGGCGCGCGTACGGCCCGGCTCTGGATCTTGCGTGCTTTCATGGCGTGACTCCTCGGATGTTGTGGAAGCGGTCTGGGTCGGAAAGTGGATGCGCGATGCGCGCGGAACGGCAGGTCAGTCGCCCTTGACTGCGCCGTCGGAAGAAGAGGTTGGCGCGGCGCCGCCGACCACCGCGCTGCCGATGCGCAGCTTGGCGATCTCCTGCAGGCCCGGGCCGTCGCGGTGGATCGACGTGTCGGCGGCATCGGGCCGCCATGTGAGGCTGATGGCGCCCGGTGCCACGCCGCGGTTGGCAAGGGCCGAGGTGACGGCAGCGATGCGCTGGTCGGTGAGCTCGTCGCGCTTGCGGGCGTCCCAGTTCTCGGTGTCGCGCGCCACCAGCACGATGTCGGTCGAGCCCTTCTTGGCCAGGCCCGCGATCTGGTCAATCAGCGCAAGCGAGCTGCCGCCGAGCGTGGTCGCGCCGAAGTCGAAGGACACCTGCGTCGCCGTGCCCGTGAGGCGCGCGCCGCCCTGCCCCGCGGCATTGACGGCCACGCCGCTCTGCACCACGGGCGAAGTCACGGCTGCGCCGCCCACGGTGGCATCGCCCGGGTTGTCGACCTTGCGCAGGTCGGCCGCGGGCACGACCGGAATCTGCTCGCCGGCGCCCGGGCGCATCGTCATGCAAGGCCGGTGGTCGACCTGCGTGACGGCCGCCATGAGCCGCACCACTCCCTCTTCCAGCGCCGCGCGCACGCCCATCTGCACAGGCTCCTGGCCCTTGGCGCCGATGTCCACGTCGTACAGCTTGCTTCCGAAAAAGCGGAACACGTTCAGGCCCACTTCGTAGCCATTGAACTGCTTGGTGAGGCTCACCGTGCGCACCACCATCAGCGACTTGGTGTCGACGATGCGCAGGTCCACGCTCACCGACTGGCTGAAGGTGCGCGCCTTCACGCCCACCTGGTTCACCGCGAACTCCGCGCCGCCCGAGTTGATGTTGTAGTTGAGCTCGGTGATGCCGCCGACGATGAAGTAGTCGGACTTGTTGATCGTGCCGCCGAAGTACGGCAACCACGGCACCGCCTGCCCGCCGTTGGGTCCGCCGACCTGGTGCGTGCGGCCGTCACCGAGCTGGCGGCGGTCGGCGTACGCGAGCTCACGCTCGGCGATCACCGGGTCGAAGCGCTCGGCGATGCTCACCGCGCCGCCGAGCTTGCCGAGTGCCGAATACACCATCAGCGCGCCGCCCTGCGTGATCGCGTTGCCTTCGTTGATGCTGTACTTGCCGGTGTAGTCCTTCACGTCGCCCACGCCGATGACGATGGGCGGACGCCGCGTGGCCGCGATATGGTCGGCGTAGCAGGCGAGCACCGCCTCCATCGGCGTGATGTTGTCGCGCACCGAGGGGCCGAGCACCACGGGTGCCTCGTTGGGCGCAAAGCGTTGCTGCGGAGCGGAGACGCAACCGGCGAGCGCCACCGTGGCGATGGCTGCGAGCGCGAAGGTGCGGGTGATGGGGTATTGCATGTCGCGTGCCCCGTTCAATTGAGCACGCCGAACGCGCATGCCGAGCTGCCGCCGACGCTCGCGGTCTGCGCACCCGAGTTGCTCTGATTCGAGTTCAGAGCCTGGTTGGCCGCGCCCTGCACCTGCGTGCTGGTGCCGCCCACGATGGCCGAGCCGACCGCGCCGGAGTTGGCTTGCGTGGTGCCTACCGTCGCGCCGCCGAGGGTGCCTACCGCGGTGCGGCTGTCATTGCCCGAGGCATTCGAAGTCGCGCCCGAAGTGGACGGCGAATTCGCGACCGTGCTGTTGTTGCCGTCGTTGCCCGTGGAGGTCGCGGAGACGTTGCAGTTGTACTGGCGACCGATGTTGTTGGTCGTGTTGTAGACCGGCGCCGAGTAGTAGCCGCTCTTCTGCTTGCGGATCATGTCCTGGATCGCGGCCTGGTTCACCTTGTCGGTGCTGGTCTGGAACTGCCATGCGGCGTTCTCGCCGACGTTGTTGGCGAGCGCAGCCAAAGGCGCACACACCAGTGCCATAAGAAATACGCGTTGCATGACGGTCCCTCTCTGGAAGACGCACTTGATGAACTCATAAGTGCTACGTTTCGGGAGGGGATGCTAGGGATCGACGGCCACGGCCGGTATCCCGGGAACCGGTAGGAGGTATCCCGGGAACCGGTAGAAATGAGGAGGGCAACCCAAGGGCTCGCGCAAGCGCGCAGGGGTCGCAGCCGCGCACGCAGGTGTGCGCGTCAGCAGGTCAGGCTAGTCGCCGAACCAGAACAACAACCAGGCGGTGACAGAGCCGAGCGTCACCATCACGAGAGCGACCTGGCGACCCGCAGGAAGCGGCCGGCTCATCCATCGCTCGATGTTTTTCGACATCTTCGTCCCCCGTTCTTCTAGTGAGGACCGAAGCGTGAAGCGCTCGCCGAGTTCTGTCAAAGCAGAAGAAATGCTTCACCGACTTTCCCGACCGCAGCCGGCAGCGCGCCTTCGTGCTGCAGCAAGTGCCGCTTGCGGAAGACACCGCCGGCGTAGCCCTTGAGGTCTGCGTTCTTGCCGATCACACGGTGGCACGGCACGACGATGCTGATCGGATTCGACCCGTTGGCGGCACCGACATCGATGGCCGCGCGCGGATCGTCGAAGCCGAGCTGCCTCGCCAGTTCACCATAGCTGGTCGTGCGGCCTGCAGGAATGCGGCGAAGCGCCTCCCAGACCTGCTGCTGCAACGCGTTGCCCAGCCTTGCGACGGGCAGCGTTTCGATGGCCGTGAGATCGCCGTTGAAGTAGCGATCGAGGGCATCGGCCACCGTTTGCGGCGCGGCGCCTTCGGTCAGCTCCACCTTGTCGTGAAGTTCCCGCAGGAGGCGATGCAGGCGGGCGCGATGGTCCGCGAAATCCAGCGCATGAATGGCACCGGCAGCGTCGGTGACCAGCAGAAGTTCGCCCATCGGCGAAGCCAGATGGCTCAGTTGCAGCTTCATGATCGTGTCCTCACAAAAGAGAAGGCGGCAGGGCCGCGAACATTCACATGTTGCGCGTTCCCTGCCGCCTTCACTCGCCGTATCCGGACATCGATCTCCGGCTCACGCCGGCGCTGCCTTCCCGCTCAGGCGTGTGCCTTGATCGAATCCGCCAGCGTGTTCACCAGCGTGTCGATGTGCGACTTCTCCACGATGTACGGCGGCGCAATCACCAGCACGTCGCCCGCTGGCCGCACCAGCGCGCCCTTGTGGAAGCAGTCGAGAAAGATTTCATAAGCGCGCTTGCCCGGCGTGCCCGCGATGGGCGCGAGCTCCACCGCCGCGGCAAGGCCGAGGCTGCGGATGCTGATGACGTTGGGCAGGCCCTTGAAGGTGCTGTGGAAGGCATCGCCCAGCACCTTGCCCATTTCACCGGCACGTGCGAACAGGTTTTCTTCCTTGAAGAGATCGAGCGTGGCAATGGCCGCTGCGCAGGCCACCGGGTGGCCCGAGTAGGTGTAGCCGTGGAAGAACTCGACCACGTGCTCGGGCGCGTCGGTCTTCATCATCGCGTCGTAGAGCTTGTCACGGCAGATCACGCCGCCCAGCGGAATGACGCCGTTGGTCACGCACTTGGCGAAGTTCAGCATGTCGGGCACCACGCCGAAGTAGTCGGACGCGAAGTTGGTGCCCATGCGGCCGAAGCCCGTGATGACCTCGTCGAAGATCAGCAGGATGCCGTGCTTGTCGCAGATCTCGCGCAGTCGCTTCAGGTAGCCCTTGGGCGGCAGGTACCAGCCGGCCGAACCGGCCACGGGCTCCACGATGATCGCGGCGATGTTGCTCGGGTCGTGCAGCGGCAGGATGCGGGTTTCGAGCTCGACCAGCGGGTCTTCGGCCCACACCGGCTCCTCGTTGTGGATGTAGGCGTGGTTCACCGGGTCATGGATGAAGCGCATGTGGTCCACGCGCGGCAAAAAGGCCGAGCCGAACACCTTGCGGTTGCCCGGAATGCCGCCCACCGACATGCCGCCGAAGCCCACGCCGTGGTAGCCCTTCTCGCGGCCGATGAACACGTTGCGGTGGCCTTCGCCGCGCGCGCGGTGATAGGCCAGAGCCACCTTCATCGAAGTGTCGGCAGCCTCGGAGCCCGAGTTGCAGAACAGCACCTTGTTGAGGTCACCGGGCGCAAGCGAGGCGATCATCTCGGCCGCCTTGAAGGCCTTGTCGTTGCTGACCTGGAAGGCGGTGGCGTAGTCGAGCGTGTCGAGCTGCTTCTTGATCGCCTCGTTGATGGGCTTGCGGTTATGGCCCGCACCCACGCACCACAGCGACGAGATGCCGTCGATCACCTTCTTGCCGTCGTGCGTGGTGAACTCCATGCCGTCGGCCGCGACGAACACCCGCGGGTCTTTCTTGAAGTGACGGTTGGGGGTGAAGGGCAACCACTGGTTGTCCATGTTGAAGTCCTGGAAGGCCATGCGTGTCTCCTGCGGTTATGTGGTCGAGGAAAATCGCGATTCTGGCACCCCTGCGACAATCACGCCCTGATGACGACCTCTACGCCTACCTCGCCCGCCTACATCCTGAACCTCTCCTGCCCCGACCGGACAGGCATCGTGCACGCCGTGTCGGGCTTCCTGCTCGAGCGCGGCGCCAACATCGAAGAGGCCGCCCAGTACAACGACCACGACACGGGTCTTTTCTTCATGCGGGTGCGCTTCGCCTGCGGTGACCACAGCGAAGCCACGCTGCGCGAAGAGCTGAAGACCTTCGCCGCCGGCTTCGGCATGACGCTGCAACTGCACGCCGCCGCCGAGCCGATGAAGACGGTCATCCTGGTCAGCAAGGAAGGCCACTGCCTCAACGACCTGCTGTTCCGCTGGAAGAGCGGCCTGCTCGCCATCGACGTGCGCGCCATCATCTCGAACCACCGCGACTTCTACCAGCTGGCCGCCAGCTATAACGTGCCCTTCCACCACATCCCGATGACGGCCGCGACCAAGGCACAGGCCGAGGCGAAGGAGCTTGAAATCATCGAGGCCGAAGGCGCCGAACTCGTGGTGCTCGCGCGCTACATGCAGATCCTGAGCGACAACCTGTGCCGCAACCTGGCCGGCCGCGCGATCAACATCCACCACTCGTTCCTGCCCAGCTTCAAGGGCGCCAAGCCCTACTACCAGGCACACGACCGCGGCGTGAAGCTGATCGGTGCCACCGCCCACTACGTGACGGCCGACCTCGACGAAGGCCCGATCATCGAGCAGGACGTGGCCCGCGCCGACCACACCGACACCGTGGAAGACCTCACGGCCCGCGGCCGCGACACCGAGAGCCAGGTGCTGGCGCGCGCGGTGAAGTGGCACAGCGAGCACCGGGTGCTTTTGAACGGGCACCGCACGGTGGTGTTCCGCTAGGCCTCCGAAAAAAGCATGCCTCCACTTCGGAGGCATGCATCCCGCTCAGCGTCAGTTGCGATTAGGGTTGTTCGGCCGACGGTCGTAGCGATTCGGCACGCCATCGCCGTCACGGTCCCAGCGGCCTGCGTTGTACTGCCAGCGTCCGCCTTCCTCGCGCCACTCCGGCGCACGGTAGGCATAGCCCGGACGGGCACGCACCCAGACGCCGCGGGTCCATACATGGCGCCCACCGCGCCACTCATAGTGCCCCGGCGCCCACACATAGCCGCGGCGCGGCGGGGGCACGCGTTCGGAGCGCGGAGGGGGCGGCGCCACCTGTATGACCACGGGTTGCGCCTGCGCGGCCGTGGGAACAGTCAATGCGCCCACCGACAGAAGCGATGCAGCGCCGACGGAAAGAGCCAATGCGAGTTTTTTCATGAAGGACTCCTCATGAGTTGTTGGAGGAGCCTTCATGCTGCCCAGTCCATGTGAACCGCCTGTAAGCAATGCACGAAGTCTTGTGTAAAGCTGTGACTCGCCTTTGAGCGCCTTCGAGCGCCCCGGCGAGCGCTCACTCCTGCAATTCGCGCAGATCGATGGCCGTGGCCATCGCCGCATGGCCGGCCTTGTTGGGGTGCAGGTGGTCGCCCGAATCGAACAGCGGATTCAGCGCCTTCGGGTCCGCAGGGTCGCGCAATGCCGCATCGAAATCGACGACGCCGTCGATGTCCTGCTGGCCGCGGATCCAGCGGTTGACGGCTTCGCGCATGGCCTCGTTGCCCTCGCTCCAGTAAGGCGTGTTCCTGAATGGCGGCACGGTGCCGAGCAGCACCTTCACGCCCTTGGCGCGGGCCTGCTTGACCAGTTGCTCCAACCCCTCGGTGATGCGCTCGGCCGTCGGCATGTCGCGCGGCTTCAGCTCGGCGCCCGGCACCTTGGCGAACAGGGTGCGGCCGATGTCATTGGTGCCCATAAGGATGATCGCGTGCGTCACGCTGCTCTGCCGCAGCGCATCGAGCTCGAACCGGGAGAGGCCGCTGGGCCCCAGTCCGTTGGCCAGCAGGCGATTGCCGCCAATGCCGGCATTGAGCACCGCAACGTCTTGCCCTTCGCGCTGCGTATCACGCAAGCGAGTGGCCAACATGTCGGGGTAGGCTCCGAAGTTGCCCTCCGAGGTGCCCATCGTGATCGAGTCGCCGAAGGCCACGACGGTGCGCACGGACTTGGTGGTGAGCACGTCGAGCCCGGTCACGATCTGGTTCAGCACCAGTGGCGAGGGGTTCTTCAGCTTCGGTGCCATCACTGCGTTGCCGGGCGCTACCCATGTCGCGCCCGGCTCCAGCATGGAGACAGTGGCAAACGGCGTGGTGCGGTCGAAGAAGGCGCTCACGACCACCGTTTGGCCCGCCTGCACCGGCAGGTCGATGCCATCGCTCCAGGCGTCCGCGCCGGGCGCAACGGTCATGGTGGTGCGGCCGCCGAAGCGCAGCACGCGCAGCGTGGTCGGCGAGAACGCATCGGCGCCGGTGCCGCGTGCCGCGCTTGCGGCGGCAATGCGCAGCGGTGTCTTGCCGAAGCGGTTCGAGAAGCGGATGCGGATGCGCTCGCCATCCAGCGACAGTTCAACCTTCTGGCGCAGTGTCTGCCCGCGCAGGTCATTGCCGGCAGGCGACGAATAGTTCGCACCACCGGGGGCTGCGGCCATCTCCGTGAAATCGACCGGCGCCACGGCCCAGCTCGCAACCCAATGCGCCTCGGCGGGCTGCCGTGGATGGTCGTCGGGCGTCACAGCCTGCACGCCGACGGCCAGCACTGCGAGGCAAAGGGCTGCCACCCAGTGCGCGACGGTCACGTCGCGCAGGCGCTCTGCCCAAATGGAAACCAGTTTCATGCGCGCAAAGCGTCGCAGTGTACGGAGCCACTGTTCCCCCGCGCGTGACGAGGTCTAAGGCCGGGTTACCAAGTGTCTACGTAGGGAGCAGCAACACTCGAGCCCTTCGTGGCAGAAGACAAGCCACGCACCAACCAGGTGCGCGTCTCGGCCGGATCGATCACCGCGTCGATTTCCAGCGTCTGCGCCATGTGGATCGCTTCGCCGTTCGCATACTGCTGCGCGACGAGTTTCTTGAACAGCGCATCGCGCTCCGCACCCTCGGGTGCAGCGGCCAGTTCCTTGCGAAAACCCAACCGCACAGCACCCTCCAGCCCCATCGCGCCGAATTCGCCGGTGGGCCAGGCCACGGTGAAAACCGGTGCGTCGAAGCCGCCCGCAGTCATCGCCTGCGCGCCCAGTCCGTAGCCCTTGCGAAGCACCACGGCGAAGAACGGCACGCGCAGATGCGAAGCCACCATGAACATGCGGCACACATGACGCACCTGTGCCTGCGCCTCGATTTCGGGCCCGACCATGAAGCCGGGCGTGTCGCACAACGAAACAATTGGAAGGCCGTGCGCATTGCAAAGCTGCATGAATCGCGCGGATTTGTCGGCCGCTTCCACATCGATCGCGCCGCCGAGGTGGTGCGGGTTGTTGGCCATCAGTCCGACCGGCCTGCCCTCGATGCGCGCAAGCGCAGTGACGATGCCCGCGCCGAAACCCGCGCGCAGTTCGAGCAGCGAGCCGGTGTCGGCCACGCCGCGCATCGCGGCGCGCACGTCGTACACGCGCAGGCGGTTCTCGGGCACCACATGGCGCAGCGTACGCGGGTCGGCGCATTGCCAGTCGGCGGTCGCGCCCTGGAAGTACGACAGGTATTGCTTCGCAGCAGCGACAGCAGCAGCTTCGTCTTCCACCAGGATGTCGATCACGCCGTTGCGCGACTGCACGCTGCTGGGCCCGATCTGCTCGGGCGCGAAGGTGCCGAGCCCGCCGCCCTCGATCATCGCGGGGCCGCTCATGCCGATGTTGCTGCCCTTGGTGGCGATGATCACGTCGGCACACCCCAGCAGCGCCGCATTGCCCGCGAAGCAGCGCCCATGCACGATGCCCACCACGGGCACCTTGCCCGACAGCGCCGCGAACTGGCTGAAGGTGTGGTTGTTCAAGCCCGCGACGATCGGCATGTCCGTATCGCCGGGACGACCACCGCCGCCCTCGGCGAACAGCACTACAGGCAGCTTGAGCTGATGCGCCACCGCCAGCAGGCGGTCGGTCTTGTGGTGATTGCGCATGCCCTGCGTGCCGGCCAGCACGGTGTAGTCGTAGGCCAGCACGGCGCAGCGCGACACCTCAGGGCCGAACTGCTTCGCGTTGATGCTGCCCAGGCCCGTGACCATGCCGTCCGCGGGCGTGTTGGCGATCAGGTCTTCGAGCGTGCGTCGCCGCGTCTGCGCAGCGATGGCGAGCGCGCCGTATTCGATGAAGTTGCCGGGGTCGGACTCGGTGTCGCACAGGTCGGCGATGTTCTCGCGCGCGGTGCGGCCGCCTTGTGCGTGCCGCTTGTCGACGGCAGCCTTGCGGTTGGCATCGAGCGTGGGCGCGTGGCGGTCGATGACCTTCTGCAGATCAGGGCGGATCGCGTCGAGGTCGTGCTCGGCGCGCGCCTCGACCTCGACGGCCTGCGCATCGACGGCTTCCAGCTGCAGCAGCGACTGGCCTTCGACCAGGTAGTCGCCGGGCTCGGCCAGCAGCGCGACCACGCGGCCGGCCACCGGTGCGTGCAGCAGGTGTTCCATCTTCATGGCCTCGAGCACGCCGAGTTGCGCGCCGGCGGGCAGCACGTCGCCGACGGCAACTTCGAACTGCACGAGACGGGCTGGCATCGGGGCCTTGACGGTCAGCTCGTCGGAGTCGTCCTCGGTGACGACCGCTTGCGCTACGGGTGCCACCGCCGTCTTCTTCGCATGCTTTTCAAGCGCTGCCGCAACCGCCAGCAGATCGCCCAGATGCGCCTCCACGAAACGCGTATGCACCGCCTGCGTCGCAAACTCGGGCCGCGCCGCGATGGCGCGCAGCAGCGATAGGTTCGTGGCGATGCCGTCGATATGGCATTCGTCCAGCGCGCGCAGCGATCGGCGCAGCGCGTCTTCGAAACGCGGCGACGGCGAATGCACGATGAGCTTGGCGAGCAGCGTGTCGTAGTGCGGCGAAGGCGCAAGGCCCGCGTAGCCGTGCGTGTCAACGCGCACGCCGGGGCCTGCCGGCAGATCGAAGCGCGCGAGCGTGCCGCCCGAAGGCCGCGCGTTGCCTTGCGCATCCAGCGTCTCCGCGTTGATGCGCCACTGCACAGCAAAGCCGCGCTGCGGTGCGGTGCGATCGGGTTCAACACCAAGTTCGCCCAGCGACTGCCCCGCTGCCACGGCGATCTGCAACTGCACGAGATCCAGCCCCGTCACTGCTTCCGTCACCGTGTGCTCGACCTGCAGGCGTGGGTTCGCCTCGATGAAGACGAAGGGCAGCGTCGTCGATGCCGCATCGACCAGAAATTCGAAGGTGCCGAGGCCGCGATAGCCCACCGTCTTCGCCATGCGCAGCGCAGCCTGCGTGACCTGCGCGCGCAAGGCCTCAGGCAGCGAAGGACTCGGCGCGATCTCCACCAGTTTCTGAAAGCGCCGCTGCAGCGTGCACTCGCGCTCGCCGAGGCTAGCCACGGCGTGGCCGTCGCCCAGCACCTGCACTTCGATGTGCCGCGCATTGCGCATCAGCCGCTCGACATACACGCCTTCGATGCCGAATGCGGCCTTGGCTTCGGACATGCAGCGCGCATGCGCCTCGGGCAGTTCTTCAGCGTTCAGCACCGCGCGCATGCCGCGCCCGCCACCGCCGCCGATGGCCTTGACCATCACGCCCGCGCCCTGCGCATGCTGCTCGGCGAAGAAGGCCTGCGCCTGTGCGAGTGTCACTGCGCCGGCGCTGCCAGGCATCACGGGCACGTCGCATTGCGTGGCCAGTGCGCGTGCGCGGGCCTTGTCGCCGAACAGGCCGAGCTGCTCCGGCGTGGGGCCGATGAAGACAAGGCCGGCGTCCGCGCAGGCCTGTGCGAAATCGGCACGCTCACTGAGAAAACCATAGCCGGGGTGCACCGCATCGCAGCCCTGCGCCTTGGCCACCGCGATGAGCGCCGCGACATCGAGATACGCCGAAGGCCCGGTCGCATCGAGCGCGACTGCTGTGTCGGCCAGCTGCACATGCAGCGCTGCCGTGTCGTCGCGCGCATGCACCGCCACGCTGGCAATGCCCAGGTCGCGCAGCGCGCGCACCAGGCGCACGGCGATCTCGCCGCGGTTGGCAATCAGAACTTTGGAGAACAGCAAACGGAACCTCTCAGCTTTTGTCTTTGAGCAAGCGGCGCAGCACCTTGCCCGCGCCGGTCGTCGGCAATGCGTCGATGAAACTCACGGCGCGCGGCGCCTTGTAGCTCGCCATGTTGTCGCGCGCCCAGGCGATCAGCGCTTCGGCATCGAGCCCGGCACCTGGCTTGCGCACGATGAATGCCTTCACGACCTCGCCCTTCTCTGCATCGGGCTGCGCGATGACGGCCGCCTGCGCCACCGCCGGGTGCTTGATGAGGATGGTTTCGACCTCTTCGGGGAACACGCTGTAGCCCGAGACCTTGATCATTTCCTTGAAGCGGCCGATGAAGGTGAGATAGCCATCGGCATCGAGCTTGCCCATGTCGCCGGTGTGCACCCAGCCGTTGCGCAGCGTGGCAGCGGTGGCTTCGGGCTTGTTCCAGTAGCCCTTGAAGGTGCCTGGGCTGGTGAGCACGATCTCGCCGACTTCGCCCACCGGCATGTCGGCCTGCGTGTCCGTGTCGATGATGCGGATGGTCACGCCCGGCACCGCGATGCCCTGCGTGCCCCAGCGCGGCGCATGGTGCGGCGTGTAGGTGTCGCAGGTGTGGGTTTCGCTCAGTCCGTAGGCCGCCTCGAACGAAGTGCAGTTCTGTGCGTGCGTGCGCCATTGCTGCGCCAGCGGCTCGGTGAAGGTGATGCCGAAGCTCGTGACAGGATTCATCTTCAGGCTGCGCAGGTCGAAGCTATTGATGTCGCTTACCTGCATGCAGGCCACGTTCATCGGCGCGATGCTGTACCACCAGCTCACCTTGTAGGTGGCAATGGCCTGCAGCACGGCACGAGGGTCGAAGCGATGCAGCAGCACCGATGCCGCACCGGTCAGCACCGGCACGTTGACACCCATCAGCATGCCCGCGATGTGATACAGCGGCGCGATGGACAGCAGCACGTCGCCCGGCCCCACGCCGTTGCAGTCGGCCGCGGCGCGCGTCTTGAAGAGCGCGTTGCCGTAGCTCAGCATCGCGCCCTTGGGCAGGCCCGTGGTGCCCGATGTGTAGGTCATGAGCGCCACGTCGTCCATGTCGATGACCACGGGCTGCGGCTTGGCGTTGCCGCGCATCGCGGCCAGGAAGTCTTCGCAGTCTTCGGGCACGCTGCGTTCGGCCTTGCGCTCTGCGGCCAGTTCGGCCGGCAGGTCGAGCGACGACGGATCGGGCAGCAGGTCGGCGTAGTGCACCACGAACACGTGTTCGAGCGCACTCTCCGGCTGCACCTTGCGCACCACCGGCAGCAGCGGCGCGGCCGCGACGATCACCCGCGCCTTCAGGTCGTTGACCTGGTAGGCCAACTCGTGCTCCTTGTTGAGCGGGCCGCTCGGGCAGACGATGGCACCGATCTTCTGGATGCCGAAGTGCGCGACCAGGTACTGCGGACAGTTGTTGAGAAAGAGCACCACGGGCTCGCCCTTCTTCACGCCCAGCGCCTGCAGGCGCGCCGCGAAGGCGTCGCTGGCGCGGTCGAGTTCGGCCCAGCTCATCGCATGGCCGTACCAGAGGCAGGCGGTGCTGCCGCCACGCTCGCGTGCGTGGGTGCGCAGGTACTCGTGCAGCGGCTGCTGCGGGCGGTCGGGCAATGTCTCCATGGCGTCACTTTCTCAGGGTTATCGATAGCCGCCTGCACCGGGCAGGCGCTTGCCAATGGTGCATGGTGCACGAACAATCCTACCCATGGGTATAACTTCCGCGACACGGCACAAACCCTCTGGAGACCAGAGCGACACGACGGCGCAGCCGCACATGCCCCAGGGCACTGGCCGCCAACGCGCGGCCACGCAGGGCACCGACCTGCAGCGCGAGCGCATCCTGCAGGCGGCCGCGCAGCTCTTCGCCGCGCAGGGCTACGCCAACACGACCATGGCGCAGATCGTGCGCGCGCTGGGCGTGACCAAGCCCTTCGTGTACTACTACTTCCGCGACAAGCAGGAGATCTTCGAGACGCTGTCGTGGCGCCCGGCGGTCGACTGCTTCACCGCGCTCGACTTCGCGGCCACCGACCCGCGCCGCGCGAGCGAGAAGGTGCTCGAAGGCATCGAGCGGCTGATTCGCGCGACCATCACGCACCACCCCGTCGCCTTCTTCCCGTATCGCGAGCCGCAGGTGTACCGGCCGGAGTACATCGCCGCGCAGAAGAAGCTCGCGCACCACTTCTACGACCTGCTGTGCCCGCTGCTCGAAGAAGCGCGGCGCGACGGCGACCTCGACTTTGCGGAAACCAAGATCACCGCGCTTGCGGCCTGCAGCCTGCCCGGCTTCCTGTACAGCTGGTACCGCCCGGGTGGACGCCTGTCGCCCGACGAGGTGGTTGCCGAGCTCACGAAGCTCGCGAGCCGCGTGATCGGTCTGCAAGCGAAGAACTGACAAGACAACCACCCGGAGACAAACCATGAAGTTCAAGAAGGCGCCATTGGCGCGGATCGCCCTTGCCTGCCTGCTGGCCGCTGCCGGCGCCGCGCACGCGCAAGCACAGCAGACCTACAAGATCGCCTACATCGATCCGCTCTCCGGCCCCTTTGCCAACGTCGGCGAACTGATGCTGATGCACACGCAGTACGCCATCGAGGACATCAACGCCAAGGGCGGCGTGCTCGGCGGCACGAAACTGCAGCTGCTGCAGTTCGACAGCAAGCTCTCGGCGCAGGAGAGCCAGAGCGCGCTGCAGGCGGCCATCGACCAGGGCGCGAAGGCGATCGTCACGGGCGGTTCGGGCTCGTCGGTGGTCACGGCGCTGGTGCAATCGGTGGCGCGCTGGAACCAGCGCAACCCGGGCAAGGAGCTGATCGTTCTGAATCACTCTTCCATCGACCCCGAGATGACGGGCAAGGGCTGCAGCTTCTGGCACTTCCAGACCGAGGCCAACACGGCGATGAAGATGAAGGCGCTGGCCAACTACATCAAGAAGACGCCCGATGTGAAGAAGGTCTACCTGCTGAACCAGGACTACGCGCACGGCAAGCAGTGGGCCAGCTACGGCCGCCAGCTGGTGGGCCTGGCGCGGCCCGACATCCAGTTCGTGGGCGAGGCGCTGCACCCCATCGGCCGCGTGAAAGACTTTGCGCCGTACATCGCCAACGTGAAGCAGAGCGGCGCCGACTCGGTCATCACCGGCAACTGGGGCCAGGACATGACGCTGCTGCTGAAGGCCGCGGGCGACGCAGGCTACAACCTGCGCTACTTCAATCACAGCGCGGGCTCGGTGCCGGGCACGGTCACTGCCGTGTCGCAGGCGAAGCTGGGGCAGTTGACCTGGGTGGCCGAATGGCACCCTGGCGAGGCCGACACGCCGAAGGTCGACGCTCTGGCCAAGGCCTACAAGGCCAAGACGGGCAAGGACTTTCTCGCGCCGCGCATCGACATGACGCCTCGCCTGCTGGCCGCGGCCATCAACAAGGCCGGCAGCGCCGACACCGTCAAGGTGGCGCGGGCGCTCGAAGACCTGACGTTCGACTCTGTGGTGGGGCCGGTGCGCATGCGTGCCGAAGACCACCAGTTGTTGCTGCCGCAGGTGGTCAACACCATCGTGCCGGTGGACGGCAAGACCGTGAAGGCGGGTTGGGAAGGTACTAACTACGGCTTTCGTACTGACGCGGTCTATACCGGGAACGAGCTGGCGCAGGGGACTGAGTGCAAGATGGTTCGGCCCTGACTCTCTGAGTCCTGAGTTCCGGGGGCGTGCGAATGACACCGGGTACTCCCCTTCGCGAATGTCCCCCGTCGGCGTGATCGCGCCCTGAATGAACTCCCCTGCCTAAGGGAAACCCCGTCCTGCCTGCCCCCCATGCCGTCGGGATACTCCGGTTGTTACATCCCGGATATCCGAAGCGGGTCCATTCCAAAGGCACAACAACCCATGGCAGGCAAAAACTCGCTCTACCCGATCCCGCATCCGGCGAAGAAACCCTTCGTCGGGAACCTGCTGTCGATCGGGTCCGACTCTCCCGTGCTCGACATGTGGAAGATCGCGCAAGACCTCGGTGGTATCTATTGGCTGGACATGCCGGGCATGCCGGTGATCGTGGTGTCGTCGCCCGCGCTGGTCGACGAGCTCTGCGAGGAGCCGCGCTTCGACAAAAGTACGCGTGGCGCATTGCGTAGGCTGCGCGCCGCGTCGCACGGGCTCTTCACCTCCGACACGCACGAGGAGACCTGGTCGAAGCCGCACAACATCCTGTTGGCCAACTTCAGCCAGCGCGCGATGCAGGCCTATCACCCGATGATGCTGGACATCGCGGGGCAGCTTGTCACCAAGTGGGAGCGCCTGAACTTCGACGAAGAGGTGGACGTGGTGCGCGACATGACAGCGCTCACGCTCGACACCATCGGCCTGTGCGGCTTCGGCTATCGCTTCAACTCGTTCTACCGCGAGGGCTTTCATCCCTTCGTCGATGCGATGGTGCGCACGCTGGAGACGGTGCAGAACCGCCGCGGCCTGCCGCTCGAAGAGCTGATGCTGAAGAAGGAGCTGGCCCAGCAGCGCAAGGACATCCGCTACATGCACAAGATGGTGGAAGACATCATCGAGGAGCGGCGCACGAGCGGAGCCGACATCGCCACCAAGCCCGACCTGCTGAGCTACATGATCGCGGGCGTGGACAAGAAAAGCGGCGAGCAGCTCACCGACAAGATGATCCGCGACGAGTGCATCGAATTTCTCATCGCGGGGCATGAAACCACCAGCGGCCTGCTGTCCTTTGCCATCTACTTCCTGCTGAACAACCCCGAGGCCATGGCCAAGGCGCAGGCAGAGGTCGACAACGTGTTCGGCCCCGACACCACGCAGAAGCCCACTTACGCGCAGGTCAACCGCCTGCAGTACGTGATGCAGGTGCTGAAAGAGTCGCTGCGCCTGTACCCGACCGCGCCCGCGATCTCGATGCGCGCCAAGGAAGACACGAAGATCGGCGGCCAGTACACGATCAAGAAGAACAACATGATCATCATGCATGCGCTGGCGCTGCATCGTGACAAGGGCATCTGGGGCGAGGATGCCGACCAGTTCAACCCGGACAACTTCACGCGCGAAGCCGAGCGCGAGCGGCCAGTGAACGCATTCAAGCCCTTCGGCAACGGGCAGCGCGCCTGCATCGGGCGGCAGTTCGCCCTGCAGGAGGCGGTGCTCACGCTGGGCATGATCCTGCAGCGCTTCAACCTCGTGGACCACACGGGCTACAAGCTGAAGATCAAGGAAGCGCTGACGATCAAGCCGGAGAACTTCAAGATCAAGGCGCTGCTGCGCGACCCGGCCACGCGTCCGCGCGGCAACATGACCGACGCAGCCGCAGCCCCCGTGCAGCCCGTGCAAGCTGCCGCGCGCAAACCCCAGGCTGCACGCCACGGCACCTCGCTGCTGGTGCTGCAGGGCTCCAACCTCGGCACGGCCGAAGACCTTGCGCGCCAACTAGCCGAGGCCGGCGAAATGCGTGGCTTCTCCACGCAGCTGGCCTCGCTCGACGACTATGCCGAGCGGCTGCCGGCCAACGGCGCGGTGGCCATCGTCTGCGCCTCGTACAACGGCGTGGCTCCCGACAACGCGGCCGAGTTCCATCGCTGGCTCGACAAGGCCGACGATTCGCTCAACGGCGTGCGCTTCAGCGTGTTCGGCTGCGGCAACACCGACTGGGCCGCCACCTACCAGGCCGTGCCGCGCCGCATCGACGAACGGCTCGAGGCGCTCGGTGCCACGCGCGTGCATTCGCGCGGCGAAGGCGATGCGCGCGAGGACATGGACGGCGCCTTCCAGGACTGGAGCGACGCGCTCTGGCCCGAGCTGGTGAAGGCCTTCGACATCAAGACCGGCGCCGACACGCCCGTGCAGAGCGAACCGCTCTACACGCTCGAAGAGCTGCCGCCGCCGCAGAAGAACGCGATCGTCGATGCGCTGGGCGCAGTGGCGCTGCGGGTGATCGAGAACCGCGAGCTGCAAAGCGGAGGCAACGGAGAAGCCGGCCGCTCCACCCGCCATGTCGAACTGATGCTGCCCGAGGGCCTGATCTACCGCGCCGGCGACCACCTGAGCGTGGTGCCGCGCAACAGCCCGGCGCAGGTCGAACGCGCAATGGCACGCTTCGGCTTCGACCGCACGGCCCATGTGCGCCTGCATGCAGGCGCGGGCCGCAAGGCAGCGCTGCCGGTGGAGCAGGTGATCGCGGTCGACCGCCTGCTGGGCGACTACGTCGAGCTGCAGGACGTGGCCACGCGCAAGCAGATCGCCACGCTCGCGGCATATACCGAGTGCCCGTTCACCAAGCCCAGGCTCGCGGCGCTGTCGGGCAGCGACGAGGCTTCGCAGGCGGCATACAAGGCCGACGTGCTCCACAAGCGCAAATCGCTGCTCGACCTGCTGGAAGAGCACCGCGCCTGCCAGGTGCCGTTCGCGGTGTTTCTCGAAATGCTGTCGCCGCTGTCGCCGCGCTACTACTCGATCTCTTCGTCGCCGACGATGACGCCGGGCAAGTGCAGCGTGACGGTGGGTGTGGTGAGCGGCCCGGCCAAGTCGGGCATCGGCACCTTCGAGGGCGTGTGCTCCAACTTCCTGGCGCGCGCGGAGGCCGGCGACACGGTGCACGGCGTGGTGCGCGAGACCACGGCCGAGGGCTTCCGGCTGCCGGACGATGCGAGCCGGCCGATCATCATGGTCGGCCCCGGCACTGGCCTCGCGCCGTTCCGTGGCTTCCTGCAGGAGCGCGCGGCACAGGTCGAGGCGGGCAATGCGCTCGGCGAGGCGCTGCTGTTCTTCGGCTGCCGCCATCCCGAGCAGGACTTCATCTATGCCGACGAACTCCAGGCCTGGGCGCACCGCGGCGTGATGAAGCTGCACACCGCGTTCTCGCGCGCGGGCGAGCGCAAGGTCTATGTGCAGGACCTGATCCGCGAGCAGGCGGCCGAAGTGTGGAAACTGCTGGAGGCCGGCGCGGTGGTCTACGTGTGCGGCGACGGCTCGCGCATGGAGCCCGACGTGCGACGCACGCTGAGCGACCTTGCGCGCGAGCACGGGCACGACAGCACGGCGTGGATGGACAAGATGATTGCCGACCAGCGCTACGTGCTGGACGTGTGGGCCGGCAGCTGAAAGGAAGACTACGCAGGCCTCGTCAGGCCTCCAGTGCCGACGCGTGGTCCTCGAAGGTGCCACGAACGTGCCAGCCGTCCGGGGTCAGCGCCATCACCTTGTCCGAGAGGCCGTGCGGCCCCGCCTCGGCCTTGACCTCGGCGGCAGCCGAGCACATGAGGCCCAGCATGGTCTCGGCCGTGATCGACTTCCCCCGGGCCTCGAAGCTCGCCCCGCTGTCCATGAAGTAGATGACGCTGCGGCTCGGCACCACCGCGATCAGCTCGCCCTTGAACCCCAGCGACAACTGCTCCCAGAGGTCCGGCAGCAGCAGCATGCAGGCCTCGAAGCCGTCGCCCGTCACCAGCGCCTTGTACATGACGAGGTCCTGCGTATCGAGGTTGTGCGCCACCTGCCGGAGCATGTTGTCGATCGCGAGTTCGTACAGCGACTGCGGGTCGAGCCCCGTTTCCTCCATGCCCTCCTGGGTCAGCGTGATGAACTGCGTGGGCGTGTCGAGCGCGAACGTCATCAGCAGATCGGAATCGCCGGCGAAGGGGTAGGCCACGGGCGTCTGCGCCTCGCGGTTGCCGCCCCGCGCCTCGATCTGGTCGAGCATCGGCTGCACGGCCTCGAGGAAGTCGACGTGCTTGATGCGGGGGTAGACGGGCGGCAGGTCGGGGTACATGACGCCGCTATTGTTTTGGGCGGCCCGGCCGCGCCACAAGTGACGGAAGTCATGGGCCGGCAGCAAAAAGCCGGCAATTGCCGGCTTTTTGCTTCGAAACCCGCAACTCAGGCGTCGCGGTCAGGGTCCGGATAAACCAGCGGCCCCAGCACCCCGCGATTGAAGGGCTTCCACTCGCCTTCGGGCTGCGCCAGCCGGTCGGCCACCGCATAGAGCACAGCCGGGTGCGCACCCAGCCCCAGGTGGCTGGCGATGACTTCGATGTTCTCCGACTGCGGGCCGGTCTTCTCGATGCTGCAGCGCCATGCGACGACACCGTCGGTGCGACTGAAGATCGAGGTGGTCGGCACTGGTGGCGTGGGCTGCACGAACTTCATGCGGCGCGGGTCGTGCGAGCTCTGGCCGCTCACGCCTTCGTACACTCGCCATGCGTTGGTGGCGCGCGGGCTGCCGGAGAACGGGCTGCCCAGCGTGATGACGTTGCGGATCATGGGCGCATAGGAAGACGCCAGCAGCCGCGCATACACGCCGCCCAGGCTCCAGCCGATCACGCTGACCTTCTGGCCGCTGTTGTCGTGCAGGGTCTTCAGCAGCTCGACCATGCCGTCTTCCACGCCTTCGCGCGGACCGAAGTTGCGGCCCAGGCCCCAGCCGTGCGCGTCATAGCCTCGGCTGCACAGGTAGCGGCGCAACAGCAGCGTGGAGCCGTCGCCAGCCACCAGGCCCGGCAGCACGAGCACCGGGTGTCCGTCGCCGCGCGGCGTGAGCTGCAGCAGCGGCCACATGGCGATGCCGGCGCCGGTTTCCCAGAGTGCGCGGGCTTCGGCCAGCAGCAGCAGGCGCGACGGCGGCGCGACAGGTTCCTTGGCGTGGGTGGCGGTGGTCATGATGATGGATGGATCCTTTTTGGTTTTTATCTTCTTCAAGACGAACATGAGGCCGAAAGAATCAATGCCCCGTCGGACAACAACGTCATTTATCCGAGGTATTTGCCCCTCAGGTAATCAAGGTAAGCCCTCGATTCGCTGGAAACATACGGGGAAACCAGCGTGAGCGTGTAGAAAGCCGCCAGACCGGGGTCGGCCTGCGCCAGCGCGTCGCGCCCCGGCACAAGCCGTTCGAACGACAGCCAGCAGGTGGTGGTGAAGACCATCTGCAGCGCAAGGATGCGCGCCTGCTCCGCGCTGGTTTCGATCACGCCCGAAGCCACCAGGCCTTCGCACAGCGTCTGCGCGGCCAGCAGGTTCTGCGCGGTGAGGGCCTGCGCACGCTGGCCCAGCGCCGGGTATTCGCTGGCCAGGAAGGCCATGTCGCGGTAGATGAAGCGGTATTCGTCGATGGCCTCGAAGCGCAGGTGCAGCGCGAGCCAGAGGTCGTCGATGGCCGCGATCGATGCCGACGAGCCGTTCAGGGCCTCGAGCCGCTGCTCGAAGCGCCGGAACAGCCATTCGACGATCAGCTGCTTGGCCTTGAAGTGGTAGTGCAGGTTGCCCGGGCTGATGCCGAGCTCGGCTGCGATCTTGTGGGTCGACACGGCCGCGAGGCCTTGCGCGTTGAACAGCGCGAGGCTGGCCTGCAGGATGCGGTCGCGTGTGGTGTTGGAACTGGCCACAACCGGCTTGTCGGGTTGTCGCTCAGCGTTTGGCGCTGCGGCCACGGGAGGTGGCGGCGCCGGTGCCTTCGCCTTCGAGTTGCGCCACGCGTTCTCGCAGTTGCGCGACCTCGTCGCGCAGGGCCTGCACTTCGGCGGGGCCGGGCATGCCCAGGCGTTGCATGGCAGTGGCGACGCGCTGGTCGAACACGTCCTCGAACTTGCGGATGCCGAAGCTGTCGAGGCTGGGGACCTTGCCCTGCCCGATGCCAAGCAGGCCTTCGATCACGTTGGCCTGGCGCTTGGCGACGTCGTTGCGCACGTTGTCCAGCGCCTTGAGGCCGGCGCGCAGCAGGACTTCGGCCTTGCCGGGCTCCGCGGGCTTCCTGGTTGCCGCGGGCGCCTTCTTCGCGGCCGGCGTCTTCTTCTTCGCAGGCGCCGCCCTCTTCTTCAACTTTGCAGTTTCGTCAGGACGGGTCGCCATGCAGTGCTCCAGATACCGGAAAAAAGAAAAGGGGCGCAAAGCGCCCCGGGGGTCAGGCCGCCTTGCGGGCAGCAGCGCGGCGAACCGGCTTCTTGGCGGCGGCGGCCTTGGCCTTCACCGTGCGAACCGGCTTGGCTTCTTCGGCGCCGCTAACGCGGGCTTCGATCTGCTTGGTGCCGGCGACGATCTTGTCGGCGATCTGCACCGAGACGGTGGCGATCGGCTGGTTCAGCGCGCCCAGGGCGTTGATCACCGAGGTGGCGACCGGCGATTCGACGCGAGCCACGCGGCTGGCGACCGATTCGATGCCGCTGGTGGTGCCGGCGGCAACGCGGTCCATCACGTTCACGATGCGGCTGGTGTCGATGTCCAGGCGGTTGGCCAGGAAGCCGTTGATCTTTTCTTGCGCGCCGATCAGGTTGGCCTTGACCTGCTCGCTCACCAGCGGAATCTGGCGGCTGCCGAGGAAGTTGCTGTAGCGCGAAGCGGCGCCGCCCAGGAGGCGATGCACACCGGTGCGGTAAGCGCCGACCAGGGTCTTGCCAGCGTCGTTGTATTGACCGACGACGTGAACAGCTGCGGAAGCGATGGTGGTTTGCGTGGACATGGTGATTTCCTTGAAGTTGAAAGGTTCGCGAAGGAAACGGTATGTCTTTCGCGATGGGCCTATCTTCTTCTGCAGGGCCTAGGCCTGAAAAACTAGAACGGTCGGAAAACTAGTCCAACTGCCCCAATTTTCTTTCTGCGGGCCGGGCCCCGTGCGCCGATCATGCCGCAGCGGCCCTGGGGCTGCCGGAGCGCTTGGCCGGCGCGGCCTTGCGGGCTGGCGGCTTGGGCGTGGCTTTCTTTGCCGCGGTCCTGACCGGTGCCTTTGCAGCTGCTTTCACGGGTGCCTTCTTCGCTGCGACCTTGACTGGAGCCTTCTTGCGCGCGGCAGGTTTCTTCTTTGCAGCGGCGACGGGCGCGTGCCCGGCCTCGTCCGACGGCTCCTCGATCGTCTTCGCAGGCACCGGCGCAGGCGCCGCACCGGCGGCGGCCGGGTGCTTCTGCGTCAGCTCCATCAACAGCTTGTGCTCGGCCAACAGGTAGTCGCCGATCTCGGTGATGTCGGGCACGGCGCGGCGGCAGGCGATCAGGCCGTAGTCCATGCGGCCGTTGTAGCTCTGCACCGTGACGTTGAGCGCCGTGCCGTGGCTGGCGATCGACACCGGGTAGTAGCAGGTGACGAGCGCGCCCGCGAAGTACATCGGGAACGGCGCGCCGGCCACGTTCGAGATAGCCACGTTGGCCGCAGGCGGCAGCAGGTTGACGATGCCAGAGCGCCCCACCATCGACGCGATGCCCGACACCAGCCAGGGCGCGGCGAAGGTCGGGAAGTCGTCGAGGATCACGGCCTTGAAGCGGTTCATGGTCGACTTCGACGAGGTCGACGACGCGTTGATCGCCTTCAGCCGCTGCACCGGGTCGGTGATGTCGGTGGCCAGGCTCACGAGGATCATGCTGGCCTGGTTGTTGGCTGTCTGGTCGCCCGCTTCGCGCAGGCTCACCGGTACGCCGGCCACCAGCGGCTTGGCCGGCAGCTCGTTGTTGTCGGCCAGGTAGTGGCGCAGCGCGCCGGCCACCGTGGCCATGACCACGTCATTGAGCGACACGCCGAAGTGCTTGGCGATGTACTTGGTCTCGGCCAGCGAGATGGTGCGGCCGGCAAAGGTGCGCTGGTTGGTGATCGACACGTTGAGCGAGGTGCGCGGCGCGAAGAGGTTGAACTTCTTCGGTGCGGCGGCCGTGTCCTTCTCGGCCGCCTTCTCGTCGGGCTTGGCGAGGCCGCCGATGGCGCGCGCGATGGCGGGCGCCATCTTGAAGAGCTTCACGTACTGCTGCGCGGTGTTGCGCAGCGCAGCGGTGGCGAGTTCGGCCATGCCCAGCTGGTAGCCGCTGCTGCGCGGACGCGAACGCGGCGGCTTCACCACGCGGCCGGTGGCCTCGAGATCGAAGATGGCCTTGCCCACTTCCACGCCGGCCTGTCCGTCGATGCCCGCATGGTGCACCTTGGTGTAGAGCGCCGCCTGGCCGCTCTTGAGGCCATCGATGATGTAGAACTCCCACATCGGCCGGCTGCGGTCGATCAGCGAGGAATGCAGCCGGGCCACGTATTGCTGCAACTGCCGGTTGGTTCCGGGCTTGGGCAGCGTGATGTGGCGCACGTGATAGTCGAGGTCGATGTCGTCGTCCTCGACCCACACCGGGTTGGTCATGTCGAAGGGCATCAGCGCGAGCTTGCGCGTGAACACGTCGGCCAGGTGGATGCGGCTGGCCATGAAGTTCTTGGCGTCTTCGTAGAAGTCGCCCTTGTAGCCCTTGGGCAGGTCGAGCACGTTCAGGGAGCCCACGTGCATCGGCATTTCCGGCGTTTCCAGGTGCAGGAAGGTGGCATCAAGACCGCTCAGGTGTTTCATGTGTTGTGTCTCCTTGGTGGGGCATGCGCCGCTAGGCAGGATAGCGCGGGCATCGCGTTCGTGGGCCTCTGGTTCTTCAGTGTTTCCACCGGGGGAAGGCACCAGCGCGACAGGGGTTTGCCCGAAGTAGCGAAAAAGTGCCAGGTGCCCGGCGGGCAGGGCGACAACTGCTCACATCGCCCGTTTCACACAGGCTCCGTACACTGCGGCCATGACATCCAGCCCCTCCCCGCAGCAGCATCAGGACGACAACCTCTGGCTCGAGGACATCGACGGCGAGAAGCAGCTCGACTGGGCGCGCGCGCAGAACGCGCTCACCGTGCAGGCCTATGCGCAGTCGCCCGCGTTCGAGGCGCTCCAGCAGGGCATCCTCGAGGTGCTCGACTCGGACGACCGCATTCCGATGGTCCGCAAGATCGGCCCGCGCTTCTATTACAACTTCTGGCGCGACAAGGATCACACCAAGGGCCTGTGGCGCCGCACCACGCTGGATGAATACCGCAAGCCGCAGCCCATGTGGGAGACGGTGATCGACCTCGACGCGCTGGCCGCGGCTGACAAGGAGAACTGGGTCTGGCACGGCGCCGACTGCCTGGAGCCCGACTACAGGCGCTGCCTGATCTCGCTGTCGCGCGGCGGCGCCGATGCCGACGTGGTGCGCGAGTTCGACCTCGAAACCAAGCAGTTCGTCGAAGGCGGCTTCTCGCTGCCCGAGGCCAAGAACCACGTGGGCTGGAAAGACATCGATCACCTCTATGTGGCCACCGACTTCGGCCCCGGCTCGATGACCAGCTCCAGCTACCCGCGCATCGTGAAGGAATGGAAGCGCGGCACGCCGCTGGCCAGCGCGGTGACGGTGTACGAAGGCGCGCACGAGGACATGTCCGTCAGCGCCTACCGCGACAACACGCCCGGCTTCGAACGCGACTTCGTCTCGCGCCAGATCGACTTCTACGAGAGCGAAACCTGGCTGCGCGGCGCCGACGGCAAGCTCGCCAAGATCGACGTGCCCGACGATTCGCTGGCCGAGATCACGCGCGAGTGGATGCTGATCGAGCCGCGCACCGACTGGGCCGTGGGCGGCACCACCTTCAAGTCGGGCTCGCTGCTGGCCGCGAAGTTCGACGACTACATGGCGGGCCGGCGCGAGCTCACCGTGCTGTTCGAGCCCGACGACACGACCGCACTCGACAGCCACTCGTGGACGCGCCACCACCTGATCGTCAACGTGATGCACGACGTGGTGAACCGGCTCGAAGTGCTCACGCCGCCATCGAACGGCAAAGGTGCGTGGACGCGCGAAAGCCTCGGCGGCGCGCCCGCGCTCTCCACCATCGCGGCGGGCGGCATCGACGAGGACGAGAACGACGACTACTTCCTCACCGTGAGCGGCTTCCTGCAGCCGACCACGCTCTACATCGGCACCATCGGCCAGGGCGAACCCAAGGTGCTGAAGGACAGCCCCGCCTTCTTCGACGCCTCGCGCTATCGCGTGAGCCAGCATTTCACGACCTCGAAAGACGGCACACGCGTGCCCTACTTCGAGATCGCCGCCAAAGACCTGCAGGCCAACGGCAAGAACCCCACGCTGCAGTACGCGTATGGCGGCTTCGAGATTTCATTGCAGCCGAGCTACAGCGGCAGCATCGGCCGTGCGTGGCTCGACAAGGGCGGCGTGTACGTCATCGCCAACATCCGCGGCGGCGGCGAGTACGGCCCGCGCTGGCACCAGGCCGCACTGCAGGAGAACCGGCTGCGTACCTGCGAAGACTTCGCGGCCGTGTCCGAAGACCTGTTCGCCCGAAAGATCACTTCGCCCGGGCACCTGGGCGCGATGGGCGGCAGCAACGGCGGCCTGCTGATGGGCAACATGCTCACGCTGTACCCGAAGCTCTACGGCGCCGTCGTGAGCGAGGTGGCGCTGCTCGACATGCGGCGCTACACGCACCTGTCGGCGGGCGCCTCGTGGATCGCGGAATACGGCGACCCCGACCAGCCCGACGAGTGGGAATTCATCCAGACCTTCTCGCCCTACGAGAACGCGAAGCCGGGCCAGGCTTACCCGCCCGCCCTCTTCACCACCTCCACGCGCGACGACCGCGTGGGCCCGGTGCATGCGCGCAAGATGCACGCAAAGATGGTGGCGCTGGGGTACGACAGCAGCTTCTACGAGAACCTGGAAGGCGGCCACAGCGCTGCAACGGACAACAAGGAATCCGCGTTCATGGACGCACTGGGCTACGCGTACCTGTGGCAACACCTGGAGAAGCCGTGATGAGCAATGCCAGCAGCACCCCCGTCACCCTCGAACTGATCGGCGCGCCGACCGACATCGGCGCCAGCGTGCGCGGCGCCGGCATGGGGCCCGACGCGCTGCGCGTTGCGGGCCTGCCCGAGGCACTGGCGCGGCAGGGCTACACAGTCATCGACCGCGGCAACCTCGCGGGCCCGGCCACGCCCTGGGCGCCGCCGACCAACGGGTTGCGCCACCTCGACGAAGTGATCGCCTGGAACCGCTCGGTGTACGCGGCCGTCGACACCGCGCTGGGTGCCAGCAACGTGCCGGTGATGCTGGGCGGTGACCACTGCCTGGCCATCGGCTCGATCAGCGCGGTCGCGTGGCATGCGCGCAAGCGCGGCAAGAAGCTGCGCGTGCTGTGGCTGGACGCGCACTCCGACGTCAACACCGAGACCACGAGCCCCAGCGGCAACCTGCACGGCATGCCGGTGTCATGCCTGCTGGGCCACGGGCCGGCCGTGCTCACGGGCTGGAGCGGCGAGCGCGCGGCGCTGCAGCACGACGCCATCCGCTTCATCGGCATCCGCAGCGTGGACGGCGACGAGAAGGAAGCCATTCGCACGCTGGGCCTGAGCGTGTTCGACATGCGCCACATCGACGAGCACGGCATGCGCACGACCATGACGGAGGCGCTGCAGGACGTGGACGAGGACACGCACCTGCACGTGAGCTTCGACCTCGACTGCCTCGACCCGGCGGACGCGCCCGGCGTGGGCACCGGCGTGCGCGGGGGGCCGACCTACCGCGAGATGCAGCTGTGCATGGAAATGATCGCGGACACCGGGCGGCTGGGCTCGCTCGACGTGGTGGAGCTGAACCCGGCGCTCGATGTGCGCAACCAGACGGCGGAAGTGGCTGTCGAGCTCATCGAGAGCCTCTTCGGCAAGTCGACGCTGGTGCGCTAGGAGTTCTTCAGGTCAGGGACGCTCGACCTGCGCGGCCTTGGCCCGCGTCACGTAGCCCTGGTAGGCCGGCAGCGCGATGGCCGCGACGATGCCGAGCCCCACGATGACGGGCAGCAGCCAGGCACCGATCAGCACGCCAGTGGTGTTGGGCGGCGGCGGCGCGCCGAAGCGGTTGCTGCCCTTGGTGCCCGACTTGAAGATCCAGATCAGCGCGACCAGCGGGATCAGCGCCAGGAACAGCATCCAGCCCGACCAGTCCATGTCGTGCGAGCGCTGGATGCCCGTGAGCACGTAGAAGACGAAGTACGGAATCGCGAGCAGGAAGGTCAGCGCCACGATCAGCCCCTCGGAACGCCCGAGGCCGGCGATGCCGAGAATGAAACCCAGCAAGGTGGCCGCGACGATGAAGATGATGTACGAAAACATCGTGTACGCCAGGAAGCGCGCCCGCCCGATGCGGCCCTTGGCGGACCACAGCTTCACGGGCTGGACGCCCGCATCGCCTTCGTACACATCGGCTACCGTGGCGCGGGGCGCGGCATAGGGATTGGTCATCTCGGTCATGTGCTTTTCTCTCTCCTCTGTTGTGAAGTTCACATTTTGGGCAAAGACCTTTACAAAAGACCAGCCCTTTTGACGGCGTGATAGCGATTCACCAACGCCACCGCGAGGTCGGCCGGCTCCACGTCTACCGAGAGCGGATCGTTGCCGACCACCCGCGCAAAAGCATCGCGGCGCGACTGCTCGAACAGATGCGCCGCCGCAACATCGACGGCGTCGCGCGCATGCACCAGCGGCTGGCTGGCGATGCGCCCGAGCACGCGCTCGCGCAGGCTCGCGACCAGCACGAGGTGCTTGCGGCGCAGCAGCTTGATCGCGGGGCGCAACTCGGCCGCGTCTTCGTCGCGGAAGTTGGTCAGCACGATGACCAGTGCGCGCCGTTTCTGCACGCGCAGCATTTCCTGCGCGGCCAGGAGGTAGTCCGAATGGGTGGCGCCGGGCTGGATGTCGTGCAGCCGGTTCATCAGCGCGTTGAGGGTGGCGGTGCCCTTGCGCGGGGCGAAGTCGCGCCGCTCTTCGGCAGGGCAGCCGAAAGTCATGGCGCCGACCTCGTCGCCTTCCTTCAGCGCCACGTAGCTCAACAGCATCAGCGCATTGAGCGCCTCGTCGAAGTGGCTGTTGGCCTTCAGCGCCAGCGCGCCCTCGTCAGCGCGCATGCGGCGGCCGCAGTCGAGCAGGAACAGCACGCACTGGTCGCGGTCGTCCTGGAACTCGCGCACGATGGGCCGGCGCTGGCGCTGCGTGGCTTTCCAGTCGATGTGGCGCAGCGAGTCGCCGGTCTTGTAGTCAGAAAGTTGACGAAAGTCGGTGCCGAGCCCGCGCTGCGCATAGGTCTTGATGCCGATCTGCGCCAGCCGCCGGTCGCCCGACAGCCACGCGTAGCGCGCCAGCGCGGCGAAGTTGGGATACACGCGCAGCCGGCGCGGTTCGCCCAGCGTCTGCCGCATGTCGAAGCAGCCGAAGCGGGTGCGCCAGCGCAGCTGGGTGGCGCCGAATTGCGCCACGCCGCGCTGCGTTGCGGTAGCGGTGTAGCGCAGCGCGACCTGCGAGAGCGCCGGCACGGCGACGGTCTGCGGCAGCCCCTCGAAGGTGAAGTGGGCATCGAGTTCGTCGAACACCGACACCTGCCAGGCCTGCGCGCCTTCGTTCACCAGCGTGAGCGTGAGCACCGTGGGCACGCCGAGCGAAAACGCGCCGGGCAGGTTGCGCTCGATGCGCAGCGGCGCGGCGCGCCACAAGCGCAGGCTCTGCCAGAGATCGACCGCCGCCAGCACAAGACCCAGCGCCAGCAGCACGGCAGCCGCGATGGCGACGTAGCCCACCGGCACGCCCAGCAGCAGCGCCACGGACGCGGCCACGGTCAGGCCGGCCAGCGCCAGCACGGCCGCACGCGCGGGGATCGGAACAGCAGCGCGCATCCGCGGGCCTAGAGCCTTGGTGCCTCTACGCTGTCGCGGGCGGCGCGCAGCAGGGTGTCGACGCCCAGGCCTTCGAGCTGCGCGTCGGGCGAGATCATCACGCGGTGCCGCAGCGCGGGCAGCGCCTGGCGCGCCACGTCGTCGGGCGTGATGAAGTCGCGCCCGACCATCAGCGCGGCGGCGCGGGCGGCGCGCACCAGGGCCATGGTGCCGCGCGGCCCGGCGCCGGACGAGAGGCCCGGCCAGTCGCGCGTGGCGCGCGCGATGCGCACCGCGTAGTCGATCACGCGCTCGTCGGCCTGCACCAGGCAGGCCAGCCGCTGCAGTTCGAGCACCTGCGCCTCGTCGAGGCAGGGGCGCACGGCCTCGAGCGGAAACTGGTTGCCGGCACGCTGGCGCGTGGTCAGCTGCACGATGGCGTTCTCTTCGCTGTGGCTCGGAAAGCCGATGTCGATCTTCAGCAGGAAGCGGTCGAGCTGTGCCTCCGGAAGCGGGTAGGTGCCTTCGGTGTCTATCGGGTTCTGCGTGGCCATCACCATGAATGGGCGCGGCAGCGGCATGGCCGTGCCTTCGAGCGTGACCTGGTACTCCTGCATGACTTCGAGCAGCGCGCTCTGGGTCTTGGCCGGCGCGCGGTTGATTTCGTCGGCCAACAGCAGGTTGGTGAACACCGGGCCCTGGTGCACGCGCAGCGTGCCGAGGCTGCTCTCGCCGCGCGCGGCGAGGTCGAGCACCGCGTGGCCCGTGATGTCCGAGGGCATCAGGTCGGGGGTGAACTGCACGCGCGCATAGCGCAGCGTCATGGCCTGCGCCAGCGCCCGGGCAAGCAGGGTCTTGCCGAGCCCCGGCACGCCTTCGATCAGCACGTGGCCCGAAGCGACCAGCGCAATCAGCGTCTGGTCGACCGCCTCGAGCTGGCCGACCACGGCCTGGCCGACCTCGGCGCGCAGCGTCTGCAGCCACTGGGCCGCACGCGTCAGTTCTTCGGGTTGGATGGCTTGCATGAGCGTCTCTCGGTTCAGGATGTGGATGAAGAAGAAGGTGAAGGCATGAACGGCCCGTGGGCGTCGAGCCGCCGGCGCGCGGTTTCCAGCACCTCCAGGTCGACCGACATGGCGCCGGCATGGCGGGCCCGCTCGCCCATCGCCCGAACGAGCATGGCCGCCTCCAGCCCGGTGGCCTGCGCGATGGCGGCGGCGCGCGCGGCGGCATCCCGGCGCGCATAGCCGCGCAGCTGGCGGCCGGCGGATTCGTTCAGCGCCCGCAGCTGCGCGGCGTGCAGCGCGTCGGCGCCGTGCATGTGCAGAAAGCCGGCGGTGCCGCGCACCTGCTCGGCCATGGAACGCCGATGCGTGCCGGCCGAGGGCGCCAGCGGCCCGAAGCGCACGGCCGCTCGCCAAAGCGCAACAGCCAGCGCCAGCAGGCCCACGAGCAGGGCCGCCCAGCCCTTGTTCCAGATCCAGCGCAGGAAGGGTTCGCGCGTTTCCTCGGCAACGAACCAGACTTCGGCGCCGCTGCGCGCCTGCACCGCGGCAACGGCGAACAGCGCGTTGTCGCCGCGCGTCAGGCTCGCGTTGTGCCACAGGCCCCAGGGCATCACGGTGACGGTACCGCGCCCGACCTGCACGCGGATCGCTTCGGTGCCTTTCGCGCCGAGCACGGTCCACAGGGGCGGCGGCTGCTTGTCGGCAGGCCGGTAGCGCGCTGGCGACCACCAGGTGCAGATGCGGAAGCTGCGGCCACCGGCGAAGCTCGCTGGCACGGTTTCGGGCTCGGTCACCGCATGGCAATCCGCGTCCTTGGCGGGTTCGGCAAATTGCGACTTGGGCAGTCGCTTCCTGGGTGCGGGTGGCTCCTTCGACTCTTTCTTCTCGTCCCCGGCGGGCGACTTTTCGCGGACCAGCGGGATCCAGCCTTCCAGCAGGTCGCTGTTGACGAGGTGGCTGGGCATCACGAGGTGCCCGCCCTGCTCGACCCACTGGCGCAGGCGCTGTTCGCGCTCGGGGAACATGTCCCAGTGGCTGGAGGCGAGCACCAGCCGTGCCTGCGCGGGGGGCATGGTGTCGAGGCTGTCGTGCTTGACCACCTGGACGCCGAGCTCGCGCAGCATCACCTGCGCGCCGTAGAACGAATTCTTCTTGGCCTCGCCGCTCGCGGGCGTCGGTATTTCGGTGTCGGCCCATTCGGTGGCGGAGACCAGCCAGAAGCCGATTGCCGCCAGCACGAGCACCGAGCCGATGCGAACCAGCCAGGCGTTCATGCGACGGCACCCTTCAGATCGGCGACGGCCGGCACGGCGGCGGAAAGATGCCGATCGAACTCGCCGCAGACCGCCAGCACCTGCGCGGTGGAAGGCAGCCGACCGCCGTACGCCCCCAGTTGCCAGACCCCGACCAGCCGCACGAAGAAGGCCTGCGCATCGGGCGTCAGCCGGGTCGCGGAGAGCAGCATGCATTCGCCCTCGGTGCTCGCGGCTCGCACCGGCACCCCGTGCGCGTGCACGAGGCGCGACAGTGCACCGCGGTACAGCAGCGACAGTGCGGGCCGGTGCTGGCCGCGCTGCCAGAGTGCGGCCGCGGCATTGCCGATGTCGTCGGGCAGGCTTTCGGGCCGGATGTCGAGGCTGCCGACATGGCTGGGCAGCAGTTCCTTGCCGGGCCGGGCACCGCCGGCACGCACCTGCATCCAGCGGCGCAGGCGAACCACCAGCCAGGCCAGCGCCAGCGCGCCCAGCCCCCAGATGAGCCAGCGCGCGCCCTCGGCCACCGACCTGATGAAATCGCGCAGCCAGTCGAGGCTGTCGGTCTTCTTCTCGGGTTCGTCTTCCTCTTCGTCGTCGCGTTCCTTGAAGCGCAGCTTTCTTTCGGTCTTGGTGCCGGGCATGTTCGGATCGGCGCGGACCTTGTCGACTGCGGTCTTCACCTGTTCGCGGGTCGGGGCCTCGGCAGCGACTGCCGGCGGCGTCATCGCGACGATGACGCACACAGCCAACACAGCCGCCGCGATACGAAGTGCGCGAAGCCTGGAGGTGTCAGCGGAACCCACGGCGGAACTCCTGCTCGATGTCCCACGCTTCGAGCTCTACCCGGCGGTTGAGGTACATCGCAAAACCGGCCGCCACGTAGAACGGCTCCAGCACGCCGACAACGAGCGCATAGGCCCCCGCCGTCAGCAGGCTCTGCAGCGGAACGTCCGACTGCGTGAGCCAACCGAACAGATCCTTCGCGCTGCCCTCCGGCGCGAACCAGAACAGCAGCGACAGCAGGCAGATGTCGAGCGCCATCTCCACGTTGGCGAACACCATCTGCATGCCCGTGGCTGCGCCGCGCCGTCCGCGCAGCAACTGGGTGCGCCGCTTGCGCCGGGCGCTTCCGCGCTGGCCTTCGAGCTGGTCGATAGCCTGGGTGAACGAACGCCAGGGCGAAAACCGCCGCCACAGCAGCGTGCGCAGCAGTTGCCCGCCCCACACTGCGCGGCGGTTTTGCCAGAGGTCGGCCCAGCGCGTCTCCTGGCCGAACACCGCGCGCGAATGAACGAACAGCAGGCTGCGGTCGAACCAGGGCTTGAGCCAGAAGATCAGCAGGCTGGGCAGCCAGCCGGCGATCTCGACCGTGCAGAGCGCCAGCAGCACGGTCACGATGTACACCGGCAGGAAGGTGCGCCACACCGAGCGCGCATGGCTGCGCACCAGCTGGGCGCCCAGGTCCGCGGCCTCCGCCATGGGCCGTGGTCGCAGCGCGATGGCGAGGCCGTCAACCTGCACGGTCTTCAGCCTTTGCCGCAGCAGCGGCGCGCGGCCGGCCCTGCCAGCCCAGGTACGCCAGCACCAGCA
The DNA here is from genome assembly GCF_900106655.1 of Variovorax sp. YR634. Lineage (NCBI taxonomy): Bacteria > Pseudomonadati > Pseudomonadota > Betaproteobacteria > Burkholderiales > Comamonadaceae > Variovorax > Variovorax sp. YR634. The sequence continues at coordinate 37,328 of NZ_FNOL01000016.1, forward strand.
CCCAGCAGGCGCCGCCCACGCCGTACTTCACGGCCGGCGCGATCCAGCGCGCCGACGACCAGAAGGCCTCGATCGCGGCGGCGATCAGCAGCAGCCCGATGACGCCGTAGACGATCACCACGGCATGGCGCGCGGCCAGCCGCAGCGACTCGAGCCGCGTGTAGCGGCCGGGCGCGACCCACGCATAGCCGAGCCGCAGGCCGGCCGCGCCCGCCAGCACGATGGCCGTGAGCTCGAAGGCCGAGTGCGTGATGACGAAGGAGCAGAAGTTCTCGGCATGCCCCGCCGCGATCAGGTAGCCGCCGACCGCGCCGATCTGCACGCCGTTGAACACCACCACCGCGGCACTCCCCACGCCGGCGAAGATGCCGGCCGCGAAGCAGCGAAAGCCGATGCCGATGTTGTGCATGATGTAGAAGCCGAACATCTGCCAGTCGTCGCCCGCGCTGCGCGTGCGGCCCAGCGACTCGGCACTGTCGCTGTACATGGAATCGAACTGCTGCACGGCGCTGGCGTCGAGCAGGTGCAGGATGAAGCCCGGGTCGCGGTAGGCCGCCCAGCCCGCCGCCAGCAAGGGCAGCAAGAACATCAGCGCGGACACCAGCAGGTAGACGCGGTGCGCCCGCACCGCCTCGGGAAAATCGACCAGCGCGAGCCGGGCGAAGCGTGCCAAGCCGTAGTCGTGCTGCCGGTAGATCAACCGGTGCGCGCTCTGGGTCAGGCTTTCGAGCCGCTGGGTGAGGTGAATGGGGTAGGCGCGCGCCTGCGCCAGCGCCAGGTGCTCGCACACGCGGCGGTACAGCGTGGCGAGCCGCGCGCCGTCGAACTTGCGCTTGGTCTCGGCCACGCGGATGACGGCCTCGAGTTCGGTCCACAGCGGCGCGTAGGCCGCTTCGAAATCGAGTGGCGTCATCGCCCGCCTCCTCGCGCATCGGCGCCGGCGCGGCGGCCCAGCACCCACTGCGCCACGCCCAGCAGGCGTTGCGACGCGGAGGCGCCGGAAGTGTCGGGGCCCAGCACCGGTTCGGCGACGCGGGCGAGTTCGTCGAAGCGTTCGGGGGTCAGGCGCGTCGCGCGACCGGCCCACGAGACGATGGCCATCTGCTCGCGCGCCGACAGCGGCCGCGCGGGGGCCTGCGGTTCGGCCGCGGGCACCTCGCCGTGCAGGCTCACATGGTCGCTGAACACCACCAGCGTGCCGGCGGCCAGGTCACCCAGCCGCTTGCTGTCGCGCCGCCACAGCATCGACACGATGCCCGCGCCGTAGAAGGCCGGCACGAAGTCGGCCGCGCGCAGCAGGTTGCGGGTGAGCGCGGCGGCAGGCGTCACGGGCAGGCCCGAGTCCATCACCACGCGCAGCCCCATCACGCGCTTGCCGGGCGTGGCCGCCGCGCGCGTGAGTTCGAAGATCACGGGGTAGAGCCACTCGAGGCAGAAGTAGCTGATGAGCAGGATGCCGAAGCCCATCTTGCCCATCATGCCGACGGCGATGGAGATCACGGTGAAGATGCCGAGCCGGATCGCGAAGTCGATGAGATACGCCAGCCCGCGCGCGACCAGGCCGGCCGGGCGCAGCGAGAGCGCGATGCCTTCCGGGGTCTCGGCGGTGTAGAGCGTGTCGAGGCGCACTGGCGAAGCGCTCGCTCAGGCCTGCAACACGACGGTGTCGGCGATCTGGTCGTGCAGGCAGCGGCGCGACGCACGGAAGATAAAGAGGCTGTCGATCAGCACGTAGATTGGCCCGAGCAACGGCCAGATGGTCGTGAAGAACGCCGGGCCGTCGCGCAGGGCCAGGATGCGTCCGATCTGCGCCCGCGAGCCGTCGGGCCGGGCAATGCGGATCTTGAACAGCGCCTTGCCGATGGTCTGGCCGCGAGTGGCCAGCAGGTAGCCGTGCAGAACGAGGTAGAGAACGATGCCGGAGGCCGCGCTGGAGATGCGGGGTTCCCAGAGTCCGAGGCCGTCGTCCTCCCAGAGGTTGATGGGCGTGAACTTCGCCAGGAGCCATATCACGGCGATGGAGATGCCGGCATCGAGCATCGCGGCCAGAAACCGCGTGCCGCGCGTTGCGAGTTCGCCGGGCTGCGTCTGGCCCGGCTGGAGCACGTCCTCCACATGGGATTGCGGAGGCGCGTAGCGCGCGTCCTGCGACTGATCTTCCATGCCCGTCCCTCTCCGAAACGATTGATTTTCGGAAGATTCTAGTGGGTGGGCTGCTCCGGCAGTGGGCGAACAAGGGCACTCTGCAGGTTGCGCAGGTCGTCCAGCAGCAGGCTCAGGGGTGCGGCCAGGAGTGCATTCGACGGGGAGCCTTGCGACGCCTGCGCGCAGCGGTCGAGCCCATCGAGGTCCGGTGGCGCGCCCTTGCCCGCGAGCGCATCGGCCATGCCGGCGACTGCGGCACCGGCAGCCTGCGCCGCTTCGCGCCATGCGGCGTCGGCCTGCGCGCCCTGCATCTGCCGGAACACGCGATCCAGCACCACGGCGTCCTGGAAGATGCGCGCCGCCAGCCGGGCCTTGTCGCGATAGGCGCTGTGCCCCCCGGCGGTGCCGCGGCGCCACCACCGCGCCTCCAGGTCAGCGCCGCCGGCCAGCACGGCCAGCCGGTCCAGCGACGCGCGCGTGCCCGCGTGAATGCGCTCCGCCTCGGCACCGGCAGGCCTTCGCGCAGCGGCCATGCGTTTCGCGATGCCGTGCAGCAACGCGGCGCAGCCCTCGTCGAAACGCGCGCCCGCGTGGTACTCGGACACGAGCGTCGAAACCGCCAGCGCCACTCCCACGCCGATGCCGATCTGCGCCATGCGCAGCAGCGCAACCTGCAGCGCCGAATGGCCGGGAATACCGCCGGCCGACAGGATGATCAACGCGGCCACCGGTGCGCTGCGCAAGCCCGGCGCGACCGCGCTGGCAAACGCCAGCAACATGACGACGGCAAGCGTGGTCGCCAGCATCGGCGCGCCGTGGTGCTGCAGATAGACACCGGCCAGGCCGCACAGCGCGCCGGCGGCCGTGCCGCTCACGCGGTTCCATCCGGCATCGAGCGTGGAGCCGGCGCTCGGGCGCATGACGATCAGCACGCTCATCACCGCCCAGAAACTTTCGGGCAGGTGCAACGCGGTGGCGACGCCCCAGGCGATGGCCACCGCCGCTGCCAGTTGTACGCCGGGACGCCAGCGGCCGTGGCGCCAAGGGCCAGTCAGGCGTTGCAGTGCCGGGGCGCCGTTCATGCTCCTGGCGCCGGTGGATCGCTGCTTTCCAGCGCGGCGGCGATGCCGTCGATCAGCCCGCAGGCCTGCAGCAGCAAGGCGCGCTGATCGGCATCGAGCGTGGCGCCGATCACCTCGGCCAGTGCCGCCTCGCGCGAACGCATGAGCGCCTTCAGACGGCGTATGCCCTCGGCCGTGAGGGACAGCAGCCATTGGCGCCCATCGGTCGGGTGCGGCGTGCGGCCGATCCAGCCTTCGGCTTCCAGCTCGGCCAGTAGCCTCGTCAGCGACTGGAGCTTGACGCGTTCGAGCCCTGCCAGCGTGGTGGGCGTGCACGGCCCATGCCGATGCAACTGGCCGAGCACGCTGAGCTTGGCCACGCTGGGGCCGTCGGGCGCGGCGCTGCCGCTGCGCAACTGGCGCGTCAGCTGCGACACCGAGGTGCGAAGGCGCGAGGCGCATTGCGCCGGATCCGGGATGGTGGAAGCCATGCCCAGATTGTAAGACGTATCTTGGTACTTTGGAGCCCGGCGTCAGCCCCGGTTCGGCGACGAGTTCACCGGATAGGTGACGGCGGGCTGGGCAGCGGCGGGAGCAGGCGGCGAGGCGACCGGCGTTGTTTCCGTGGGCGTCCCGGCTTCTTCCTCCCCTTCAGGGCCTTCGAGGAAACGGTCGAGCAGCGCGAAGAAGCGGTCGTAGAAGCGCTCGTCGGTCAGCGTCTCGCTCGCGACCTTCACCATCGCGTCGTCGCTGCCCGAGAACGGCAGCGAGAGCGAGCCGATCGCGCCCACGCCCAGGCTGGCCGAGTTGTTCACCTTCTTGATGCCGTAGCGGTCCTGCAGCGCGGTCGCGAAAGCCACGGTGCTCTTGCTGGCCTTGCCGCTTCTTGTGCTCTCGCGAGCGCAAACCACCCGGAACTCGACCTCGACATGCACCTCGGCCGCCGGCTGGAAGCTCTTGCGCCCGGTCACGAGATCGGCGTTGGCCGCCGTGATCATGTAGCCCTGACTCAGCAGCGCGCGGCGCGCGGCCTCGCAGGTCTGGGCCTCGGTGGCCTCGTAATCTCGGGTGTGGGTGGTGGTCGAGCCGAAGGCTTCGGGCTCGTAATTCACGCGGCGCGATGTGCTGCCGCAGCCGGCAAGTACAAGGGCGGACAGCAGGCCGAGTACGAGAACCCGGGCGCGAACAACTGGGAAAGAAGTGAGGTGCATGGACGGCATGGAGCGGCGAATGCTAACCGGCGCCTTGCCGGCAAGGCTTCGAGCGCGCCCGCGCGCCAGCGTTCCCTGCCGCGCGAGATTTTCAGGACCAGGGCAGCACGTGATGCGCGCGCACCCGCGTCGCCGCGATCAGCCGTGCATTGGGCGCATCGGTGCTCGCCACCCAGGCGCGCGCCTCCTCGGCGCTGCGGCCGAACTGCTGGTGGCGCCGCACCAGGCGCTCCTCACGCACCGCATCGTCGATGTCCACGTACCAGACCTCGTCGAACATCGCCGCCGCGCCAGCCCACGGGCCGACGTCGTGCAGCAGGTAGTTGCCTTCGCTGATGACAAGCTGCGTCGTCGGCAGCACCGCAATGGCGCCGGCAATCGGCTCCTCGATCTCGCGGCGGAATTCGGGGGCGTAGACGATGTGGCCATCGGGCCGCTGCTCGCGCAGGCGCTGCAGCAGCGCGACATAGCCGGCGCTGTCGAAGGTGTCGGGCGCGCCCTTGCGGCCGGAGCGGCCGAGCCGTTGCAGCTCGACGTTGGCGAGGTGAAAGCCGTCCATGGGGACGACCTGGGCGCGATCTGCACCCACCGACTGGAGCAGCGCCGCCGCGAGCGTGGACTTGCCCGCACCGGGTGCGCCGACCAGCCCCAGCAGCTTGCGCTGCCCGCCGGCCATCAGGGCCTGCAGGCGGGCGACGCTGTCCGCTGGGAGAGGAGGAAGTTTCTGCGCGGGGATGGTGCTCATCCCCCGAGCGTACCGTCCCCGAGCGTCAAGAAATCATCAGGGGTACAGGCCGCGCTCTTGACGAGCCATCAGGATGCGCTCGCAAGCCACCGCATACGTCGCCGTGCGCAGCGTGATCTTGTGCTTGTCCGCTGTGTCCCAGATCTGGTTCAGCGCGTTCATCATGATGCGGTCGAGGCGCACGTTGATCTCGTCTTCGTCCCAGAAGAAGGACGAGAAGTCCTGCACCCATTCGAAGTAGCTCACCGTCACGCCGCCGGCGTTGCAGATCACGTCGGGCACGACCAGCACGCCGCGCTCGGCGAGGATGTCGTCGGCGGTCGGCACCGTGGGGCCGTTGGCGCCTTCGAGCACCAGCTTGGCGGTAGTCTTCTGTGCGCGCTCGGCGGTGATCTGGCCTTCGAGTGCGGCCGGGATCAGGATGTCGCAGGCGACGTTCCAGAAGTCTTCGTTCGGCACGATGTCGCCGCCGGCCTTGAAGGCGACCACGCCGTCCTTGTTGGCCACCGGGATCAGCTTGGCCAGGTCGAGGCCGTTGGTGTTGACGATGGTGCCGGTGTGGTCCTGCACCGCGACGATCTTGGCGCCGGCTTCCGCGAACAGTTCAGCCGCGACCGAGCCCACGTTGCCGAAGCCCTGCACGGCGATGCGCGCACCGCGCAGGTCCATGCCCAGGCGGCGAGCGGCTTCACGGCCGGTGACGAACACGCCGCGGCCCGTGGCCTTGACGCGGCCCAGCGAGCCGCCCAGGTGCAGCGGCTTGCCGGTAACGACGCCGGTGGCGGTGCCGCCGACGTTCATCGAGTAGGTGTCCATCATCCACGCCATGATCTGGCCGTTGGTGTTGACGTCGGGCGCGGGGATGTCGGTGTGCGGGCCGATGATGATGCCGATCTCGCTGGTGTAGCGGCGGGTGATCTTTTCCAGCTCCTGCAGCGACAGCTTCTTCGGGTCGACGCGGATGCCGCCCTTGGCGCCGCCGTACGGCAGGTTGACGGCCGCGGTCTTGATGGTCATCCAGGCCGACAGCGCCATCACTTCTTCGAGCGTGACGTCGGGGTGGAAGCGCACGCCGCCCTTGCCCGGGCCGCGGCTCATGTTGTGCTGCACGCGGTAGCCCTCGAAGTGGGCGATGGTGCCGTCGTCCATCTCGATCGGCACGTCGACGATCAGCGCGCGCTTGGGGCGCTTCAAGGTTTCGACCCAGCGGGCCAGCGGGCCGAGGTACGGCACGACGCGGTCGACCTGCGAGAGATAGGTGCCCCACGGGCTGTTCGCGGTCGGATTGACGAAGGAGAGTTTTTCGCTCATGAGAGATCCCTTGGTTTAAACGGGTGGCCGCAACGATAGACCTCTCCCGCGCGTCGCGCCATGGCTTATGCGCGCCGCGCTGGCGGTTATGCAAGAGAGGTTTGGTTTCGCAGCCCCGGGCGGCACATCGCATCGATGTACCTGACAGAAACGTCATCTACGGGTTATCGACCCCGCGGATGCGCTTCGTAGAGTTGGCTTCACCAACCAAGGCAACCCAACCACCCTCAAGGAGTCCCGAATGAACAAGCAAGCTTCCGCCACCCGACTGCTCGGCACCGGCACCCTCGCCGCCCTGCTGGGCGCGATCGCAGCGCCGAGCTTCGCCGGCAACTACGCCGAGGGCGATCCGCGTCCCGTGCCGCTGACCTCGTCGACGACGCGCTCAGCGGTGACCGCCGACGCAGTGCAGTGGCTGAAGACCGCGCCCACGCAGGGCTACACCAGCGGCTATCAGCAAGAGGCGGTCGTGGTCTCGGCCAACACCCGCGCCGCGGTGGCGGCCGACACGCGGCTGTGGATCCAGTCGGGCCTGGCGGCCCAGCAGAGCGGCGAAGCCGGTGCCGATATGACGAAGCCCGGCTACCGCCAGGCGGCAGCCGAATACACCAAGCTGCGCGCGAGCCCCGCGTACGGCGCGCTGGTTGACCAACTCAAGGACCAGCAGGCGGCGGCGCAGTCGCAGACCCAGGTTCGCTGAGAGCGCGCGGCGGCGCCCTGGGTAGGCCAGGGTAGACCACCGCCAGCGCCTTGGTTCTATCTCCTATGGTCGGCGGTCATAGGCCGCATCTTCCGCCAGCAATCAGCGTTCGGGCCGGATAATCTTCTGATGCTCGACCTGGACCGCATCGATCTCCGGCTGCTGAAGATCCTTCAGGAGGACGGCCGCATCACCAACCTCAAGCTGGCCGAGGCAGTGGCGCTCTCACCCACTGCGGTGCTGGCGCGGGTGCAGCGGCTCACGCGCGACGGCTTCATCCTGGGCTACGAGGCTCGCCTCGATCCGCACAAGCTGGGCCGCGGTTTCACCGTCTTCGTCGAGGTGCTGCTCGACCGCACCACGCCCAATGTGTTCGACCAGTTCAAGGCCGCCGTGCAGGTGCGCGACGAGATCATGGAATGCCACATGGTCGCGGGCGGCTTCGACTATTTGCTCAAGACCCGCATGGCCGACATGGCCGCCTACCGCGAGTTCGCGGGCACCGTGCTGTGGCAATTGCCCGGCGTGCGCGAAACGCGGACTTATGCGGTGATGGAAGAAGTGAAGAGCAGCGCGCGCCTCCCGCTGGGGGTGTGAGCGCGCCAGCTGACCTCAGGCGGGCTTGCGTGCCCGCCCACCGAAGATCGCCGTGCCGACACGCACCATCGTGCTGCCTGCGCTGATCGCCGCTTCAAGATCAGCGCTCATGCCGAGCGACAGCGTGTCGAGTTCGATGCCCACGTCGCGAATCGACTGGTACGCCGCATGCGCGCGCAGGCACAACGCGCGCTGCGCCTCGAAGTCCGCCGCCGGTTCGGGGATCGCCATGAGCCCGCGCAGCCGCAACTGTGGCAAAGCCGCCACAGTGCGTGCCAGCGCCAGTGCCTCTTCAGGCGGCACGCCGGACTTGTTGGCGCCGCCGTCCACATTAACCTGAAGGCATACATTGAGCGGCGGCAGGTGAGTCGGCCGCTGGGCCGACAGACGCTCGGCAATCTTCAGCCGGTCGATGCTGTGGACCCAGTCGAAGTGCTCGGCCACGGGCCGCGTCTTGTTGCTTTGCAGAGGGCCGATGCAGTGCCATTCGAGGGTGGCGCGCAGATCGGCGAGGGCTTCGATCTTGTCCAGACCCTCCTGCACGTAGTTCTCGCCGAAGGCCGACTGGCCCGCCGCATGCGCCTCGCGCACCGCCTCCGGCCCGAAGGTCTTTGACACCGCCAGCAGCCGCACCTCACCCGGGTCGCGGCCGGCCGTTACACATGCCTTTGCGATCCGGCTGTTTACTTGCTGGAGGTCGTCGCCAATCATCGTCATAATCGTCCAAAATCGTATCAAAACGTCACCGAACTCGAGCCGAGGAGCCCCGTGGACATCACCCAATTGCTGGCGTTCAGCGTCAAGAACAAAGCCTCCGACCTGCACCTTTCCGCAGGCCTGCCGCCCATGATCCGCGTGAACGGCGACGTGCGCCGCATCAACGTCGACGCGCTCGATCACAAGGGCGTGCACGCCATGGTGTACGACATCATGAGCGACACGCACCGCAAGCACTATGAAGAGTTCCTGGAGGTCGACTTCTCGTTCGAGATCGACGGCCTTGCGCGCTTCCGTGTGAATGCCTTCAACCAGGCGCGCGGCGCGGCCGCGGTGTTCCGGACCATTCCCTCGAAGATCCTGACGCTGGAGCAGCTGAACGCGCCAAAGATTTTCGGCGAACTCGCGCTCAAGCCGCGCGGACTGGTGCTGGTGACGGGCCCCACGGGCTCGGGCAAGTCGACCACGCTGGCGGCAATGGTCAACTACCTCAACGAAAACGAGTACGGCCACATCCTCACGGTGGAAGACCCGATCGAGTTCGTGCACGAGTCGAAGAAGTGCCTGATCAACCAGCGCGAAGTGGGCCCGATGACGCTGTCGTTCTCGAACGCGCTGCGCTCCGCCCTGCGCGAAGACCCGGACGCCATCCTGGTGGGCGAGTTGCGCGACCTCGAAACCATCCGCCTCGCAATGACCGCGGCCGAAACGGGCCACTTGGTGTTCGGCACGCTGCACACGTCGTCGGCCGCCAAGACCATCGACCGGATCATCGACGTGTTCCCGGGCGAGGAAAAGGAAATGATCCGCGCGATGCTGTCGGAGTCGCTGCAGGCAGTGATCTCGCAGACGCTGTGCAAGACCAAGGACGGCCAGGGCCGCGTGGCGGCGCACGAGATCATGCTGGGCACGCCAGCCATCCGCAACCTGATCCGCGAGGCCAAGGTTGCGCAGATGTACTCCACCATCCAGACCGGCCAGGGCTCGGGCATGCAGACGCTCGACCAGAACCTGACAGAGCTGGTGCGCCGCAATACCATCTCGGCTGCAGAAGCCCGCGGCAAGGCGAAGATTCCCGAGAATTTCCCCGGCTGATCCACAGCCCTTCGGAGCACAGACATCATGGAACGCGATCAAGCCAGCCAGTTCATCAACGACCTGCTCAAGCTCATGGTGAGCCGCAACGGCAGCGACTTGTTCATCACCGCCGACTTTCCGCCGGCCATCAAGGTCGACGGCAAGGTCACCAAGGTGTCGCAGCAGGCACTGGGCGCGTCGCACACGCTGGCGCTCACGCGCTCGATCATGAACGACCGCCAGACGGCGGAGTTCGAGCGCACCAAGGAATGCAACTTCGCGATCTCGCCGACCGGCATCGGCCGCTTCCGCGTGAACGCCTTCGTGCAGCAGGGCAAGGTCGGCATGGTGCTGCGGACCATTCCCGCCAAGCTGCCGACCATCGACGGCCTGGGCATGCCGCAGATTCTGAAAGACGTGTCAATGACCAAGCGCGGCCTCACCATCATGGTGGGCGCCACGGGCTCGGGCAAGTCGACCACGCTGGCCGCGATGATCGACTGGCGCAACGAAAATTCGTACGGCCACATCGTGACGGTGGAAGACCCGGTCGAATTCGTGCACCCGCACAAGAACTGCGTGGTGACGCAGCGCGAAGTGGGAATCGACACCGACAGCTGGGAAGCCGCGCTCAAGAACACGCTGCGCCAGGCCCCAGACGTGATCCTGATGGGCGAAATCCGCGACCGCGAGACCATGGAGCATGCGGTGGCCTTCGCCGAAACCGGCCACCTGTGCATGGCCACGCTGCACGCCAACAGCGCCAACCAGGCGCTGGACCGGATCATCAACTTCTTCCCCGAAGAGCGCCGCGCACAGCTGCTGATGGACCTGTCGCTGAACCTGCGCTCGCTGGTCTCGCAGCGGCTGGTGCCAACCGAAGACGGCCAGGGCCGGGTGGCCGCGGTTGAAGTGCTGCTGAACACGCCGCTGATTTCCGACCTGATCTTCAAGGGCGAGGTCGGCGAGATCAAGGAGATCATGCGCAAGAGCCGCAACCTGGGCATGCAGACTTTCGACCAGGCGCTGTTCGACCTGTTCGAAAGCCACTCGATCACCTTCGAAGATGCCATCCGCAACGCGGACTCGGCAAACGACCTGCGGCTGCAGATCAAGCTGAACAGCCAGCGTGCGCGCAGCACCGACCTGGCTGCAGGCACGGAGCACTTCGCGATCGTTTGAGCGGCAGTCAATCGATCGTTCGCTGCCACGCAGCGAAGATTCCTGCCGCCAGCGCAACCACCGCCATCGCGGTGAACCCGTCCAGCGAGGCCATGAACGTGGCCTGCTGTTCGAGCGTGCGGTACAGCGTGCCCAGCGCCATCGCATGCGCCTCGCCAGCAGCATGGCCCGCCGCCGCGAACCCACGGGTCAACGAATCCAGCGCCTGCATGAAGCTCGCGTTCGCGGCATTGGCCGATTCGCTCAGCCGCACCTCATGCAGCGCCAGCCGGTGCTGCTGCAGCGCGATCACGCTCGAGGTCGCGAATGAAATCGCCAACTGGCGCACAAGGTTCTTCAGCCGGTAGCCGTGCGCGAACTCTTCCGCCGCGAATGGCTTGAAGGTGAGGTTCGCCACCGGCAGCACGACGAACAGCATCAGCAGCCCGCGCAACAGCAGCGGCACCAGCAAGGCCTCGCGCCCCGCCTGCGGCGTGACCCGCGACAGCCACCACGCCGCCAGCGCCGCAATGCCAAAGCCCGTGACGATGAGCCACTTCTTGCGGGCCAGCCGCGCCGAGTATTTCAGGTAGACGAACACCAGCAACCCGGTCGCGAGCGAGGCCGCGCCCGTGAAATAGCCGGTGTTGCCCACGGTGAAGCCGAGCCCGCCTTCCATCATCCGCGGCAGCAGGTAGCTGAAGCCCGTCGAGAGGTAGTAGTAGACGACGTACAGCGCCAGCCCCACGCGAAACGACGCGTTGCGCAGCGCATGCAGCCGCACCAGCGGCGCGGGGTGTTGCCATTGCTGCCAGCCGAACCACGCGAGCCCCGCCACGCCGGCGATGGTGAGGCCGATCAGCGCTGGCGAGCCAGTGAACAGCTCGAAGTGCGAGCGCGTCAGCACCACCTGCAGCGCAGCCTGCGCGAGTGCGAACACCACGTAGGCGACGTAGTGCGGCTCGGTGCGCTCGTGCGGCTCGACGTCGCCGATGTCGGGCAGCGTCCAGAGCACGAGCAGCCCGATCAGCGCCGCAACCGGCGCGGTGCTCGCGAACAGCCAGCGCCAATCGAAGTTGGTCACGAGAAAGGCGCCCGCGATGGGCGCCAGAGCGCCGCCGAAGACGATCAGCACCATGAACGCCTTCAGCGCCTTGGCGCGGCGTGCGGGCGGAATGCCGATCTGGATCAGGATGCGGCAGGCGCCGAGCATCGGGCCGACGAAGTAGCCCTGCACGGCGCGCGCGAGCGTGAGCTGCATCGAGCTGTCGCACAGCGCCGCGCCCACGCCGCCCAGGGCAAAGGCGAACATGCAGACGGCCAGGTAGCGCCGGTAACCCAACCGCTCGATCCACGCATGCTGATGCAGGATGCCGAGCACCGCGCCCAGCGCATAGGCGCTCGAAGCCCACACCAGTTCGTCGGGCGAGGCGTTGACGCCGCCGGCGATGTAGCTGGCGAAGAAGGCGAACAGCGCGTTGTCGAAATAGTCGATGGCCGTGACGAGGCCGATGGCCCAGGGCAGCAGCGCGGCCGCGGCATTGCCGCGCGAAGGCCACGCCAGAGCCGAAGTGTTCATGACGCCGGCCGTTCCTTGCGGCGCTGTTCGAGCGCCTCTTCCACCGGCTCGCCGGCCAGGCGACGCTCCACATAGTCGAGGTCGCGCCGCAATTGAACCTGTAGCGAAGCCGCCTCCTTGAGCTCCCTGCGGACCTGCGCCACGCGCGCATCGAGCGTGCCCAACTGCTCGGTGAGCGTTTCGCGCAGCGTCTTGAGCGAGGCGTTCGACAGCCGCGGGCGCCCGCCTTCGGCCGGCGCCTCCATCGGCTGCTGCAGCATCGTGGTGATGGCTGTCAGCGAAAAACCCAGCGAGCGCATGCGCAGCACGCGCGCCAGCTTGTCGAGGTCAGCCTGCTCGTAGAGGCGGTAGCCGCCCTCGCTGCGCACCGGCACCACGATGCCCAGCTCCTCGTAGTACTTGAGCGTGCGCGGCGTCACGTCGAGCCGGGCCGCGGCATCGCGCACGGTGATGGTCTTGGCGGGGCTCGGGTCGGTCATGGTGGAGGCATTCTACTCAAACCTGTACGTTCACGTACAGGTTGAGGCCATCGCACCTGTCGCGGAATGGCTTTAAGCTGTCGCCCCATGAGCAGCATCAACACCCGCACCTACGAATCCGTCCCCGCGCAGACAGTGGCTTTCCTCGGCCTCGGCGTCATGGGCGGCCCCATGGCAGGCCACCTGGCCAAGGCCGGCCACAGCGTCACGGTCTACAACCGCACACCCGCCAAAGCACAGGCCTGGGCCGCCGAGTTCGGCCCGCCCGGGCGCCATGCCGCCACCCCGCGCGAAGCAGCCGCCGGCGCCGACATCGTGTTCTGCTGCGTCGGCAACGACGACGACCTGCGCTCAGTGGTACTGGGCGGCGACGGCGCTTTCGCCGGCATGAAGAAAGGCGCCGTGCTGGTCGACCACACGACCGCCTCGGCCGACGTGGCGCGCGAACTCTCCAAGGCCGCGCAGGCGCTGGGCCTGCACTTCATTGACGCGCCGGTCTCGGGCGGCCAGGCCGGCGCGCAGAACGGTGCGCTCACCGTGATGTGCGGCGGCGACGCGGCGGCATTCGAACGCATCAAGCCCGTGGCCATGGCGTTCTCGCGCGCAGTCACGCTGCTGGGCGAAAGCGGTGCCGGCCAGCTCGCGAAGATGGTGAACCAGATCGCCATCGCGGGCCTGGTGCAGGGCCTGTCTGAAGCCATCGCCTTCGGCCAGCGCGCCGGGCTCGACATGGAGGCTGTGCTGGGCGTCATCAGCAAGGGCGCGGCCCAGAGCTGGCAGATGGAAAACCGCGGCAAGACCATGATCGAAGGCAAGTTCGACTACGGCTTCGCGGTCGACTGGATGCGCAAGGACCTGGGCCTGGTGCTCGACGAGGCCAAGCGCAACGGCGCGCGCGTGCCGGTGACGGCGCTGGTCGACCAGTTCTATGCCGACGTTCAGCAGGCCGGCGGGCGACGCTGGGACACGTCGAGCCTCATCATTCGACTCAAATAAAAAAAGCCCGCTGATGCGGGCTCTTTTCATTGCGACGCTGCTGCCTGTTTGTCAGCGCACCGGCGAGGTCGTCGCGTTGCCCGAAGGCTGCGTGGACGTAGAGCCCGACCCAGGCAGCGGCTCCATCGGCGGCAGCGGCACGCGCGAGGTGGAAGAAGAAGACGACGACGAAGGCGTGGACGGCGAGGCCGACGTCACCGGCGCCGGGCCCGTACCGCCGCGCTGCGCCGCAGCCTGGTTCGCCGCCTGGCTGGCTGCCAGGTCTGCCTCGCTCACGATCTCGACCACCCGCACCACCTTCACCACGCCCGAGATGCCGCGCGTGATTTCGGTGGCACGGTCGGTTTCGCGCCGCGTGGCGATGCCCATCAGGTAGACCGTGCCGCGCTCGGTCACCACCTTGAAGGAATTGGCGAAGATGTCCTTGGCATCGAGCAGCGAGGCCTTCACCTTGCCGGTGATGTAGAGGTCGTTCGAGCGGTCCTGGAAAGTGCTCGAGGCGCCGATGGTCAGTTCGTTCACCACCGAGCGCACGTTCACGATGCGGCTCACCTCGTCCTCGACGCGGCGGCGGTCGGCATCGCTGCCCACGGCGCCGGTCAGCAGCACCTGGCGGTTGAAGCTGGTGACGCTCACGTACATCTGGTCGTTGGCAATGTCGCGCACGCGGGCCGCGGCGCGCAGTTCGATGCCCTGGTCGTCCAGTTGCGCACCCGAGCTGCGGCGATCGGTGGCCACCATGCCCACGCCCACCACGGCCGCGCCGCCCACGACGAGCGGCACGCAGGCGGACAGGCCTGCAACCAGTGCGGCGCCCAAGGTGAGGGCAAGGGCGAAACGCTGGGTCGATGTCGTCTTCATGGTCGTCATGGTCATGAGGAAGCTTCCTGTTCTCCGAGTAACTGGGCATCCACGCCGTCGCACAGGCAATGCAGCGCGATCTGGTGGATTTCGTGGATGCGCGCCGCACGCTCGTGCGGCACGCTGATCTGGACGTCGGTTTCGCGCAGCGCGCGGCCAATGGCGCCGCCCGAGCCGCTGCTGCCCGCGCCCGGGGCCGAAGGCACGCCCGAAACGGCGTTGCCCAGCAACGCGACCACGGTCATGTCGCGCTCGTGCGCGGCCGCCACCGCAGCCAGCACCGACGCAGACTGCCCGCTGGCGCTCAGTGCGAGCAGCACGTCGCCGGCCTGGCCGAGCGCACGCACCTGTCGGGCAAAGCGGTCGGAATCCGCAGCACTGGCGCTGTCGGCCTCGGGGTCGGTGGTGTCGCCGGGCAGCGCGATGGCACCGAGCTCGGGCCGCTCGCGTTCGAAGCGGCCCACGAACTGCGCGGCGAACTGGGCCGCCAGCAGACCAGACACGCCGGCGCCGCAAGCCAGCACCTTGCCGCCGCTGGTCACGCAGGCCAGGATGGCCTGCATCGCTTGAGAGATGGGTTTGCTGAGGACCGGTCCGGTCTGGTATTTGAGGTCGGCACTATCGATGAAGTGCTGCTGAATACGTTGCTCAAGCATGAGGCGGGATGATAACTGGGGGTTGTGAAACAAGACGTGTGAGTTGTGGAGCCCTCGGCAGGGCTTCAGTTCCCCATGCGGGGCACTTCAGCCGGCATCGAAGGCGCCTTGAAGCCAGGTGATTTTCTCCTCGACCAGCACCACGTCGAAACGGCATGGCGGCACCACGCGCAGCCGGCTCAGGTAGTGCTGCGCGGCGAACACGATGCGCCGCTGCTTCAGCCCTGTGATGCTGCCGCCCGCGCCGCCGTGCGTGCCGGCGCTGCGCTGACGGACCTCGACGAACACCAGCGTGCCGCCTGAGGAGCCGCGCGGATCGCGCATGATCAGGTCGATCTCGCCGCCGCCGCGCCCGGGCGTCCGATAATTGCGCGCGAGCAGCAACAGGCCGGCGTCCCGCAGGTAGTCGAGCGCGGCGTCTTCCGCCGCATCGCCCCGATGCTTCGTTGTGGTGGTCTTCATGGCTCCCTGCCTGCAATCTTTTTTTGTTCGTTCGTTCCGACGGAGAAACCTCTTGGCTTCACTCGCCCCTGCTTCTTTCGGCGCCGCCCTCGCGGCCGCGCACGACGCCGCGGGTGCGCAGCATTATCCGCAGGGCACGCTCTACGTGGTCGCCACGCCCATCGGCAACCTGGCCGACATCACGCTGCGCGCGCTGCACGTGCTCCAGCTGGTGGACGCCATCGCCTGCGAGGACACGCGCCACACCCAGAGCATGCTGCGCGCCTACGGCATCGACCGCCCCGGCGCGCGGCTGCTGGCGGTGCACCAGCACAACGAAGCCGAGGCCGCGCAGACCGTGGTCGCGCGGCTCGCGCAGGGCGAGCGCATCGCCTATGTCAGCGACGCCGGCACACCCGGCGTAAGCGACCCCGGCGCGCGACTGGCCGCAGCCGTGCGCGCGGCCGGGCAGCGCGTGCTGCCGCTGCCGGGCGCCAGCAGCGTGACCACGCTGATCGGCGCGGCGGGCCTCGTGGCCGATGGCGGCAGCGACGGCAATGCCAGCAGCAGCGCCTTCGTCTTCGCCGGCTTCCTGCCGAGCAAGGCTGGCGAGCGCGACACCGCCGTGCAGGCGCTGTCGCAAGAGCCGCGCGCCGTGGTGCTGCTCGAAGCGCCCCACCGTATCGAGAGCCTGGCGCGTGCACTGGCCACGCTGGGCGAGCGCCGCATCACCGTCGGCCGCGAGCTCACCAAGCAGTTCGAGGAAATCGCCACCGTCGCGGCCAGCGCCCTGCCCGAGTGGTTCAGCGCCGACCGCGACCGCACGCGCGGCGAGTTCGCGCTGGTGCTGCACCCCGTGGCGGTGAGCGGCGACGGCGGCGCGGAAGGTGAACGCGTGTTGCGCCTGTTGCTGGCCGAGCTGCCCGTGAAGACCGCGGTGAAGCTGGCTGCCGAAATCAGCGGCGCGGCGCGCAATACGCTGTACGAGACCGCGCTGCGCATTCGCAATGGCGCGGAAGAAGCCTAGGCGTCCAGCTCGGCGTAGCGCCTGAAGATGCCGTCTTCGTTGAACGCAATGCGGCGCGGGCTCTGCAGGTAGTCATGCACGCGCTGGCGGCGCCTGACGTTGGCATGCAGCTTCTCGACCGCGGGCGTTGCGGCCAGCGCCCTCGCCGTGGCCTTCGGAAATGCGTAGTGCAGGCCGTCCACCAGTTGGAACAGCGACAGGTCCGCATAGGTCAGCACATCACTCACCAGGTGCAGGCTGCCCGCGGGGTTGCGCTGGAGCACCCGCTCGAACCAGTTCAGGAACTTCGGGATGCGCTCGTCACGAAAGGCCCGTGCACGCTGTACGGCTGCGTCGCGCTGGTCTTCGTAGTAAGCGCCAACCGAGATCGGATGGTGCGTGTCGTGCGCCTCGGCCACCACGTCGGCGATGGTGAGCTGCAGCTGGTGCGTCCACAGCCCGTCGGACTCGCCCACGCCAGACAGGCCGAGCCGAGGCCCCAGGTACAGCAGGATCGCGGCGGTCTGCCCAACCACGATGTCGCCATCGACGAGAAAAGGCGGCGCGAACGCGGGGCGCGCACTGTTGGGGTCGTCCAGCCGCTCGCCGAGGGCTGACTCGCCTCCGCCCTTGGCTTCAGGTAGCCGCGCCACGTCGACATAGTCAGCGCCAGCCGCCTCGAGCGCGAGCCGCACGAATTCGCCGCGGCCCTGAATGGTGGGCCAGTAATGGAGTTGGTAGGGCATGCGGCCATGGTGTCACGAG
Source organism: Variovorax sp. YR634 (assembly GCF_900106655.1). Taxonomy (NCBI): domain Bacteria; kingdom Pseudomonadati; phylum Pseudomonadota; class Betaproteobacteria; order Burkholderiales; family Comamonadaceae; genus Variovorax; species Variovorax sp. YR634. Next base: position 54,836 of record NZ_FNOL01000016.1, read on the forward strand.
TGCGGGGACCATGGCAACCGTGCGTGCGCTGCGCAGCATCATGCGAAGAACGCCCCGTCACACCGCGCTGTTGAGGATCGTGTCCTCGAACTGCAAGTGCTCGAAGTTGCTGCCCGTGAAGTCGATGCCCTCGCCTCGCAATCCAAGGGCCTTGACCTGCGTGCCGGTGCATTCGAGCAGCTTGACTTCGGACCACCGGCCCTGATCGAAGTTGACTCCGTTCAACCGGCACTGCATCAAGCAACTACCGCTGAGTGTGCTTCGCCCGAATTCGGCGTGATCGAAGACACAGTTGACGAAAGTGCAGCCGGTGATGGAGATGCCGCTGAAATCGCAGGCATCGAAGACACAGTCGGTGAACCGGCAGGCCGTCCATTGCGCTTGGCGAAAAGTCGTGGCTGCGAACCTGCTGCCAACAAACACGGAATCGGTGAACCGGGCCAGATCGAGGTCGAGACCGACATAGGCAGAGGCGTCCGTTTGCCCAGCCAAGCCGGCCGGAGCGCCACCCGCGCCTTTGCGCCAGAGGTCGTGGTTGAGGATGATTTCTTGCGAACTCATTACGGTCTGTTCATTCGTGGCTTTGCTGGCGAGGAGGCCACTCGATGCGCGAGAGCTGAACTGTGGGAGAGCGAGCATTCCAGGCTTCCAGGCAAGCCTCGCTGCAGCACGGCCACCAGCCGAGCGGTCCGTCCGCAATCAACTCGCCACAGCCTGCCCGACACCATCGGGATTTTTGGAGCACCGAGCGTGCCCGCAGGTGGGCGGATTTGGCGTGGTGCGACTTTTGAGTAGGCGGATCTAGCTCCGTCTTGGATTGCTGTGGTTCCTCCGGATATTTCATGTTTTCTTTGCCAAACAACAACTGACCAAGGTTGCCCCACTCACTCCGATCAAATTGCACTCCGTTTTTTAGTGAATTGGCCCAACTTGTAAAAGCCGGGCATTTCATTGACATATCTACGGCGCGCGCGTAACGGGAGGCAAAAGTATGCAAAATGCCTCTTCAACATCCTGAGCCGTCAAAGACGCATTATTAGACGTTAATGGATAGCTTTTTATCTTCTTTTTGCCCGCAACTAAATTCATCATGTGTGGTCCATTTTTATTGGAGTAGATGACTATTCCATCCAGCCCTTCGTCGACTCCGTTCTCAGCATCTCTGAAAGATTTCAAGAGATAATTCAAATGCCGAAGCGCTATCTTGTCTTTTTTTAAGAAAACCTTCCAAGCCAGATCATTGGTGATCCCAACGGGTCTTTTTTTCATGTACAACATTGATCCCCCGTCTTTCCAATCAACGCCACACTCCAAATCAATTCGCCCAGATCTTATGGAATTTACGATCACTCCATCGACATTAAAAGCATCATGATCCTTTTCCAAGTTAACCCAAACCACCAACCGATCACTTCTGTACTCTGCAAACGAACTCGCAGGACACCAAAAAAAAGAAAAAATCACAACAAAAATAATGAATACTTTTTTTAAATCCATATAAATCATCCACCATTCCTCACAAGATATCATTATTTAATTGAGTTCCGCGTTTTCCGGGCTTATCTGGAGGTATTCCCAACATCAAATTCAGCGATGTAACGTCCATTTCCTCCAGCCCTGGAGAGATCAGATCTCTTTTTGCCTGCTCACAATAAGAAACAGGAACGAAGTATTTCAAATAATTTGAGCTGCCCTCGCTTTTAACCTCCATCTTTCCATCTTTTCCCCTGACTCTTACTGGAGCCTTGATTTGCATCGGAAAAGGAGTAAATCTTATTCGACTACTCTGATTTCCTCCAAGAAGGATCAAATCCTCACACCCCTTCTTGGCGTAGACAAATCCAACATGATGCCCGTGACCGGATTTAGACGTAACCATTCCAATGGCCCCATATATCGGCTCATTCAGCTCAACAAATAAAGGATTTCGGACTACAGGCGCCAGTTTTTCAGATTTCTCTTTCGGCCCGTCCACTTCATAAAAACCGTGCGCGCGAGCTTTAGGTATTTTTCGATTTGGAAAGCCTATGTTTTCTATCGGATACTTTGCCTGCAACAGGCACCAATTCACAAAAGCCGCACACCAGGCATTATTCCTTCCAGCCATCGATTTAACGCCATCATCAATTTCAATGTGATAGTTGATCTTGTCCTGCAGCGTGAGCTCAGTTTCTCCACGTCTAAGCTTTGCTTCGGCAATAGCAATGGGCATCCAGGGAGCACGCCCTGGCGCCGAGTTGATCAATGCCAAGACCTTCCCCGTTCCTTCCTTGGATCGCTCTGAATTCGATGGCTCTATGCCAGATGGAATTGGAGGTGCTGGTTGTGGAGGAAGACGTGGGCGCTTTGTTGGAGTTACCGAGGCTATTGGCGTCTCCGCCGTTGTTACTAGTGGAGTCGCCAACTTATCGCTTGGTTTTACCTTGCCACTTCCATTGATCAGCAATACCTCGCCCGGATAAATCCTGTCGCTGCTCAAGCCATTACCATCCTTGATTGCATCAACGCTGGTGCGATATAGCTTCGCAATTTTCCAGAGGCTGTCTCCAGGCTGAACCACATAGCTCATCGGCTTCTTCTTCTCTGACGTGGAACTGTTGATCTTCTCCGAACCCGCAACACCTTTCCATTTTCTGAATTTCGCCAAAAGGTTGAAATCCTTGCCGGCGCTTCCTTGAATCGATCCAACTATCACCGGCTCCTTGGTCTTCGGGTCCATGACCTTGACATGCACGGCTGAGTTGTCTGCAGGATGAATCACGGGCGGGAAGCGCCCTGTTTCATCAGATTTAGCCTTTTCTTCCTTGCCTCCTTTTTGCAAAATGATTTCCGTACCGGGCAGAGATTGACTGCCATTGGTAGCGTTGATTCTGCTTACGACAACCCAGGTTTCTTTTCGAGTCTCGATATTGGCGTGATATCCCTCGATCTCCGAAATGCCGTTCATTATTTTTTCTAGCTCTGCATCGGTGCATTCGCCTATTTTTCTGCGGGCTGGAATGCCGCTCGTCTTGAGTAAATCGCTCGTATATTTTTCTGTATTGTTTTCATTTTTTGGGGCATAGATGGGGATAGCCTCTGAGATGGTCCGCTCGCCGTGCAGCCGCTTCAGGTTTGCTTTCAACTCCTCTCGCCCTGAGTCTTCGTCGGGGAAGATCAGAAATGTTCTGTTCGATCGGGTTGTGGCAAACCCGATGTAGCCCTTTGCCTTCTTTGGGGCTGGCACACCATTTACCATTCGGGCTGTCAAATCTCCAGGATTGTTGATTCGCCATGGCAAGGTTCCGCCAGAGCGCAGCAAATGGCGGCCGTCTTCACAGATGAATTCGGCGACTTCGATATTGGGGTGGTAAGTTGCAGATATCAGCTTTGGCATGATCAGATTTAGCGCTTACGCCTGCCCTTTCAAATGGGCCTCCACCGCAGACTCAGAAAGAAAATGATTGAGGCCGAAATTGCCCGTCGATTTGGCGAATCTTGAGTTTTCGATATCTGACGAGCTATCGCTTTCGCCTTCGTCGTTTTCAGGCTCGAAAGCATCTGCATTGCTCCGTGCCGTACGAATCGTCGGAATAGGGCTCCAGCCCCAGACTTCTTCACCCACGATCAGCGTTGCCTCGTCTGGCGTCTCGAAACTGATTCGCGGTAGCCGCCCATCGTCGGGAATGACTCCCTCAGCCTTGATCTGCTTTCGCTCGTCCAGAATCTTGTAGGGCAGCCCCGCCATTTCCATGTGCTTGAAGACTTCGTCGCTGCCAAGAGGTGCGAAGCGAACGCTGTACTTATCGTCGTGGCCGACACCCTCCATTCGCAGGAGCTTTTCCATGTCCATCGGCCCCGCGTAGCTATGGGTGCTCGCGTGCTCACGCCAAAGGCCTTTCGTCCCATGCACGATCCCCGAGGCGCTCCACTTGGTGAAGCTGCTGCCTCCATTGATCAGGATCTCTTCCTTAGCGGTGATGCTGATCTTGTTGGCCTCCAGCTTGATGTCGAGCTTGGCCAGCAGGTTGATGCTGTTCTGCAGGGCGACGATGTCTATGCCGGCAGTAGCGGCTGTCAGGCGGATGGCCTTGTAGGCGAAGAGGCGTGCGGCCTCCTTCACGCTGACCAGGAAGCCCTTGCCTGCGCTGATGCTGGTATGGCCACCGCTGCTCAATGCGTTGTGGCTGATGCTGGCGATGTGGGTGGCGCCTGCCGCGGTGCTCTGGATGCCGGCCGCGCTGGCGAGCACGAGGTGAGGTTCGCTGAGTTCCGGAAACGCGCCTTGCTGCGAGCCACCATCGCCGCCCTTGCCCTTGATGGCGTCGTTCTGCTCCTTGAGAACCGTCGTGACCGCATCCTGGTCGCCCGCTTCGTGCGCCTTGGCTTCTTGGGCAGTTTGGCTCTGGAGTTCGTGCAGATCGCGTGCGGCCGTCAGGCGCGCCACGGTCTCCCCCAGGTCTGTGATGTGCGCCTGCGCATCGGGTCGTGTCTCGGTGGTGAGCAACAGGCCCCTGGCGGCGCGCACTGCGGCATGGCCATCGGTACGCAGTTCAGCGCCCTCGCCCCGGTCGTCCTTGCGGCCTGCCGTGTCATCGATGCGACCGATGTGGCCAAGGCTCAGGCTGCTGCTGAGGTGGTCGCTCTTGAGTTGCGCCTGGATCTTTCCGGGGTGGTCGTCCAGCGCCAGATGATTGCCGCGTGCTCCGCCCGCACTGCCCGAACCATCGTTTGCACTCAGCTCGCGGCTGCGAATGCCTGAGAGATTCGTCTGTTCGGGCAAACGCCACGCCGGCATGTTCTCTGCATTGAACACGCGTCCGGTGATGATGGGGTAGTCCGGATCGCCACTCAGAAAATCGACGATGACTTCATGGCCGATGCGTGGCAAGGCCGCTGTGCCGAAGGTGTCGCCGGCCCAGGACGTGGACACGCGCACCCAGCAGCTGGAGTTCTCGTTGCGCTGGCCGAGGCGATCCCAGTAGAACTGAACTTTGACGCGGCCGTACTGGTCGGCCCATATTTCTTCATTCTTCGGGCCGACCACGATGGCCGTCTGCGGGCCGCGCGTGCGAGGCTTTGGCGTGGTGCGCATCGGTCGCCATGCGTAGCTGACTGGCTGCGCCTCGAACGCAAAGCGCTGGACGGAGCCCTCGCCGGCATTGGCACCTTCGCTGGCCTGGAGGTTTTCTTGCAGCTCGTATTCGACGCTGGTCAGAAGGTACTTCTGGTTTTGGTCGTCCCTTGGGTGGCTGGCGAGCTCGAATGTGTAGCCTGGCGCGAGCTCGCGCCGGTTGGAGCGCCCACCCGCAACACAGTGCGCACTCAACTGCTCTTCGGTTCGAATGCGCGTATAGGTCTCTCCGTCGTCGTGCTGCTTGTAGCCGCCGGGCCATGCGTACAACTCGAAGTCGTCGAATGCATGACCCGAGTGCGTTTGCAGCTGACTCGAGAGGTCCGCCCTGGGTTTGAGGGGGTCGTATTCATTGGTGAAGTGAAAGCCGGAGCGGACTTCTTCGCCGGTCTTCCATTCGTAGATGCGCTCGTTCGGCCTCGGGCCTCCGCCGGTCATGCCCGCCTTCTCCAGGGGATGGAAGCGCACCGTCTCGCCACCGGGCAGCGGATCGTGCGATGTGGCGATGTCGTCCGCGAACACGAGCACCTGTTGCGAGGCCTCGTGCCTGAAGTAGTAATAGATACCTTCGTGTTCGCACAGGCGCGAGATGAAAGCGAAATCGGTCTCGTCGTATTGAGTGCAGTAATCCCACGTGCGGTAGCTGCGGCTGAGCTTCTGTTCGGAGGGAAAGCCGTAGCGCTCCAGCACTTCCATCACGATTTCGGGAACGCTCCTTGATTGGAATACGCGGAAATCGCTGCGCCTCGTCGCGAGCCACAGCCAAGGCCGCAGCTGAAGGCGATAGAAGGAATGCCGGGCGTCTTCCTGCTGGAACCCGAATGCCGCGGCGATGCCGCCCAGGTAGCGCGTGCCGCCGCTTTCCGTTTGCACCGCCACGGTGGCGGGCTTTCCGAGCAGCAGTTTCGGATCGATGCCGTTGCTGCTGCCCAGCAGGTCGATTTCGAAATCGTAGAGCCGGCTCAGCGCCTCACGACCGGCAAGCCGATGGAATTGCAGCGCCGCTCCCAGCGGCGTTTGAATGGTGACGCGGCGGGTCATTGCACCGCCGAAGACGCAAAGACGCACGCCGGGCGAACATGCCAGCGCGTGCCATCGAAGATGGACATGGATCCTCCCTGAAATCGCTCCGCTCTAACGGCGGTAAGCTTTGTCAGAGTATGTAAGTGCCTGGAGCTTTCCAGCAGGCAGCAATGAGAAGTGCCTGCGAATCCGTGAACGAATACACGCGCCCAAAGTGGCTTGCGCGCCTCGGCAAGAACGTTGGTTCCGAGTGTTTACTAGTCGGTAGTCGGATCGCCCTCGGGCGCATCCGAAAAAAGAGCGTCTCTCAACAAACCCCAAGAGCTCTGATCAGGCGCGCAGATCAACCCGCCAGTGAGATGGTCCGGCTTGTACGGCGACCCGTCGAAATGTGCGCTGTAGCCGCCCGCCTCTTTATGAATGAGCCAGCCCGCGGCGTGGTCCCAAGGCATCAGCTTGTAATAGAGCAGCGCGTGGCAATGGCCCGCGGCCGCCATCCTGTATTCATGTGCAGCACAACGCATCCAGAAGTTCATGGCGACCTTCGGCAAATTCCGGATCACCGTCGAGCGCATAGGCTGCGGAAGGAAGTTGGTGCCAGCCACCACGTGCATCTGGTTGACCGGCACAGGGAGAGCGACCTTTATCTCCTTGTCGATCAGATCGGCCCCTTGCCGCCAGGCACCGCCCCCGCGCACTGCGAATGACGTGTCGTCGCAGACAGGGTCATGGATGACGCCCATGACAACCTCGCCTCGCACCGTGGCCGCGAGCATGACGCCAAAGAGAGGAACACCGGAAGAGAAGTTCTTCGTTCCGTCGATGGGGTCGATGATGAACGCGAGGTCGGCCGTTGCGATCCGCGACAGCACGCCGGGGTCGCGACCAGCCGCCTCCTCGCCAATGACGAGCGCGCCTGGATAGAGCTGAAGCAGCCGCTGCGCAATCTCGCGTTCCGCAGCCTCGTCTGCATCCGTGACCACGTCGAAGGTAGAGGATTTTTCTCTCGTGCTGCTGGCCAGCGAGCCATTGAAGCGCGGCATGATCTCGGCGCGCGCGACTTCGGCCAGGATCTTCCCCGCGATCACCGCGTCATGGCGAGTGAATGTTTTCATGCAGAGGCATTTCTCCGAGGAAAAATGAAAAAGGCCGGAAGCTTCTGAAAGCTTCCGGCCTTGTATCTGGTCCCGCCGCCAGGAATCGAACCTGGATCTCAGCCTTCGGAGGGCCGAATTCTATCCGTTGAAATACAGCGAGGAATTGGGGTCCGGCATGCACCGGAGCCACGCATTATCGCCTATCAGGCGGCGACCGTTTCGGCTTCAGCCGCAACAGCGGTGCCCGGCAGCGGCCGGGCGAACCCGAGCCCCGCCAGATAGACCCGGAAAGTGCGCCTTCCAGTCTGCACCAGGTCAAAGGCCTCGGGGTCGAGCAGCCAGTTCTGGATGAGCCCGCTGATGAGTGCGTGCAACCCCTGCGCCGCCGCGTTGCCCGGCAGCGGCAGCTTGATATGGCCGCGGCGCGCGGCCAGGCGCAGGGCCTTCTCGAAGTCGCCCACGCAGGCGTTGCGGGCGTCGAGGTGGCGCTGCTGCACCGAGGCCATGTCGTGGGTGTATTCGACCTTGTGGGTCGCCACATCGAATACGCGGCGCACCTGGGGGTCGGTGGCCATGAGGGTGAGCGCGTGGATCATGCCTTCCTCGATCTCGGCCAGGGGGTCGTCGGTGACGCCTGCGGTGGCGGGCTTCGGCGCGGCTTCCAGCGGCAGGATGACCCGCTCCATCATCGCGTTGAAGAGGTCGGCCTTGTCCTTGAAATGCCAATAGATGGCGCCGCGCGTCGCGCCGGCCTGCTGCGCGATCTGCTGCAGCGTGGTCTGCGAAACGCCCTGCGCCTGAAACAGCAGCTCCGCGGCATCGAGCAACCGATGCCGCGTGGCCAATGCTTCTTCTTTCGTCCGACGTGCCACCAAGTCTCCTGATTTGTAAAGACAACGCCCTCTATGTATCGTGGGGCCATTCGCGGTTGTCACTATACATCCATGAATGTATGTAAACTCGCCGGTTTCCTCGATGGCCCACCTGGCTACACAGGTTTCCGGTTTGTTCCGCGAACGCGCCATCTCCCGTCTTCGCTTCAAAGGAATCGCATGCCTCTCCTGCATGTTTCGCGTCATTCGTCCTTTTCGCCGCGTCTCGCGACCGTGGCCGCCGTCGTCCTGCTGGTCCTTGCGGGCTGTGGCAAGAGCGATGCGCCCGCCGGTCCGGGCGGCGCCGGCGGTGGTGGCCATCCCCCTGCACCCGAGGTGGGCGTGGTGGTGGCTGCGCCGACCGATGTCGGCCTCGTCACCGAACTGCCCGGCCGCCTCGAGGCCTCCCGCGTCGCCCAGGTCCGCGCCCGTGCCTCGGGCATCCTGCTGAAGCGCGAATTCCGCGAAGGCAGCGACGTGAAGGCCGGCCAGCTGCTGTTCCGCATCGACCCCGCCCCGCTGGTGGCCGCCACGCAGAACGCCCAGGCCACGCTGGCCCGCGCCGAAGCCAATGCCGTGCAGGCCAAGGCCCTCGCCGACCGCTACAAGCCGCTGGTCGAAGCCAATGCGGTCAGCAAGCAGGAATACGCGACCGCCGTGGCTTCTGCCAAGCAGGCCGAAGCCGATGTGGCCTCGGGCCGCGCGGCGCTGCAGACCGCCAAGATCAACCAGGGCTACGCCGACGTGACCTCGCCCATCGCGGGCCGCATCGGCCGCGCCCTCGTCACCGAAGGCGCACTGGTGGGCCAGGGCGACGCCACCGAGCTCGCCGTGGTGCAGCAGATCAACCCGCTGTACGTGAACTTCACGCAGTCGGCCTCCGACGCGATGAAGCTGCGCCGCGCAGTGGCCGCCGGCCAATACAAGCGCGCGAGCGGCGAGGAAGCCGCAACCATCCGCGTGGTGCTGGAGGACGGCACCGACTACCCGCTGGAAGGCAAGCTGCTGTTCTCCGACCTCACGGTCGACTCCACCACCGGCCAGGTCACGCTGCGCGCCGAAGTGCCCAACCCCAAGGGCGAGCTGCTGCCCGGCCTGTACGTTCGCGTGAAGCTCGAACAGGCACAGGCCACCAACGCGATCACGCTGCCGCAGCAGGCCGTCACGCGCACCCAGCAGGGCGACACCGTGTCGGTGGTCGACAAGGACGGCAAGATCAGCAAGCGCACCGTGAAGATCAGCGCCGCCAAGGACAACCAGTGGGTGGTGCTCGATGGCCTGAAGGCCGGCGAGCAGGTGATGGTCGACGGCTTCCAGAAGCTGCAGATGATGCCGCCCGGCACGCCGGTGAAGGCGGTCCCCTGGACCAAGCCGAACCCGAACGCCGCGGCCACGCCGGCCGCAGCGGGGTCCGCACCGGCGGCGCCTGCCGCCCCGGCCGACAAGGCCGCGGCCGAGAAGAAGTAATCAGGAGCGCGCCCGCAAATGGCCAAATTTTTTATCGACCGACCGATCTTCGCCTGGGTGATCGCACTGTTCATCCTGGTGGTGGGCGGCGTGTCAATCACCCAGCTGCCGATCTCGCAGTACCCGCCGGTGGCGCCCCCCGCCATCGTCATCAACGTCGCCTACCCCGGCGCCTCGGCCCAGACGCTCGAGGACAGCGTGCTGTCCGTCATCGAGCGTGAAATGAATGGCTCGCCAGGCCTGATCTACATGGAATCGGTGGCCCAGGCCGACGGCACCGGCTCCATCACGATCAGCTTCGAGGCCGGCACCAACGACGACCTCGCACAGGTGGACGTGCAGAACCGGTTGTCGCGCGCAACGCCGCGCCTGCCGGCTGCCGTGACGCAGCAGGGCGTGCGCGTGGACAAGTCGCGCAACAACTTCCTGATGTTCGTGATGCTGTCCTCGGACAACCCGAACATCGACCCGGTGGCGCTCGGCGACTACACCGCGCGCAACGTCGTGCCCGAGTTGCAGCGCGTGGTCGGCGTGGGCCAGGCCCAGCTGTTCGGCTCCGAGAACGCGATGCGCGTGTGGATCGATCCGGCCAAGCTGCAGGGCTTCAACCTGTCGGCGACCGACGTCAACAACGCCATCCGTGCACAGAACGCCCAGGTGTCCTCGGGCACGCTCGGCGACCTGCCCAACATCCCCGGCCAGGCCATCGCGGCCACAGTGACCGTGAACGGCCAGCTCGTCAACGTTGAGCAGTTCAAGAACATCGTGCTGCGCGCCAACACCGATGGCTCGACCGTGCGGCTGAAGGACGTGGCACGCGTCGAACTCGGCGGCCAGTCGTATGCCACCTCGGCCCGCCTGAACGGCGTGCCCGCGGTCGGTATCGGCGTCCAGCCCACGCCCAACGGCAACGCGCTGCAATCGGCCAAGGCGGTCCGCGCCAAGATGGCCGAACTCGAGCGCTACTTCCCGCAGGGCGTGAAGTGGAACATTCCGTACGACAGCTCGCGCTTCGTGCAGATCTCGATCACCGAAGTGGTCAAGACGCTGCTGGAAGCCGTGGCGCTGGTGTTCGTGGTGATGTTCCTGTTCCTGCAGAACTGGCGCTACACGATCATCCCGACCATCGTGGTGCCGATCGCGCTGCTGGGCACCTTTGCCTCGCTGCTGGCGCTCGGCTTCTCGATCAACGTGCTGACCATGTTCGGCATGGTGCTGGTGATCGGTATCGTGGTGGACGACGCCATCGTGGTGGTGGAGAACGTCGAGCGCATCATGAGCGAGGAGGGGCTGCCGCCTCTCGAAGCCACGCGCAAGGCCATGAAGCAGATCTCCGGCGCCATCATCGGCGTGACGGTGGTGCTGATCTCGGTGTTCGTTCCGCTCGCGTTCTTCGCGGGTTCGACCGGCAACATCTACCGCCAGTTCTCGGCGGTGATGGTGGCCTCGATCGCCTTCTCGGCATTCATGGCTCTGTCGCTCACGCCGGCGCTGTGCGCCACGCTGCTCAAGCCGGTGGAGGCCGGCCACCATCACGAGAAGACCGGCTTCTTCGGCTGGTTCAATCGCGGCTTCGCGCGCACGGCCAAGGGCTATGAGAGCGTGGTCGCTCGCATCCTGCGCCGCGCTGCCCGCTACCTCGTGATCTACCTCGCCATCATCGGCGCGGTGGTGTTCACCTACACCCGGCTGCCGAGCTCGTTCCTGCCGCAGGAAGACCAGGGCAACATCATCGTGAACGTGCAGTTGCCGCCTGGTGCGACACAGGAGCGCGCGCTGTCGGTCATGCAGCAGGTCGAGGGCTTCATCCTGAAGCAGCCCGAAGTGCAGAGCATGGTGGGCGTGATGGGCTTCAGCTTCTCGGGCCAGGGCCAGAACGCGGGCCTCGCCTTCGTGACGCTGAAGGACTGGGACGAGCGCAAGGACCCGGCCCACTCGGCCAGCGCGCTGGCCGGCCGTGCCTTCGGTGCGCTGTCGGGCATCCGCGACGCCTTCATCTACCCGCTGAGCCCGCCGCCCATTCCTGAACTGGGCAATGCCAGCGGCTTCAGCTTCCGTCTGCAGGACCGCTCGGGCGCGGGCCACGAGGCGCTGATCAACGCACGCAACCAGCTGCTGGGCATGGCCTCGCAGAGCAAGGTCCTGGCGCAGGTTCGCCCCGACGGCCTGGAAGACGCGCCGCAGCTGCAGATCGACATCGACCGCGACAAGGCGAATGCGCTTGGCGTGAGCTTCGACGCGATCAACGCAACGCTGTCGACCGGCCTGGGTTCGAGCTACATCAACGACTTCCCGAACCGCGGCCGCCTGCAGCGCGTGGTGGTGCAAGCCGACGCTCCGGCGCGGATGCAGCCCGACGACCTGCTCAAGCTGAACGCCAGCAACACGCAGGGCCAGCCGGTGCCGCTGTCGGCCTTCGCGACCACCAAGTGGGTCACGGGCGCCACGCAGACGGTGCGCTACAACGGCTACCCGGCGATCCGCATCAGCGGCGACGCCGCCGCCGGCTATAGCACGGGCGCCGCAATGGCCGAGATGGAAAAGCTCGCCACGCAGCTGCCGCAAGGCTTCGGCTTCGAGTGGACCGGCCAGTCGCGCGAAGAAAAGCTCGCGGGCTCGCAGGCCATCGTGCTGTACGGCTTCGCGATCCTGGCGGTGTTCCTCTGCCTGGCCGCGCTGTACGAAAGCTGGTCGATCCCGCTGTCGGTGATTCTGGTGGTGCCGCTGGGCGTGCTGGGCGTGCTGGTGGCGACGATGCTGCGCGCCTATTCGAACGACGTGTACTTCCAGGTGGGGCTGATCACCATCATCGGCCTATCCGCGAAGAACGCGATTCTGATCATCGAGTTCGCCAAGGACCTGCAGGCGCAGGGCAAGGGCGTCATCGAATCGGCGCTGGCCGCCGCCCACCTGCGGTTCCGACCGATCATCATGACCTCGCTGGCCTTCGGCCTCGGGGTGGTGCCGCTCGCAATCGCCTCGGGCGCCGGCTCTGCCAGCCAGCGCGCCATCGGCACCGGCGTGCTCGGCGGCATGGTGACGGGCACTGCACTGGCCGTGATCTTCGTGCCGGTGTTCTTCGTGGTGGTGCGCACCCTGTTCAAGGGCAGCGCGCGCCAGCATGAAGCCGACAAGCGACACGCCGAAGCCGCCGGCATCGCGGAGGAAAAACATGACTAAGAAACTGATTCCCACAGCCCTGGCCGCCGCGATGCTGCTGGCCGGCTGCTCGCTGATTCCGACCTACGAGCGCCCGGCGGCGCCGGTGCCCACCACCTACCCGGGCGACCCGGCGCAGCCGCCCGGCCAGGCCGCAGCCAACCTGCCCTGGCAGGACTTCTTCACCGACGCGCGGCTCGCGGGCCTGATCCAGACCGCGCTCGTGAACAACCGCGACCTGCGGGTGTCGGTGCTCAACATCGAGCAGGCGCGCGCGCAGTTCCAGATCCAGCGCTCGGCGCTGTTCCCGGCTGTGGGCCTCACTGGTTCTGGCTCGCGCTCGAGCCCGAACCCCTATCAGGCCTTCGACTCCAGCGTGGGCAGCGTGTCGTCGTCGTACAGCGTCAACCTGGGCTTCAACGCCTGGGAGCTGGACTTCTTCGGCCGCATCCGCGCGCTGAAGGACCAGGCGCTGGCGCAGTACCTCGCCACGGACGAGACGCGCAAGGCAGTGCAGATCAGCCTGATCGCGTCGGTCGCCAACGGCTGGCTCACGCTGCTGGCCGACGATGAGCTGCTCGAGATCACGCGCCAGACGATGGTCACGCGCGAAGAGTCGGTGCGCCTCACGAAGATGCGCTTCGACAACGGCGTGTCGTCGGAGCTCGACTTCCAGGCCGCCAACTCGCTGCTGGAAACGGCGCGCGCATCCTATGCGGAGCAGCAGCGCGCGCGCATGCAGGACGAGAACGCCCTCGCCCTGTTGCTGGGCGCGCCGGTACCGCCCGACGCCACGGCGGGCGGCATCAAGGGCCTGGACGGCATCAAGCCGATGCCCGACGTGCCGGCCGGCCTGCCTTCCGACCTGCTGGCCGAACGGCCCGACATCCGCTCGGCCGAGCAGCAGCTGATTGCGGCCAACGCCAATATCGGCGCGGCGCGCGCGAACTTCTTCCCGCGCGTGTCGCTGACGAGTTCCATCGGCACCGCGAGCAGCGAGTTCTCGGGCCTGTTCGATCGCGGTTCGAAGGCCTGGTCCTTCGCGCCGACGGTGACGCTGCCGATCTTCGACGCCGGCAGCAACATCGCCACGCTCGACTCAGCCAAGGCCGGGCGCGAAATCGCGGTGGCGCAGTACGAGAAGTCGATCCAGACCGCGTTCCGCGAAGTGGCCGATGCCCTCGCGGGCCGCGCCACGCTGGGCGAGCAGGTGCGCGCACAACGTGCGCAGGCCGATGCGGAGGCGGTGCGCTTCAAGCTCTCCGACCTGCGCTATCGCAACGGCATCGCCAGCGCGCTCGACCTGCTCGACGCACAACGCTCGCTGTTCACGGCGCAGCAATCGGCCGTGACCACGCGCCTGCTGCAGCTGCAGAACCAGGTCACGCTGTACCGGACGCTGGGTGGCGGCTGGGCCACACGCGACAAGGGCTGAGACGCCAAGGTGTCCGATAAGGGTGGTCCCTTGTCCGTTCGGGCAAGGGGCCTCTCTATAATCGCCGGTTGGTTAGGACAAGCCCCCCGACGAGCCCCCGATAATTGAGGACGCCAATGAGCGCAGACCCGCATTACCAGGCCACAGAAGAAGCCCACACCGGGCCGATCAAGAACCCGAAGCAACTGCTGCTCGCGGTATTTTTCTCCTTCATAGCCCCGATCCTGATCATCGTGGGTCTTGTCTCCTACGTGGTCTCGGGCACCAAGCCCGCAGGCATCGCGGAGGGCGACAGCATGTCGCTCTATGGCGTGACCAAGGAAGCGCGCGACCGCGAAGTGGCCGAACGCCTCAAGAAGGTCGGCGCCATCGAGATCCGCGACGCCAACCGCCCGCTCGCTGCAGGCGAGGTCGTGTTCAAGGCCCAGTGCGTCGCCTGCCACGGAGCGCCCGGCATTCCCGGCGCCCCGCACTTCCAGGACGCAGCCGCTTGGGGTCCCCGCATCGGCCAAGGCTATGCAACGCTCCTCGAGCATGCCCTGAAGGGCAAGGGCGCCATGCCCCCGCAGGGCGGCGGCGACTTCGAAGACCTCGAAGTGGGTCGTGCAGTGGTCTACATGGCCAACGCCGGCGGCGCCAAGTTCCCGGTGCCGGACCGTCCGGCCGCTGCTGCACCCGCTGAAGGTGCCTCGGGTGCGGCCCCTGCGGCCAGCGCTCCTGCGAAGTAAGCGTTTTCCCTAGTCACGCAAGAAAGCCGGCTCAGCGCCGGCTTTTTTCATGGCTGTGCGACAGGGGCTGGTGTGGCCGAGTCGGCGTGGCGCTCAGCCGGGCTCAGCACGTGTCCGAAGCGGCCGGGCAGCTCGCTGGCCTGCACCGCCTCCGGTATCCACAGCCCGCGTTCGACGGCCTCGGCAGCGATGCCCACGTCCTGCGTGTGCACCAGCCCGAGCCCGAAAGGCGAAACCAGATAGAGCCGGCCGTCCTCATCGAGCAGGCAGTCCGATACCTCGGTCGCCTTGCCCGTATGGGCCGTGACGGTGAAGCCGCCGCCCTCATCTTCGGCGACCCGCCATACCAGCGGCGAAGCCTCCAGCTCCACATACACGCGCTGCGGCCCGTTCTGGAAGAACCACTGGCCCTCGTCGTCGTGCTCGTAGTTGCGATGGATGAAGTCGATCAGCTTGTCGTGCCGCAGCATCGAGCCCTTGGCCGCGCGGAACGGGCCCATGGCCTGTGTGCGGTCATCGCGCATGTACCAGTTGCCGCGCGCGTCGAGGCCGAGCCAGCCGTAGCAGTGCGGCACGTTGGGCCACTTGGCCAATGCTTGTTTGACGATGTCGTCCATCGCGTCATTCTCGTCCTGGCGACAAGCCCCTACCGTCAGCCGAAGCGCCGCCATGCAGCTGCAGCCAGCCGCCCACCTGCTCCGGCATGCCGTGCACATGCCCCGGCGGCAGCCCCATCGGAAAGCCGACATGCCCACCGTGCGCGGGCTGCCACAGCGTGACGTGCGCCCCCACCTCGCCGGGCTTCGGCAGGCTGCGCGCCGGAATGAACGGATCGTTGCGCGCATTCACCACCAGCGCAGGCACGCGGATCGAAGCCAGGTGCGGCTTGGCCGAGCCCCGCGACCAGTAGTCATCGACATCGCGAAAGCCGTGCAGCGGCGCGGTGAAGACGTTGTCGAAGTCGTAGAGGTTGCGCGACGACATCAGCTGCTCGCGGTCGAACAGGCCCGGAAACTGCGCCAGCTTGGCCAGCGCCTTGGGCTTCATGGTCGCGAGGAACATGCGCGTGTAGACCAGCTTGTTGAAGCCCTGGCCAATGGCTTCGCCGCCCGCCGCGAGGTCGAGCGGCGCGCAGACCGAGGCCACCGCGCCCACCACGCCCGAAGCGGTCTCGCCCGC
This sequence comes from Variovorax sp. YR634, assembly GCF_900106655.1. Taxonomy (NCBI): domain Bacteria; kingdom Pseudomonadati; phylum Pseudomonadota; class Betaproteobacteria; order Burkholderiales; family Comamonadaceae; genus Variovorax; species Variovorax sp. YR634. The sequence goes on from NZ_FNOL01000016.1 coordinate 70,909, forward strand.
CTCCGAGGCCCATCGCATCAGCGCATTACCGCCAAGCGACACGCCCGCCGCCAGCACCGGCCCGCCGCCCTTTTGCGCATGCTGGTCGCGCATGCGCGCCAGGATCCAGCCGATCTCCTCGAAGTCGCCCGAGTGGTACGCGCGCGGCGCCAGGTTCAGCTCGCCGCTGCAGCCGCGGAAATGCGGCACCGCGAAGGCCATGCCGCGAGACGCTGCATAGGCAGCAAAGGCTTCGGCGTAATGACTGCGCGACGAGCCTTCGAGCCCATGGAACAGCACCAGCAGCGGCCTCGGGCCTGGCGCTGGCGCATCCACGAAGTCGACGTCGATGAAGTCGCCATCTGGCGTAGGCCAGCGTTCGCGCCGGTAGACCGGAGCCGGTCCGTCGAAGCGCCGGGCGTAGAGCGCAGCCCAGATGGTCTGCAGGTTGCCGCCGGGCAGCCAGCGCGGCGCCGCGTAGTCCATCGACTGGAGAACAGTGGGAGAAGCAGCGGAAGAAGAAGCAGCGAAGGAAGGCATCAATGCAGGGTCTGGGGCGGATCGTTCGCGTCGTCCGGCTCGCGCGCGCTACCCGGGCTCGCATGGTGCGCCACCATGCGCCAGCCCTGGGCGGTCTTGTGATAGACGTTGGTGGCCAGCACGAAGGCATGGCGCGGGCCTTCGGCCGTGAGCACCTCGATGCGCTCGAGCACGTTGTGCACGGCGCTGCCGAGCGACTCGATCTTGCGCACCCGCGCCGGCATGGCGTGGATCGCGCCGTTGCCGAACATCTGCTCGAAGGCCGCGCGGATCGCCACGGTCCCCACCAGCCGGGGGCCGCCGGGGTGCACGCAGAACACTTCGTCCTCGTCGGCCCAGCAGGCCATCAGCGCATCGATGTCGCCGCGTTGCAGCGCTTCATAGAAGGCCGCTTCGACGTCGTCGGCAGTACCGCCGATGGCCGCGGCGGCGCGGAGTGGGGTCTTGGGCATTGCGCGATTTTGCCGCGCTGTCCGTGACGGCGGCACTGCACCGCTTTGGTCCGGGTTGCACCGTGCTGCCGCAATCCGGCTGGAACGCCTGCTCCACTTTGGACCAAATGGTCAAAACGCAGATGCCAATTCTCCATAAGTCATTGATTTAAAACAACTTATCCAACTGGCACGGCGCATGCAAGGAGCTTCGCGACCTCGCAACAGGAGCCCCTCCATGAACGTCGGCATCTTCATTCCCATCGGCAACAACGGCTGGCTGCTTTCCGAAAACGCACCGCAGTACAAGCCCAGCTTCGAACTCAACAAGCAGATCACGCTGAAGGCCGAGCGCTACGGCGTCGACTTCGCGCTGTCCATGATCAAGCTGCGCGGCTTCGGCGGCAAGACGGAGTTCTGGGACCACAACCTCGAGTCCTTCACGCTCATGGCCGGGCTCGCTGCCGTCACCAGCAAGATCAAGCTCTTTGCCACCGCTGCCTCGCTGGTCATGCCGCCGGCCATCGTGGCGCGCATGACGTCCACCATCGATTCGATCTCCAACGGCCGCTTCGGCCTGAACCTCGTCACCGGCTGGCAGCGGCCCGAGTATTCGCAGATGGGCATGTGGCCCGGCGACCAGTTCTTCGGCACGCGCTACCAGTACCTGAGCGAATACATCCAGGTGCTGCGCGACCTCTGGGGCACCGGCCAGTCAGACTTCAAGGGCGACCATTTCAAGATGGACGACTGCCGCCTGAGCCCGCAGCCGCAGGCCGACATGAAGGTGATCTGCGCCGGCCAGAGCGACGCGGGCATGGAGTTCTCCGCGAAGTACGCCGACTACAACTTCTGCTTCGGCAAGGGCGTGAACACGCCCAAGGCCTTCGCGCCCGCGGCCGAGAAGCTCATCGAAGCCACCACGAAGACCGGCCGCCACGTCACCACCTACGTGCTGATGATGGTGATCGCCGACGAGACCGACGAGGCCGCGCGCGCCAAGTGGGAGCACTACAAGGCCGGCGCCGACCACGAAGCCATCGCATGGCTGGGCCAGCAGGGCGCGGCCGACACGAAGTCGGGCGCCGACACCAACGTGCGCCAGATGGCCGACCCGACATCGGCCGTGAACATCAACATGGGCACGCTCGTGGGCTCGTATGAAAACGTCGCGCGCATGCTCGACGAAATGGCCGAGGTGCCCGGCACCGAAGGCGTGCTGCTGACCTTCGACGATTTCCTGCAGGGCGTCGAGGCCTTCGGCGAACGCATCCAGCCGCACATGAAGAGCCGCGCGCACGTGCAGAGCCCCGTGCCGTCGCGGGTCGAACCCGAACGCCTCGCGGCCTGAGCAGGAGCGTCACGTGAGCACTCCCGCACGCAACACCACCCTCACATCGAACACCCCCGTTGGCGCACCGCGCCTGCCGGGCGCCCCGGCACCGCTGGTGCTGCCCGCGCGCCCCGAGCCGCTGGCACTGCACGCGAGCGACTCCGCTCTGATCGTCGTCGACATGCAGAACGCCTATGCATCCATCGGCGGATACGTCGACTCGGCCGGCTTCGACATCTCCGGCGCGCAAGGCACCATCGCCAACATCGCGCGCACCATAGCGGCTGCACGCGCGGCCGGCATGCTGGTCGTGTTCCTGCAGAACGGCTGGGACGCGGCATACGTGGAGGCCGGCGGCCCCGGCTCGCCGAACTGGCACAAGTCGAACGCGCTCAAGACCATGCGTGCAAAGCCCGAGCTGCAGGGCAAGTTCCTCGCCAAGGGCGGATGGGACTACGAACTCATCGAAGAGATGAAGCCGCAGCCCGGCGACATCGTCGTGCCGAAGACGCGCTACAGCGGCTTCTTCAACAGCACGCTCGACAGCACGCTGCGCGCGCGCGGCATCCGCCACCTGGTGTTCACCGGCATCGCCACCAACGTGTGCGTCGAATCGACGCTGCGCGACGCCTTCCACCTCGAATACTTCGCCGTGATGCTCGAAGACGCGACGCACGAACTCGGCGGGCCCGCAATCCAGAAGGCATCTGTCTACAACGTCGAGACCTTCTTCGGATGGGTCTCCACGGTGGAGCACTTCTGCAGCACCTTCGCGCCCGCATCCATCACCCAACCCGCACCGGCCGAAGCGGCCACTGTCTGATTCTTTTCAAGGAGCTCTCTTCATGCCCAAGCAAGCCATCATCCCGCCCGGCACCGGCGTGCCACTCGCCCCCTATGTTCCCGGCACGCTCGCCGACGGCGTGCTCTATGTGTCGGGCACGCTGCCCTTCGACAAGGACAACAACGTGGTCCACGTGGGCGACGCGGCCGCGCAGGCTCGTCACGTGCTCACCATCATCCAGGGCGTGGTCGAGGCAGCGGGCGGCACCATGGACGACGTGACCTTCAACCAGATCATGATCAAGGACTGGGCCGACTACGGGAAGATCAACACGGTGTATGCCGAGTTCTTTCCCGGCACCAAGCCCGCGCGCTACTGCATCCAGTGCGGCCTGGTGAAGCCCGATGCCCTGGTCGAGATCGCCTCGATCGCGCACGTCGGCAAGAAGGGCTGAAGCACATGCCGTCGCTGCACTACGAAGTGCACGGGCCGTCCGATGCCGCAGCCACCGTGCTGCTGTCGTCGGGCCTCGGTGGCTCGGCCGGGTTCTGGCAGCCGCAGCTCGGCGCGCTGGTTGCCGCCGGGCACCGCGTCATTGCGTACGACCAGCGCGGCACCGGCCGCAGCCCTGCCGCATTGCCAGCGGCGTATGCCATCGAAGACATGGCGAAGGACGTGCTCGAAATCCTCGACGCCACGAACACTTCGCAGTGCCACTTCGCGGGCCATGCACTCGGCGGCCTCGTGGGTCTGCAGCTAGCGCTCGACGCGCCTTCGCGCATTGCGAGCCTCGTGCTCATCAACGCGTGGTCGAAGCCCAACCCGCATTCGGCGCGCTGCTTCGATGCGCGACTTGCGTTGCTCGGCGCCTGCGGCCCGCGCGCGTACGTGGAAGCGCAGCCGATCTTCCTGTACCCCGCAGCCTGGGCCGCCGAACACGCACAGCGCGTGACCGACGAAGTCGACCACGCCTTCGCGCACTTTCCGGGCGAGGCCAACATGCGTGCGCGCATCGCTGCCCTGCGCGCCTTCGACATCGACGCTCGCCTTGCCGACATCACCGCACCCACACTCATCGCCGCGGCGAAAGACGACACGCTCGTGCCCTGGACCTGCTCGCAGCGCCTGGCCGATGGCCTGAGCGACGTCACGCTCGACTTCATGCCGCACGGCGGCCATGCCCACAGCGTGACCGAGGCCGAAGCCTTCAACCGCAGCCTGCTCGACTTTCTCTCGCGGGTCAGCGCATCCGCCGTTCCAGCATGACCACAACTCTTGCATCCACACTCGACGACGCCGCGCTGTCGCTGCTCTTCACCGGCGCGCGCACCCACAACGGCTGGACCGACGAACCCGTCACCGACGCACAGCTGCAGCAGATCTACGCGCTGGCGAGCCTCGGCCCCACATCGGCCAACTGCACGCCCGCGCGCTTCGTCTTCGTGCGCACGCCCGAAGGCAAGCAGCGCCTCGCACCCTCGCTCTCCAAGGGCAACCTCGACAAGACCATGGCCGCACCGGTCACGGTCATCGCCGCGTGGGACCGCAAGTTCTACGACAAGCTGCCCACGCTGTTCCCGCATGCCGATGCGCGCAGCTGGTTCACCGGCAGCCCCGAGGCCGCGCACGAGACCGCCTTTCGCAATGCCAGCCTGCAGGCGGGCTACCTGCTGCTCGCAGCGCGCGCGGTCGGCCTCGATGCAGGCCCGATGTCGGGCTTCGACAAGGCGAAGGTCGACGCTGCCTTCTTCGAAGGCACCGACTGGACCGTCAACTTCCTCATCAACCTGGGCCACGGCGATGCGTCGAAGGTGTTCGGCCGCCTGCCGCGGCTGCCCTTCGACGAGGCCTGCGTGCTGGCCTGAAGGACTCACCACATGCTGCTGAATGCCATGGCCTCCCACGCTGCTTCATCGTCATCGAACCCCGCCGGCCTGCTGCCGAGCCTGGAGAAGGCCGACTACCGCAACGCGATGGCGCGGCTGGGCGCGGCGGTGAACATCATCACCACCGACGGCCCCGCGGGCCGCGCCGGCTTTACGGCATCGGCCGTGTGCAGCGTGACAGACGAGCCCCCGACGCTGCTGGTGTGCCTGAACCGTTCGGCCTCGGTGTACCCGGCGTTCAAGACCAATGGCGTGCTGTGCGTGAACGTGCTGGCCGCGGGGCACCAGTCGCTGTCCGCATTGTTCGGCGGCAAGACGCCGATGGACGAGCGCTTCGCCGCCGGCAACTGGAGCCGCAAGACCACCGGCTCGCCGATGCTCGACGACGCAGCCGTGTCCTTCGACTGCCGCGTGGTGCATGCGACGAGCGCGGGCACGCACGACGTGCTGTTCTGCGAAGCGGTGGCCATTGTCATCGGTGGTGCGACGCAGGGCTTGATCTACTTCGACCGGCGCTATCACGAGATCGCGGCGCCGCCGCACTGACCTCCTCCCGAATCAGCGCGGCGTGATGCCTTGAAGAAAGATGCGCTGCACGTTCTCGACGGTCTTCTCGAAGAACGCCTCATCGTCCAGCGTATGCCCCGACAGCGCCTGCACCTGCACGCCGAAGTCCGCGTAGTGCTGCGTCACCGCCCACAGCGCGAAGATCAGGTGATGCGGATCGACGGGCGCCAGCTTTCCCGCTTCGACCCACGCGCGAATCACCTCCGACTTTTTCTCCACCAGCGTACGCAGTTCGCGGTCGAGCTCGTCGCGCAGCAGCGGCGCGCCCTGGATCATTTCCAGGCAGAAGAGCCGTGATGCATCGGGCCGGTCGCGCGAGACCACGAGCTTGCGGCGGATGTAGTCGCCGATGGCCTCGCCAGGGTCCTGCTCGGCACTGAAGCCGCGCAGTGGCTCGAGCCACAGCGCGAGCAGATCGCGCAGCACGTTGACGTAGAGCTCTTCCTTGTTCGCGAAGTAATAGAGCAGGTTGCTCTTCGATACATCGGCGCGTGCCGCCACCTGGTCAATCGACGTGCCGTGCAGGCCGAAGCGGGAGAACAGCCCCAGCGCCGCACCGAGGATCGCGCTGCGCTTGTCCTCGATCTGGCGCAGCCGGCGGCTCACCGCGGACGCGCTGCGCACCGCGGGTTTTGCGCGCTTGCGCGCCGGGCTCTTCTCTTTGCTGGCACTGGCGGCCAGCGCTTTGGTCTTCGGCATCTTCCCTCGCTCTTGTTCGTTCGTTGATGAATCGGCAGGCAACACAGCGCACCACTGTAAGGCCGTGGTGCATCGCCTTGCGCCGCAGCCGCCTTCGCAGCGCGTCGTTGCGCACCATGCTGACGCGACGGATGCGTTTTGTCCATTTGGTCCAACTGGCACAGACGTTGCATGGCGAAAGGCATGCCAAGCATGAGGAACCTGCCATGACCCTGCTGTCCGTCCCCATCATCGATCTAGCGCCCTACTTCGCGGGCACCGCCGAAGGCAAGGCCGAGGTCGCGAAGAAGGTCGACGAGGCCTGCCGCAGCATCGGCTTTCTCGTCATCACGAACCACGGCATTGCGCCCGAGCTGATCTCGCGCGTGTCGTCGCTCTCGCGCAAGTTCTTCGACATGCCATTGGGCGAAAAGCGCAAGGTCGACCGCCCGCGCGAAGACGCGGTGCGCGGCTACAGCGCGGTGGGCGAGGAAGGGCTCTCGTACAGCCTCGAAGAAGCAGCCCCCGGCGACCTGAAGGAATCTTTCTCTATCGGCCCGTCGAACGTGCCGCAAGACGACTACCACCGCGGCCCCGCCGCCGGCCCGCACTTCGAGCCCAACAGCTGGCCGCCCATCGAAGGCTTCCGCGAAGCCTACGAAGGCTACTTCGAGGCGATGAGCGATCTCTCGCGCTCGCTGATGCGTGTCTTTGCGCTCGGCCTGTCGCTGCCCGAGACCTTCTTCGACGACAAGATCGACAAGCACATCAGCATGTTCCGCGTGCTGAGCTATCCGCCGCAGCGCGAGCAACCGCTGCCCGGCCAGCTGCGTGCGGGCGCGCACAGCGACTACGGCAGCCTCACCATCGTGCTGCCCGACGACAAGGGCCTGCAGGTGTTCAACAAAGCCGGCCAGTGGGTGGACGTGCCGCAGGTCGAGGGTGGCCTGGTGGTCAACATCGCCGACCTCATGATGCAGTGGACCAACGACCAGTGGGTGTCCACGCTGCACCGCGTGATCAATCCGCCTTTCGAGATCGCGAGCACCAATCGCCGGCAATCGCTGGTGTTCTTCCATCAGCCGAACTACGACGCGATGGTCGAGTGCCTGCCTAGCTGCCTCGCGCCCGGGGAGTCGGCGAAGTACGCGCCGATTTCTTCTGGGGACCACCTAACCTCGAAGTTCGTCAAGCAGACGACCTTTGGTGGCACGAAGGCGATGGCTTGAGATGACTGCCTGCTGTTCTTCGGGGTGCGATCACGCCGACGGGGTACCTTGCTCCGCGAATGTCCCCCGGCCTTCGGCCTCCTCCTTTATTTCGCTGCGCAAGGTACCCCATCGACGTGATCGTCAGGCGCTGCGGTCGAACCGCCAGCATGAGAGCCGCGTCCATGTGCGAATGGCACCGGGTGCTCCCCGCAGCGAAATAAAGGAGGAGCCGAAGGCGGGGGACATTCGCGGAGGGGAGTACCCGGTGTCATTCGCACACGCCCCGAACAAGAACAACAGCAAACGCCCAATGAGCAACTGACATGGCCCGCCTCTCCTACGTCAACGTCTTCGCAAAAGACGTAGTCGCACTCAGCGGCTTCTACCAGCGAGTATTCGGTTTCAAAGAGATCGAAGCGATCCGCTCACCCATCTTCCGAGGCCTGGACACCGGCAAGTCGAGCCTTGGCTTCAACGCACTCGATGCCTACGAACTGCTGCACCTGAGCGAGTTTTCAGACACACGCGGCGTCAAGTTCCTGCTGAACATCGACGTCGACAGCCAGGCCGACGTCGACCGCATGGTGCCGGTCGCGCTCGAAGCCGGCGCCACGCTCGTCAAGCCGCCGTACGTCACCTACTACAACTGGTACCAGTCGGTGCTGCTCGATCCCGAGGGCAATGTGTTCCGCATCAACTTCATGATGTGACGCGCGCTGCGCTCGTTCTCTTTTTTCCGTCCTCCCTTTCTTCAAAGCCTCTCACCAAAGGTAGTCCCATGCAGTTGCGCACACTCACTCCCGGCCTGGGTCTCGCGATGACCATCGCAGCCAGCGGCGCCTTCTTCACCACACTGCCCGCCGCAGCCGCCGACGGCTTCACGCTGAAGGACAAGCCGAAGATCGCGATGCTCTACTTCGGCCCGAAGAACGACGGAGGCTGGACGCAGGCCTTCGACGAGGCCCGCGTGAAGATCGAAAAGGAAATCGGCCAGAAGATCCAGTTCGTCGAGAACGTGCCCGAAGACGCATCGGCCATCAAGCCCGCTGCGGAGAAGTTCATCCAGCGCGGCGCCAACATCGTGATTGGCACGGCCTTCGGTTATTCCGACAGCTTCAAGGACCTGGCCGCCAAGTACCCCGATGTCGCCTTCCTCAACGGCTCGGGCACCACCAACGGCAGCAACCTCGAATCGTTCTACGGCCGCACCTACGAAAGCCAGTACCTCTGCGGCATGGCCGCCGGCGCTGCATCGAAGACCGGCAAGCTCGGCTTCGTCGCGGCCAACCCCTTCGGCGTGGTGAACTGGACCATCAACGCCTTCGCGCTCGGCGCGCAGAAGATGAACCCGAACGCCACGGTCAACGTGATCTACACCGGCGCCTGGAACGACCCGGTGAAGGAACGCGCCGCCGCCGCCGCACTCATCGACCAGGGCGCCGACGTGATCGGCCAGCACGTCGACAGCCCCACGCCGCAGATCGTCGCGCAGGAGCGCGGCGTGTACGGCACCGGCCACCACCGCGACCTGCGCCAGTTCGCGCCCAAGGCCACGCTGTGCTCGTCGGTGTGGGTGTGGGACCGCTTCCTGACGCCTGAGCTGAAGAAGGTGATGGCCGGCAACTGGAAGCCCGCGCAGTACGGCGCCTTCATCGAGATGAAGGACGGCGGCACCGACATCGCAGGCTTCGGCCCCGCCGTGCCCAAGGACAAGGCCGCGGTCATCACCGCCGAGCGCGACGCAATCATGAAGGGCAAGCAGGTCTACGCCGGCCCGCTCGCCGACCGCGACGGCAAGGAGCGCGTTGCCAAGGGCGCGGTGCTGTCCGATGCGGACCTGTGGAAGATGGACTGGTTCGTCAAGGGCGTGGTCACGCAGAAGTAATTTCATGCCCAACAACGCGCTCGAACTCACCGGCATCCGCAAGTCCTTCGACGGCTTCGCGGCGCTGACCGACGCTCACTTTGCCGCGCGCTGGGGCGAGGTGCATGCGCTGCTGGGCGAGAACGGCGCGGGCAAGTCTTCGCTGATGAACATCGCGGCCGGGCTCTATGCGCCCGAGGCCGGGCAGTTGCTGGTGGACGACAACGCGGTGCGCTTCGCCGGTCCGCGTGACGCGGCGAAGCACCGCATCGGCATGGTCCATCAGCATTTCAAGCTGGTGCGACCGTTCACGGTGGCGCAGAACATCTTGCTCACCGCGCCGCCGCCGGCCGAGTTCCAAAGCCATGGCGAGCGGCTGCGCGAGATCGAGCGCGACATTCGCAACAAGGCCTCGGAGCTGGGCTTCGACATCGATCCGTCGAAACGCATCGATGCGCTGTCGATTGCCGAACAGCAGCGCGTCGAGATCCTCAAGGTGCTGCTCGCGGGTGCGCGCATCCTGATCCTCGACGAGCCCACGGCCGTGCTGACCGACCAGGAGGCCGCACGCCTGCTGCAGACGGTGCAGGGCCTGGCGCGCGCCGGTTCCGCCGTGGTGCTGGTCACGCACAAGATGGCCGATGTGAAGACCTATGCCGACCGCGTGACGGTGATGCGCGGCGGGCGCACGGTTGCCACGCTGAAGCCGGGCGAAGCATCGGTCGCCGAGCTGGTGAAGCTCACGGTGGGTGAATCGATTGCCACGCAAGGATTCCAGGCTTCGACCGCATCGCGCGGCCCCGTGCGCCTTTCGGTGCGCGGGTTGCGCACACCCGCCTCGCCCGAAGGCCGGCGCGTGCTCGACGGCGTGGATCTCGAACTGCACGCGGGCGAAATCTACGGCCTGGCCGGTGTAGGCGGCAACGGCCAGGGCGAACTGGCGGGCGCGATCATGGGCCTGCCGGGCGAAGCCACCGAAGGCGAGATACGACTCGAAGGCCACGGCGACCTGAAGACCATGGCCGCATCGGCACGCCGCGGCATCGGCATTGCAGCCATTCCGGCCGACCGATACGGGCTCGCGCTCGCGGGTGGCCTCTCGGTGGCCGAGAACTACGCCATCGGCCGCGTGCACACCGGCCGCTACGGCCCCGTGTGGCGCCTGCGCCGTGGCCGCATCCAGAGCGACACGCAGGAGGCGGTGCGCGCCTTCGACGTGCAGGGCGTGCGCTCGGTCGCGCAGAAGGCCGCGCTGCTCTCGGGCGGCAATGCACAGAAGCTGGTGCTCGCGCGCGAATTCGGCAAGTCGCCCACGCTGGTGCTCGCGCACAGCCCGAGCCGCGGGCTCGACGTGCGCGCCAGCGCCGAGGTGCATGCGCGGCTGCGCGCCGCGCGCGACAGCGGCGCGGCAGTACTGCTGATCAGCGAAGACCTCGACGAAGTGCTGCAGCTGGCCGACCGCGTGGGCGTGATGACGCGCGGGCGCATCGCCGGCGAGTTCGCTCAACCCGCCGACCGGCAGGCCATCGGACAGGCGATGGTGGACCATGGCTGATGCCTCGCTCTCCGTCGACATGGCACAAGCGCCCAGGACCCAGGTGAACTCGCAGCAGCACACACAACCGCTCGCGCGCCGCCGCTACGCGCTCGAAATCCGCCAGCACATGGCCTGGCGCTGGCAGGCGCTGATCCTCGCGGCCGCACTGCTGGTGGGCTTCGCCATCTCCGCCGCGATCCTCGTGGCCGCGGGCGTGCCCGCCGACGAACTCGCCAACGAGTTCGTGATGCAGACCTTCTTCGACGGCCAGAACTTCCGCGCCGTGCTGTTCCAGGCCGCGCCGATGATCCTCGTCGGCCTCGCGGGCTCCATCGCATTCCGCGCGCGCTTCTGGAATCTCGGCCTCGAGGGCCAGATGATCTGGGGCGCCATCGGCGCGACCACCATCTCGATGTGGCAGATCGGCCCCGAGAACCTGCGCCTGCCGCTGATGTTTGCGGCAGCCATCGGCTGCGGCCTGCTGTGGGTGCTGGGCCCCGCGTGGCTCAAGCTGAAGCTCGGCGTGAACGAGATCATCTCGACGCTGATGCTCAACTACATGGCGGCCAACTTCCTGCTGCACCTGGTCTACGGCAGCTGGAAGGACCCGAAGGACAACTTTCCGTACTCGCCGCAGTTCCGCGTGTTCGAGCGGCTGCCCGAGCTGGGTGCGGGCATCGGCAGTTCGATCCTGCTTGCGGGCATCGTCGCGCTGCTGGCGTGGTGGCTGGTGAGCGTGAGCCGCGTGGGGCTCTACCTGCGCTTCGTCGATGCGAACCCGCGCGTCGCGCATGCCAACGGCGTGCCGGTGCGGCGCACCATCTACGGCGCGGTGCTGCTGTCGGGCGCGATGGCCGGACTCGCGGGCTTCGCGGTGGTCGCGGGGCAGGAGGGCCGGCTCACTCAGGCCTTCTATCAGGGCTATGGCTTCTCGGGCATCCTCATCGCCTTTCTCGCGCGCAACAACCCGCTCGCGGCCACGGTGGTGGCGCTGCTGGTGGCGGCGCTGTTCGTCACCGGACGCAGCCTGCAGGTGTTCTACCAGGTGCCGTTCTCGATGGTGCAGCTCATCCAGGCGGTGATCGTGGTGTGCGTGGCGTCGAGCGACTTCTTCATTCGCCACCGGCTGCGCCGCGTGGGCGGGGAGGCTGCGCAATGAGCGGCAGCATCATGCTCAACTGGCTCGCGAGCACGCCTGACTTCGCGGTGCCGTATGCGCTCGCGGCACTCGGCCTCATCATCTGCGAGCGCGCGGGCGTGCTCGCGCTCGGCGCCGAAGGGCTAATGCTGGTCGGCGCACTCGCCGGCATCGGCGCGCAGATCGCCATCGGGCAGCCGGCCGTGTCGCTGATGCTCGCGATGCTCGCGGCCAGCGTGGTGTCGGTGCTGTTCGCGGTAATGGTGATCTGGCTGCGCGTGAACCAGGTAATTGCCGGGCTCGCGCTGGTGTTCTTCTGCCAGGGGCTCACGGCGCTGGTCGGCTCGATGGCCGACTGGACCAACCATGCCACCGAAGGCATCGGCGCGATGGCGCTGTGGCCGTTGTCGCTGCTGCCGGTCGTGGGCAGGCTCTTCGAGCAGAACGCGATGGTGTGGCTCACGCTGCCGATCTTCGGCGCGGTGGCGTGGTTCTTCGCACGCACCTCCACCGGCCTGCGGCTGCGCGCGGTGGGCGAGAACCCGCAGGCGGCCGATGCGGCCGGCATCCGCGTGACGGCATGGCGCTTCGCGGCGGTGCTCGCGGGCTCGGCGCTGGTGGGGCTGGCGGGCGCCTACATCTCGGTTGTCAGCACCAAGCTGTGGATCGCGGGCATGACCGGCGGACGCGGCTGGATCGCGGTGGGCCTGGTGATCTTCGCGCGCTGGTCGCCGTGGAAGGCGCTGGTCGGCGCGCTGCTGTTCGGCTGCATCGAGGCGCTGATTCCGCAGCTGGCCGCAGCCGGCGTGCAGCTGCCGCAGTACTTCGTGATGATGACGCCGTATGCGGTGACGCTCGGCGTGATGGTGTGGGTCGCGCTCTCGCGGCGCGGCGCCGATGAAGAGCCCGGCGCGCTGGGCCAACCCTACGTGAGAGAAGAACGCCGATGAAGGCCTGGGTCTACAACGAAGAGCGCGAGCTCGACGCAGCGCAATTCGCCGACTACCTGAACCCCGCCACCACCGCGGTCGTCTCCATCGACATGCACCGCGGCCACCTCGACGACAGCCCCGACTGCCCCTGCCCCGCGCCGCGCGCACGCGACGTGGTGGCGCCCATCGACAGCTTCCATGACGAAGTGCGCGCGCTGGGCGTGCGCATCGTGCACATCAAGTCGGTGCTCCGGCCCGATGGCGTGGACGACATTCGCGGCATTCCTTCTGCATGGCGGCGCACCTTTCCTTTGCATGTCGGCGAAATTCCGAATGCCGACGCGCACGCCATCGAAGGCTCGAAGTGGACCGAGTGGGTCACGCGCGTCGAGCCCGGTGACATGCGCGTGGACAGCAAGCGCCGGCTGTCGGCCTTCTACCCGACCGACCTCGACTTTCTGCTGCGCAACCAGCGCATCGAGACGGTGGTGCTCAACGGCGGTTTTACCGACTGCTGCGTGCTCAACACGGCCTTCGACGCCAACAATCACAACTACCGCGTGATCGTGCTGCGCGACCTGGTGCGCGGCACCGACCCGCACCTGGAGGGCGCGGCGCTCGCGATGGTGTCGCTGCACCTCGGGCTGGTGGTCGATTCGGCGGAACTGCTGCGCCAGTGGCGCGGATGAATTAACCCGATACGCCAAGCCAGCGTGCGGCCACGCCGGGCATGTCGCCCTGGGCGGCCTGCCACACCATTTCGGGTGCGGCCACATGCACGCCCGGCGGCGCGATGCGCAGCGCCACGTCGACCAGCTCCGCCACCTTCGATGCGCGCACCGGCTGCTCGCTGCTCGGCACCATGAAGCGCACGACGGACAGCATCCACGCGGCCAGCCGCTCGAGCGGGTTGGCGAACTTCGCATTCACCGGCTTGCGCGCCGAGCGCACCAGGATCACGCGCTCGAAGCCGCAGGCCACCACCGCCTGCTCGTCGAGGCTCGCGAGCCCCCGCTTGAGCGCCTCGGGCAGCCGGCCCTGGTCGTGCGGCTGCACGATGGCCAGCGTCTGCACGCCGCAGGCGCGCAGCCATCGGGCCAGTTCGGGCAAATCTGAAGGCTCGGGCACCCACAGCGCGCGTTCGCGGTCGTGGTACAGCCGCGGCGGGTCGAAGGCGACGATGGCCGTGTGGGCCGAAGTCAGCGGCCATTGCGCGATCGGCGGGGCCGGGCTCAGGTAGGTTTCCACGCCGCGCAACCCGTCGCGAATGGGCTCGCGCGCCAGCACGCGGGTATGGGCATGCCGGTGGCTGCCGGCCAGCCGCCGCAGCAGCTCCGCTCCCAGCGCACCGGTCGCGCCCGCGATCAGCAGCGTGCCAAAAGCGTCGGAAGCAACGGGCAGTACCGCACGGTTGGCGGCCTGCAGGGCTTGTAGAGGGTCGAGGGACATGGAGCCATCTATGCTACCTTCCGGCAATTCTGCGGAGGTAATGCAAATGATGATGAAGCGCTGGCTCTTGATTCTCGCGGCGGTCTTGTCCCTGAGCGGATGCGGCTACAACCAGTTCCAGTCCCTCGACGAGGCCAGTAAATCGGCCTGGAGCGAGGTGCTCAACCAGTACCAGCGGCGCGCCGACCTCGTGCCCAACATCGTGGCCACCGTGAAGGGCGAGGCCAGCTTCGAGCAGGACACGCTCACCAAGGTGATCGAGGCGCGCGCCAAGGCCACCTCGATCCAGGTGACGCCCGAGACACTGAACAACCCCGAGGCCTTCAACAAGTTCCAGCAGGCGCAGGGCGAACTTTCTTCGGCGCTGTCGCGGCTGATGGTGGTGTCGGAACGCTACCCCGAGCTCAAGGCCAACCAGGCCTTCCGCGACCTGCGCGTGACGCTGGAAGGCACCGAGAACCGCATCACCGTGGCGCGCAACCGCTACATCGAAAGCGTGCAGGAGTACAACGTGCTCGCTCGCAGCTTCCCGACCAACATCACGGCCAAGATCTTCAGCTACGCGCCGAAGCCCAACTTCTCGGTGCAGAACGAGGCGCAGATTTCCACGCCGCCTACTGTCGACTTCAGCGCTCCGAAGAAGTAAGCCAGCACCAATGGCCATTGCCGCACTGCTCCGTCGCGCACTGGCCGCGCTCGTTCTCGCGACCCTGGCCGGGGTCGCGCTGGCCCAGGGCCTGCTGCCGGTGCCCGCGCTCACCGCGCGGGTGATCGACCAGACCGGCACGCTGGACAGCGCGCAGCGCAACGGCCTGGACGCCAAGCTCGCAGCCTTCGAGCAGCGCAAGGGCTCGCAGATCGTGGTGCTGA
Source organism: Variovorax sp. YR634 (assembly GCF_900106655.1). Lineage (NCBI taxonomy): Bacteria > Pseudomonadati > Pseudomonadota > Betaproteobacteria > Burkholderiales > Comamonadaceae > Variovorax > Variovorax sp. YR634. The sequence continues at coordinate 86,108 of NZ_FNOL01000016.1, forward strand.
TGGTGCCGACCACCGCGCCCGAGGACATCGCCAGCTACACGCAGCGCGTGGGCGACGCCTGGAAGATCGGCCGCAAGGATGTCGGCGACGGCCTGCTGGTGGTCGTGGCCAAGGACGATCGCAAGATGCGCATCGCCACCGCCAAGGCGCTCGAAGGCGCGGTGCCCGACCTCGCGGCCGTGCGCATCATCGACGAGGAGATGAAGCCGCGCTTTCGCAACAACGACTTCGCGGGCGGGCTGAACGCGGCGGTGGATCGGCTCATCGGGCTGGTCGACGGCGAGCCGCTGCCGGAGCCTTCGCGCGACACGGGCAGCGGAGGCGGCGGCGGTGGTGGCTTCGACTGGGAGAACCTCGCGATCTTCCTGTTCGTCGGCGTCTTCATCGGTGCGCCGGTCGCGCGCGCCGTCCTCGGCAAGAAGCTGGGCACGATGGTCGTGGGCGGCGGTGTGGGCGTGGTCGTTTTCTTCATCACCACCAGCATCGCCATCGCGGTGATCGCGGCGCTTGTCGCACTCATCGTCTCGCTGGTCGCGGGCGCCGGGCGGACTGGCGGCGGCGGGGGTGGCGGCTGGAGCTCCGGTGGAGGCGGAGGCTGGAGCGGCGGTGGTGGGGGCGGCGGAGGAGGAGGTTTCAGCTCCGGCGGCGGTGGCAATTTCGGCGGCGGCGGCGCGTCGGGGGACTGGTGAACACGATGACGACGACCAATCCAACCGACGCCAGCTTCTTCTCGAAGCTCGGCCGCATCTGGCGCCATCGCTGGATCGACGAGTCCGAGGTTCGCCGTGCACTGCCACCGGCCGCGCTGGAGCGCCTTGCAGGCCGCGTGGCCGCGAGCGAGCGACGCCACAGCGGCGAGATCCGCATCTGCGTCGAGGCCGGCCTGCCGATGTCGTACCTGTGGCGCCATGCGCCGCCGCGCGAACGTGCTGTCACGCTGTTCGGCAAGCTGCGCGTGTGGGACACCGCGCACAACAACGGCGTGCTCATCTACCTGCTGCTGGCCGAACACGCCATCGAGATCGTGGCGGACCGCGGCATCAATGCTCGCGTAGACGATGCCGAATGGGCCGCAATGGCGCAGCGCATGGGCGCGGCCTTTCGCGAAGGCCGTTTCGAGGATGGGCTCACGCAGGCGCTGGAAGAAATCTCGGCCCTGCTGGTGGAACACTTTCCGCTGGGCGAGGGCGAAGTGGACGTGAACGAGCTGCCGGACGAGCCGGTGGTGCTCTAGCCTTCCTGCGGCGGCAAGGCCCACACGGCATCGCCACCCACCGCGTGAAAGCGCCGCCCCGGCGCCGATTCCATCAACCACCCGCCCGTGAACTCGCCAAAAGCCGGCAGCACGGCCTGCTGCGCATCACTCACGAAACACGGCAGTCGCACGCTGTCGCGCCCCGGCCCATGGAGCCTGCAAACGGGATGCAGGTGCCCCGCGAGCACGAAGTGCGTCGCATGCGACTGCGGATGGTGGCAGCAGGCGAACGGCCCGAGCAGAAATGGCTCGTCGACCACCTCGATGCCGAACGTGTCCGGCGGATCGCCCGCGCGGCTGTCGTGGTTGCCGCGCACCAGCGTCATCGGGACGCCCGCATGGCGCGTGCGCCAAGCCTCCACCGTGGCGAGCACGGTGCGCGCCTGCGCCGCGTGCAGGAAGTCGCCGAGAAACACGATGCGCTGCGGTGCATGCCGTTCGATCAGCACATCGAGCCGCGCCAGGTTTTCCCGCGTGGTGCCGCCCGGCACCGGCTGGCCGAGCGCGCGGTAGGTCGCGGCCTTACCCAGATGCAGGTCGGCCACGAACAGCACGCGCGCATCGGGCCACCACAACGCCCGCTCGGGCAGCAGGTGCAGCAGTTCGCCCGCCCAATGGACCGGGAGCGGCGATGCGGAGGAGTCTGGAAAGGTCACGGGCTGCCAGTGTCGCAAAAGACGCTCTGGCAGGCGACCGTCTTGCAATGGGCTCCAGCAGCCCCCAGTTTCTGCAAATGACCGAATCGCCCCCGCTGCACATCGTCTGCCCGCATTGCCACACGACCAACCGCGTGCGCGCGGCGCAGCTGGGCAGTGCGCCCGACTGCGGCAGCTGCCACCGCCCGCTGTTCGCCGGCCATTCGACCGCGCTGCCGGACGAAGCCACCTTCGACCGCCACATCTCGCGCAACGAGATCCCGGTGCTGGTCGACTTCTGGGCGCCCTGGTGCGGCCCGTGCCGCCAGATGGCGCCGGGCTACGAGCAGGCCGCGGCCCAGCTCGAACCGCAAGTGCGGCTGGCCAAGGTCGACACCGAGGCCGTGCCTGCCCTGGGCACGCGCTTCAACATCCGCAGCATCCCGACGCTGGCATTGTTCCGCGGTGGCCGCGAAGTGGCGCGACAGGCCGGTGCGATGAGTGCGGCGGACATCGTGCGATGGGTGAAGGCGCACGGCGCCGGCTGATCTGTTCACAGGGGCGGCAACGGACGCGAAGGCCGCCTGCGCTCGCGCCGAGCGCCTGATGACGACTTCGCCGGCTTGCCCGGCCCCTCCTGACCGAAGGCCAGCGTGCCTTTCACGCGCTCCACGCCACCAGCCGTGACAGCGCCACCTGCAGCCTTCTCCAGCTGCTCGACCATGCGCGCAATGCGGTCGGCCACGTTCTCGTTCGACAGCTTCTCGCGGAACAGCTCGACCATCAGCGGAAACGAGAACGGCGTCGGCCGCGCCAGCGGCTTCAGCACGAGCTGCTGCGTGGCCATGCGCTCGAGGCTGGCGCGCAGGCGGCCGATTTCGAGCTCCTGCGAGAGGAGTTCCTGCTCGGCCTGCTGCAGCAGCCTGTTGCCGGGGTCGTACTTGCGGAACACCTCCCAGAACAACGAGGACGATGCCTGCAACTGCTTGCTGCTGCGCTTCTCACCCGGATAGCCTTGGTAGATGAGCCCCGACACGCGCGCGATCTCGCGAAAGCGCCGCTGCGCGAGTTCGCTCGCATTGAGCGACGCCAGCACTTCGTGCAGCAACGCCGCATGCGCGTCATCGCCCTCCGGCAGCTTCAGCACCTGCGGCAACAGCGCGGCCCAATCGACCTCGGTCGCGCTCAGCAGCTCGAAGCCGTAGTCGTTGACTGCGATCGAGAAGGTACGCGCCTCGTGCTGCGCGACGCGCCAGGCCAGCAGGCTCGCGAGCCCAAGGTGCACATGCCGGCCCGCAAACGGATAGAGGAACAGGTGCGAGCCTTCGCGCGTGCTCAAGGTCTCGGCCAACAGCGTCTGCGGCGTCGGCAGTGCCGACCACTGCTGCTGTATTTCGAGCAACGGGCGCACGCATTGCAGCTCGGGCGAGTCGTAGTGCCCCTCGCCGGCCAGCGCCAGCTGCTGCACCACCGCATCGGCCAGCGTGTTCGACAGCGGCATGCGCCCGCCGCTCCAGCGCGGCACCGCAGGGCGCTTGCCACTGGCGCGCCGCACCCAGGCCGTCATGTCGTGGATGCGCACGAGTTCGAGCAACCGGCCGCCGAACAGGAAGCAGTCACCGGCCTTCATGCGCGCGACGAAGCTCTCTTCGACGTTGCCGATCTTCGAGCCGCCGAGGTACTGCACCGACATGCTCGCGTCGCTCACGATGGTGCCGATGTTCATGCGATGCCGCCGCGCGAGCCGCGCATCTGGCACGCGCCAGACGCCTTCTGCATCGGGCACGGCGCGCTTGTAGTCCGGATAGGCCGCGAGCGAGGGGCCGCCTTGCGAGACGAAGTCGAGGCACCACTGCCAGCTCTCGCGCGAAAGGCCTTCATATGCGGCCGTGCCTCGCACCTCTTCGTACAGGTCGCCGGGCACGAAGCCACCGCCCAGCGCCACCGTCACCAGGTGCTGCACCAGCACGTCGAGCGGCTGGTCGGGCGAATGCCGCGCCTCGATGTGGCCCGCCGCAATGGCCGTGCGCACTGCCGAGCCTTCCACCATCTCGACGCTGTGCGTGGGCACGAGCGTGATGCGCGACGGCCGCCCCGGCGCATGGCCCGAACGGCCCGCGCGCTGCAGCAGCCGCGCCACGCCCTTGGGCGAGCCGATCTGCAGCACGCGCTCGACCGGCAAAAAGTCCACACCCAGGTCGAGGCTCGATGTGCAGACCACTGCCTTCAGCTCGCCGCTTTTCAGGCCCAGCTCGACCCACTCGCGCACTTCGCGGTCGAGCGAACCGTGATGCAGCGCGATGAGGCCGGCCCATTCGGGCTTGGCTTCGAGCATCGCCTGGTACCAGATCTCGGCCTGCGAGCGCGTGTTGGTGAAGACCAGCGCGGTCTTGCTCGCGGCAATCTCGCTGATCACCTGCGGCAGCATCGTGAGGCCCAGGTGTCCGCCCCATGGAAAGCGCTCGGCGGTGCCGGGCAGCAGCGAATCGATGACGAGCTTCTTCGGCACCTGACCCTGCACGAGCACGCCTTCTTCATGCCCCAGCAGCGCATGCATCGCCTCATGCAGATTGCCCAGCGTGGCCGACATGCCCCAGATCGCGAGACCGGGGTTCCGGCGCTTGAGCCGCGCGAGCGCAAGCTGCACCTGCACACCGCGCTTGTTGCCGAGCAGCTCGTGCCATTCGTCGACCACCGCCATCTGCACGTGGCCGAGCACCTCGCGGGCATCGGCACGCGCGAGCAGCAGCGAAAGGCTTTCGGGCGTGGTGACGAGCACCGTGGGCAGGCGCTGGTTCTGCGCGCTGCGTTCGGCAGACGTGGTGTCGCCGCTGCGCGCGCCCGCGCTCCACGGATGCACCTCGGCGCCGAGGGCTTCGAGTGGTTGCTGCAGGGCGCGCAGCGTGTCGGCCGCAAGCGCACGCATCGGAGTAAGCCATAGCACGGTGAGCGGCGGCGCCGCAGGCCGCGCGCTTTCCTTGCGGGCCTGCGAGAAGGCTTGCAGTGCGCCGAGCCACACCGCGTAGGTCTTGCCTGCACCGGTAGTGGCATGCAGCAGGCCGGACTTGCCTTCGCCGATGGCCTTCCAGACCTCGCGCTGGAACTTGAAGGGCTTCCAGCCGCGCGCAGCGAACCACACGTCGAGCGCCTGCTTGACGGCCCTTTTCATAGGGGCAACAACGCCGCCAGCGTCTGCAGGGTGTCCGCTTCTTCCACCGGCTTGTCTTCCCGCCACCGCAGCATCCGCGGAAACCGCACCGCGATGCCGCTCTTGTGCCGCGTACTGCGCGCGATGCCCTAGAAGCCCAACTCGAACACCAGTGTCGGCTTCACGCTCTTCACCGGCCCGAAGCTTTCCACCGTGGTCTTGCGGATGATTGCGTCCACGCGCGCCATCTCTGCGTCTGTGAGGCCCGAGTAGGCCTTGGCGAAGGGCACGAGCTTGCGGTCTTCCTGCCCGGGCGGACCGTCCCACACGGCGAAGGTGTAGTCGCTGAAGAGGCTCGCGCGCCGACCGTGGCCGCGCTGTGCGTAGATCAGCACCGCATCGATGCTGAGCGGGTCGATCTTCCACTTCCACCACACACCGACGTCCTTGGTGCGACCCACACCGTACTGCGCGTCGCGACGCTTGAGCATCATGCCTTCGACGCCCATGGTGCGTGCCGCTTCGCGCTGGCGTGCGAGATCGGGCCAGTCTGAGCCCGTGAGCATCGGGCTCGGCAGCAGCGAGGGATGCTGCATGCGCGTGACCAGGTCGTCGAGCAGCGTGCGGCGCTGCGACTGCGGCAGCACGCGCAGGTCGCGGCCTTCCCATTCGAGGATGTCGTAGGCCAGCAGCACCACGGGAATGTCACGCAGCAGCTTCGCACCCAACGTCTTGCGGCCGATGCGCTTCTGCAGCTCGGCGAAGGGCTGCGCGCGGTCGTCGCGCCACACGGCGATCTCGCCGTCCAGCACGGTGCCGTCGGGCAGGGCTTCACCGAGAGCGGCGAGCTCGGGGAAGCGCTCCGTCACCAGCTCTTCGCCACGCGACCACAGCCACACGACGCCCGCGCGCTTGATGAGCTGCGCACGGATGCCGTCCCATTTCCATTCCACGATCCAGTCGGACGGCGGGCCCAGCGCGGCGTCGAACTGCTCGAGCGGCAGGTTGAACGGATGCGCGAGGAAGAAGGGGTACGGCTGGCCGCTGGTCTTCTGCACCTGCTCGGCGCTCGACTCGGGGGCGATGAGCGTGCGGTAGTCGTCGGCCCTTGGCCGCGCGCCGATGTGCGTGTAGCCCATGAGCCGCTGCGCGACGCGCTTGGCATCGATGCCGCCGACCGCGGCGAGCGCCTGCGTGACCTGCAGCTTCGACACGCCGACACGGAACGCGCCGGTGATGAGCTTGAAGTACACCAGCCGCTCTTCGGCAGCGAGCTGCCGCCATTGCGCGCGCAGGCGGTCGGCAAGCTGCTCGGGCGAGGCCTTTGCGGCTTCGCGCAGCGGCAGCAGATGCTGCTCGACCCAGCCGGCGAGACCGAGGTCGTGTGCCTCGCTCGGTGGCGGCAACAGCAACGCGATGGTTTCGGCGAGGTCGCCCACGGCGTCGTAGCTTTCGTCGAACAGCCATTCGGGCAGGCCCGCCGCGTCCTGTGCAAGCAGGCGCAGCAGCTTGGTGGGCACGAGCTGGCGCGGCTTGCCACCGGCGAGGAAGTAGACGGCCCATGCGGCATCGGCAGCATCTGCGTCGCGCAGGTAGCGCTGCAGTGCCGCCTGCTTGGCGAGGCTCGACGTGCTGGCGTCGAGGTCGCGGTAGAGGGCGGCGAAGGCTTTCATGCCTCTGCCTCCTGATCGTCCTCGTCGCCGTACTCGGTCTTGAAGCCCTTCGCGTCGAGGCCGATCTCGGTGAGCCATCGCACCATCACCTGCACGCTGCCATGCGTGACGAACACGCGCTCCGCGCCGGTGCCTGCAATTGCCTGCTGCAGTCCGGGCCAGTCGGCGTGGTCGGACATCACGAAGCCGCGGTCCACGCCGCGCCGCCGCCGGGTGCCGCGCAGCTGCATCCACCCGCTCGCAAAGGCATCGGCGTAGTTGCCGAAGCGCTTCATCCACGGCGAGCCTTGTGCCGATGGCGGCGCGAGCACCAGCGCGCGCTTCAGCAATGCAGCATCGACGCCTTCATCGCTCACGCGCAAGGTAGGCGGCAATGCCACGCCTGCCGCCCGGTACACGGCGTTGAGCGGCTCCACCGCCCCGTGCACGACGATCGGCCCGATGCTCGCGTCCACCCCATGCAGGATGCGCTGCGCCTTGCCGAAGGCGTAGCAGAACAGCACCGATGCGCGCCCTGCTTCCGCATTGGCGCGCCACCATGCATCGATCTCCGCGAACAGCACGGCCTGCGTGGGCCAGCGGTAGATCGGCAGGCCGAAGGTCGACTCGGTGATGAAAGTGTCGCAAGGCACGGGCTCGAAGGGCGTGCAGGTGCCGTCGGGCTCGGTCTTGTAGTCGCCCGAGGCCACCCACACGCGCCCGCCGTGTTCGAGCCGCACCTGCGCCGAGCCCAGCACATGGCCGGCCGGATGCAGCGAGACGCGCACGCCGTGGTGCTCGATGGCCTCGCCGTAGGCCAGCGTCTGCAGGTCGATGTCAGGGCCGAGCCGCGTGCGCAGCGTGCCGGCGCTGTCGGTGTGGGCCAGGTAGTGCGCATGCCCGGGGCGCGCGTGGTCAGAGTGCGCGTGCGTGATGACGGCGCGCGCCACCGGCCGCCACGGGTCGATGTAGAAATCGCCGGGCGGGCAGTACAGGCCCTCGGGCCGGGCGACAACGAGAAGGTCTTCTTCCTGCTTTGCGGGCATGGCACGCCATGGTAGGCGCAGCCGGGCTTGCGCGACAGGCTACGGCTTCTTGGGCCGGTTGTTCATCATGTCGAGCACGTTCATCTTCATGCCGTTGGACATGACCATGTCGCCCGGCTTCTGGTCGGCCTTGCAGGGGCCGATCCACTTCGCCTCCATGACGCTCGCGCCTTCGGCGCGGCCCATCAGCGGCGGGTTGTAGGTCGACTTGCTTTCCATGCGATAGGCGGTGCTGAAGTCGCCGCTCATCACTGCATGCGAGGTGGCGACGGTGTTGCCGATCTTGCAGACCGAGTCCATCACCAGCTTGCCGCCGTCGGCGCGTAGCTCCTGCTTGGAGCACATGTCCTTGCCCATGCCCTGGCCCATGTCGCGCAAGGCCTTGTCGCTGGCCGCGTCGATGCACTGCTGCATGGTGTGGCCGGCGCCCTTGCCCGTGGGGTCTCCGGACTGGATTTCCCACAGGCCGGGCTTGCGCGAAGGGAAATCGAGCGCGAACGCGGGACACGCGATGGCGCTGGCCGCCATGCAGGCAGCGGCGGCGGACAAACGGATCTTCATGACGGGCTCCCGCATCGGTGGACGACGATCCCCGGGTTGTACCGCGTGCACCGCGGCGGCGGAATAGCGCAATCGGCCTAAGCCGGACGCGCCTGCTGCGCCGGCGCGAGCACCGGGCCGCGCTGCCGCGTGACGACACCGAGCGCCACGCCCAGCGCGAGGCCACCCAGCACGTCGATCAGCACATGCTGGCGCACCGCCATCGTCGAATAGACGATGCCCGCGGCCCAGGCCACGTTCACGACGCGAAGCCAAACCGGCGCACCCACATCGCGCAGTTGCCGCGCCAGCATGACGCAGGCGAACACCGAGAACGAGACGTGCAGCGAGGGAAAGGCGTTGCCGGCCGAATCGACCATCTTGAGGAATTGCAGCGAGGTGCCCGGGGCCGCCTCGACCGCGAAGTTGGGAATCGCCGTGGGCATGAACCAGAACACCAGCAGCGCCAGCGCCGTCATGGCCGCGCAGCCGAAGGAGAAGCCCAGCAGCTCGCGCTTGTCCTTGGCCAGCAGCACCGGCAGCGCGATGTAGCCCCAGAGCGAGAGGTACACCGGCAGCAGCGCCGGCCAGAAGGCGATCAGCCGGTCGATGGGTGTGAGCGGCAGCACCCAGGCCTGGCCGGCGTTCTTCATGATCCAGAAGTACAGCGGGAAGAAGCCGAGGGTGGCGACCGTGTTGCCGACCAGCTTCAGGGGGAACAGCGTGATGCAGCGGCGCCAGAGGGCGGCGAGCCAGGGCTGCGTTGCCGATGAAGTGGAAGAAGCTTCGGATGCGGAAGGTGTCATGGAGGCCTGTGCAGCGCGTCGCGCGCTACCAGGGCGTCCACTTTAATTCGCTTTTCGACGAAGCCACCGTGCGTTCGATGAAGCGCACCCCACGCGCGCCGTCTTCCACGCGCGGGTAGTCGGCATCCAGCGGATCGGCCGGCTGGCCCGCAAGCCGGGCGCGGATGTCCGCAGCAACGCCTGCGTACACGTTGGCGAAGGCCTCGATGAAGCCTTCGGGATGCCCCGCCGGCAGCCGGCTTGCGCGCTGCGCTGATTCGCACAGCCACGGCGCGCCACGCGTCAACACGCGCAGGGGTCCGTCATGCGGCAGGTGCACCAGCCGGCTCGGCTGCTCCTGGCGCCATTCGAGCGTGCCCAGCGTGCCCGACACGCGCAGGCGCAGGTCGTTCTCCAGGCCGGTGTTGATCTGCGAGGCCACGAGCACGCCACGCGCGCCACCCTCGAAGCGCAACAACAGGCTGCCGTCGTCGTCGAGCATGCGGCCCGGCACCAGCGCGCCGAGGTCGGCGCAAAGGCTTTCGATCTGCAGGCCGGTGACGGTAGCCACGAGGTTCTCGGCATGCGAGCCGATGTCGCCGATGGCGCCGGCCGCGCCGCTGCGTGCGGGGTCGGTGCGCCAGTCAGCCTGCTTGTTGGTGCCGCCTTCGACATGGCTCGCGAGCCAGCCCTGGTTGTATTCGACGACGACCTTGCGGACCTCGCCGATCTGGCCCGAGCGCACCATCTCGCGCGCCTGCCGCACCATCGGATAGCCGGTGTAGTTGTAGGTGACGCCGAACACCGTGTCCTGCTTCGCCACGGTCGCGACCAGCGCATCGGCCTGCTCGCGCGTGTGTACCAGCGGCTTGTCGCAGACCACGTGGAAGCCCGCTTCGGCAAAGGCCTGCGCCACCGGAAAGTGCACGTGGTTGGGCGTGACGATCGACACGAAGTCGATGCGCTCGCCCTCCGGGCGCTTCAGCTCGTCGGCCAGCAGCGCCTGCCAGTCGCCGTGGTTGCGGTCGTCGGCCAGGCCGAGGTCGCGGCCCGAGGCGCGCGCCTTGTCCGGGCTCGACGACAGCGCGCCGGCCACGAGCTCGATCTGGCCGTCGAGCGCCATGGCCTTGCGGTGCACGCCGCCGATGAAGGCGTCGCGGCCGCCGCCGACCATGGCGTAGCGGAGCTTGCGTGAAGCGATCTCGGTCACCTTAGAACGGCGAGTTGGGGTGGTAGAAGTCCTTGGCGTTCTCTTTGGTGATCAGCACCGAAGGAATGATCGTGGTGGCCGGCAGCTTCTCGCCCTTCAGGCGCGCCTCGGCCGTCAGCTTGATCGCGTCGTAGATGAACTTCGGCGAGTAGCTCACATCGGCGGTGATGCGCTTGTCCTTGCCGTCCATGATGGTCTTGACCATGCCCTTGGCGCCCGCGCCGCCGAAGATGATCTTGATGTCGTCGCGCTTGGCCTGCTCGATGGCCTTGAGCACGCCCACGGCCATGTCGTCGTCGGCTGCCCAGATGGCGTCGATGCTCTTGAAGCGTGTCAGGTAGTCCTGCGTGACCTTGAAGGCGTCGTCGCGGTTCCAGTTGGCGTACTTGGCGTCGAGCAGCTTGATGTCGGGGCTGCCCTTGAGCACTGCGTTGAAGGCGTCCATGCGTTCGTTGTCGAGCGTGGTCGCAATGCCGCGCAGCGCCACCACGTTGCCCTTGCCGCCCAGCTGCTTCACGATGTACTCGGCCGGGATCTTGCCGAAGGCCGTGTTGTCGCCGGCCACATAGGCATCTTGTGCACTGGTGTCGGTGAGGCCGCGGTCGACCACGGTGACGTAGGCGCCCTTGGCCTTGACCTGCGCAACCGGCTTGGTCAGCGCGGCGGATTCGAAGGGGAACACGACCAGCGCGTTGATCTTGGTGACGGTCGACAGGTCTTGCAGCTGGTTGGCCTGCTCGGGCGCGTTGGCCGCTGTCTTGATCGTGATCTTCAGGTCCTTGTGTTCCTTCTCCAGGTCTTTCTTCGCCTGGTTGGCCCAGTAGTTGATGCCGCCCATGAAGCTGTGCGTGGCCGCGGGAATCGAAACGCCGAGGTTGACCTTTTCCGCGGCAAGCGCGGGCAGGCTGGCGAACGCTGCGGCGGCAACCGCCGTGAGTGCGAGGCGTCGGGTGAAAGTCGTCATGCTGGGTGTCTCCTTGTGGTTGATGGAACGAACGGGAAAGGGATTAGCGGCGGCCTCGCTGGAGGAACGCGACGATGATGATCACGAAGCCCTGCACCGCAGCGTTCAGGTACACGCTGATGATGCTGGTGAGGTTCAGGATGTTGCTGATGACCGAGAGCAGGATCGCGCCCACCACGGTGCCGGTGATGCTGCCCGCGCCGCCCTTGAGCGCGGTGCCGCCGACGATCACCGCGGCAATGGCTTCGAGCTCCCACAGCAGGCCGGTGGTCGGAGAGGCCGAGCCCAGGCGCGGCACGTACAGCAGCGTGGCAATGCCTACGCACACGCCGAGCAGCACGTAGGTGAGGATCTTCACGCGGTCGACGTCGACTGCCGCGTAACGCGCCACCTGTTCGTTCGAGCCGATGGCCTGTACGTAGCGCCCATACGCTGTGCGATTGAGGATGATGCCGCCGATGACCGCGACGATCACGAAAACCCACACCGGCACCGGAATGCCCGCGAGGCTCGCGTAGTACACCGGCGCGTAGAGGTCCGACAGGTCGTTGTCGAGCGTGAGCGCGCCGCCGTCGGCAAAGTACGTGAGGTATGCGCGGAAGATGCCGAGCGTGCCCAGCGTCACGATGAAGGGCTCGATGCGCCCCTTGGTGATGAGCAGGCCATGCGCGAGCCCGAACACCGCACCGAGCACCACCGCCAGTACAGCGCCCATCACCACCGCGAGCAGCGGCGAGCCCGAGGCCGGGCCGGCCCAGTTGATGAACATGATCACGCTGCCCGCGATGAGTGCGGCCATCGAGCCCACCGACAGGTCGATGCCGCCGGAGATGATCACGAAGCACATGCCCACCGCGATGATGCCGATGAAGGCCGTGCGCGTGAGCACGTTCATCGCGTTGTCGAGGGTCGCGAAGTCGCCGTTCAGCAGCGTGCCGGCAATGCACAGCAGCACGAGGCCGATGACCGGGCCGAGCCCGTGCAGGCGCTGCACCCAGCCCGGCTTGGCCTCGCTGCGGTGCTGCTGCTGCGCGGCTTCAAGCGTCTGCGGTGGTGTTGGCTGTTCCGGTGGCATGAGCGATGAGCTCCTCTTCAGTCAGATGGTCCGCGTCGAGCGTGGCAACGAGACGGCCCGCGCGCATCACCGCGACGCGGTGGCACAGGCCGATCAGCTCCATCAGCTCCGACGAGACGACGATCACCGCGAGCCCTTCGCGGGCGAGTCGCTGGATCAGGAAATAGATGTCGCGCTTGGCGCCCACGTCGACGCCGCGCGTGGGCTCGTCAAGCACCACTACCTTGGGCTGCGGCTGAAGCACCTTGGCGAGCGCGAGCTTCTGCTGGTTGCCGCCCGAGAGCGACGATGCCTTGACGTCGAGCGAGCCGGTGCGAATGCCGTAGTCTTTCACCGCCCCGGCCAAGGCGCCGCGTTCGGCCTCGGGCTTGAGCCAGGGCTGGGCATAGCGTTCGAGCGCCATCAGCGTGAGGTTCTGGCGCAGGCCGAAGTTGACGTGCAGGCCCTTGCCCTTGCGGTCTTCGCTGAGGTAGGTGAGGCCGTGCTTGGCGGCATCGCGCGGGTTGCGCCAGCCCTTGTCGTGGGGCACGGGCTTGCCGAGCATCTCTACGCTGCCGCTCGCGGGGCGCAGGCCGAGCAGGCCTTCGAAGAGTTCGGTGCGGCCCGCGCCGACGAGGCCCGCGAAGCCGAGGATCTCGCCGGGGCGCACTTCGAAGCTCGCGTCCTGCGCCCAGCCGGGCACGCAGAAGTTGCGCACGCGCATGGCGGGCGCGTCGGCGGCGACGACCACGTCGCGCGGCGGGTAGAGGTCGGCCAGTTCGCGGCCCACCATGAGGTTGGCCATCTGCTGGCGCGTGACCTCGGACGTCGGCGCACGCGCGACGAAGCGGCCGTCGCGCATGACGATGACTTCGTCCGTCACCTGCTCCACTTCGTCGAGCTTGTGCGAGATATAGACGATGGTGACGCCATCGGCGCGCAGCTGGGCGATGAGCTTGAACAGGCGCTCGGTCTCGCCCGGCGTCAGAGTGGCCGTGGGCTCGTCCATGATGAGCAGGCGTGCGCGGCGAGCGATGGCTTTCGCGATCTCGACGAGCTGCTTCTCGGCGACGATGAGCTTTCGCACCTTGGTGCGGGGATCGATGTTCAGGCCCACTGCTGTAAGTGCGGTGGCGGCGTCGCGTTCCATCGAGGCGTCGTCGAGCAGCCAGCCCTTTTTCTTCTCGTGGCCGAGGAAGATGTTCTGCGCCACGCTCAGGTCTTCGGCGAGATTGAACTCCTGGTGGATCAGCACGATGCCCAGTGCTTCGGCATCGCGCGAGCTCGCGAACTGCTGCGCCTGTCCGTTGACGCGCAGCGCACCACCGCTCAGCGGCTCGTAGCCGGCCAGGATCTTCATCAGCGTGGACTTGCCCGCGCCGTTCTCGCCGAGCAGTCCGTAGACGTGGCCGGGCGCGAGCGCAAAGCTCACGCCGTGCAGCACCTGCACGGGGCCGAATGCCTTGACCACGCCATCGAACTCGACAGCGACGCTGCCCTTGATGTTCTCGGCCGCGTTCATGGCGCCACTCCGCGGGCCTTCAGGGTCTCTTGCATCGCGAGCACGCCGGCGCCGATCAAGCCGCCCTGCATGCCCAGCGGCGTGTACTGGATTTCCAGATGCCGCGTGGAGAGCGCCAGTGAGCGCTGGTACACGCTCTGCCGCACGGCCGCAAGAAACAGCGGGCCGATGCGCGTGATGCCGCCGCCGATGAACACATGCGACGGATTGAAGAAGTTGACGACCGACGCGAGCATCTGCCCGATCAGGCTGCCCGCACGCTGGATGATGGCGTTGGCGGCCGTGTCGCCGCCGCGGCTGGCCTGGCCCACGTCGATGGCGTCGATGCGCCCGTGCACGCGCAGGCACTCGGCCAGCGTCGCGCTCTCGCCGGCTTCCGCAGCCTGCATCGCCATGCGCGTGATCGCGGGGCCGGCGGCCATGGCCTCGACACAGCCGAGGTTGCCACAGTGGCAGCGGGGGCCTTCCTGGTCGACGCAGATGTGGCCCACGTCACCGGCCGAGCCTGCGGCGCCGCGGTATACCTCGCCGTGGCAGACGATGCCGCAGCCGATTCCGGTGCCGATCTTGATAACGAGGAAGTTGGTCAGCGAGCGCTTGAGGCGCCAGAGTTCGCCGAGCGCCATGAGGTTCACGTCGTTGTCGACGAAAACGGGCGCCGCGTAGTCCTCGCGCAGGTAGTCGCGGATGGAGAAGCTGTCCCACGCGGGCATCAGCGGCGGGTTCACGAGCTGGCCGATCTCGAAGTTGACGGGGCCGGGCACGCCGATGCCGATGCCGAGCACGTCCTTGGCGCTCGCGTTGCAGCGGCCCAGCAGTTCGCGCATGAGCGTGCGCACGCGGGCCAGCACCACGGCCGGGCCTTCGCGCACGTCGGCCGGTTCGTCGTGCTGCGCGAGCACGGTGAGATCGGGCCGAAGCACGGCCACGTCGAGGCTGGTGGCGCCGATGTCGATGCCGACGAGCACGCCAAGGCCGGCATGCAGTTGGAGGTTTTCCGCGCGGCGACCGCCTGAGGAACGTTGCAGGCCGGCTTCGGCGAGCAGGCCCTGGTCGACGAGGCCGGCGATCAGCCCGTTGGCTTTGCTCTTGGAAAAGCCGAGTTGCTCGGCCATGGCGTGGCGCGAGCCGCCGGCCGACCAGAAAGTCGTTTCCAGCAGCCGCATCTCGTCCGCAGTGATGCCACTCCAGGGTGCCACGCGCTTTGTCTCCGGTGTTCTTTTGCTTTGCGCCCGCAGCCCGGCTGCTGGACGAAGGCGAATACTAGGCGGCGCTCTTCAGCCAGACAAGGCCGAACTTCGACCATGTTTCAGCCAAAGATGATCGAGCGAAAGCGTACGGACGCAAAAAAGCCGCCCGAAGGCGGCTTCTTGTCGGAGCAATCGGGAAGACCGATTACTTCTTCTGGCGGTACTTGCGCAGGGCCGCGATCTGGGCGGCCATCACGGCCAGCTCGGACTGCGCCATCGCGATGTCGATGTCGCTCTTCGCGTTCTTCAGCGCTTCCTCGGCGGCGGCCTTGGCCTGGTTGGCCTTCTCGTCATCGAGGTCCTTGCCGCGGATCGCGGTGTCGGACAGCACGGTGACGGCGTTGGGCTGCACTTCGAGAATGCCGCCGGCCACGAAGACGAACTCTTCCTTGCCGTCGGCCGTTTCGATACGCACGGCGCCGGGGCGGATGCGCGTGATCAGCGGAGTGTGGCGCGGATAGATGCCGAGCTCACCGGCTTCACCGGGCAGCGCGACGAACCTGGCTTCGCCCGAGAAGATCGACTCTTCCGCGCTGACCACGTCGACGTGAATGGTGTTTGCCATCTGAGTTCCTATGCCGCCTTAAGCGACCTTCTTGGCTTTTTCGAACGCTTCGTCGATGGTGCCCACCATGTAGAACGCTTGTTCCGGCAGGTGGTCGGCTTCGCCGTTCACGATCATCTTGAAACCACGGATGGTTTCGGCCAGCGGCACGTACTTGCCGGGCGAACCCGTGAACACTTCGGCCACGTGGAACGGCTGCGACAGGAAACGCTGGATCTTCCGGGCACGGGCCACGGCCAGCTTGTCGTCGGGAGCCAGTTCGTCCATGCCCAGAATGGCGATGATGTCGCGCAGTTCCTTGTAGCGCTGCAGCGTGCCTTGCACGGCGCGGGCCACGTTGTAGTGCTCTTCGCCGACCACGTTCGGGTCGAGCTGGCGCGAGGTCGAGTCCAGCGGGTCCACGGCGGGGTAGATACCGAGCGAGGCGATGTCGCGCGACAGCACCACGGTCGAGTCCAAGTGAGCGAAGGTCGTGGCGGGCGACGGGTCGGTCAAGTCGTCGGCGGGGACGTACACGGCCTGGATCGAGGTGATCGAGCCGACCTTGGTCGACGTGATCCGCTCTTGCAGGCGGCCCATTTCTTCAGCCAGCGTCGGCTGGTAGCCCACGGCGGAAGGCATGCGGCCCAGCAGAGCCGACACTTCGGTACCGGCCAGCGTGTAGCGGTAGATGTTGTCCACGAAGAAGAGAACGTCACGGCCTTCGTCGCGGAACGACTCGGCGATGGTCAGGCCGGTCAGCGCCACGCGCAGACGGTTGCCCGGGGGTTCGTTCATCTGGCCGTAGACCATGGCCACCTTCGAGTCCTCGAGCTTCTCGAGGTTCACGACGCCGGAGTCGGCCATCTCGTGATAGAAGTCGTTGCCTTCGCGGGTACGTTCACCCACACCGGCGAACACCGACAGACCCGAGTGAGCCTTGGCGATGTTGTTGATGAGTTCCATCATGTTCACGGTCTTGCCCACGCCGGCGCCGCCGAACAGGCCCACCTTGCCGCCCTTGGCGAACGGGCACACCAGGTCGATCACCTTGATGCCGGTTTCCAGCAGGTCTTGCGAGGGCGACAGTTCGTCGTACGCGGGAGCCTTGCGGTGGATGGAAGCGGTGAGCTCCTGGCCCACTTCGCCGCGCTCGTCGATTGGACGGCCGAGCACGTCCATGATGCGGCCGAGCGTGGCCTTGCCGACCGGCACGGTGATGGGTGCACCGGTGTTGGTCACGATCAGGCCGCGGCGCAGGCCGTCGGACGAGCCCAGTGCAATGGTGCGCACCACGCCGTCGCCGAGCAGCTGCTGAACTTCGAGGGTCAGCCCGCCGCCTTCGAATTTCAAGGCGTCGTACACCTTGGGCATCTGGTCACGCGGGAACTCCACGTCGACCACGGCGCCGATACATTGGACAATTTTTCCTTCAGCCATGGCGTTTCCTTCTGGATGGATCTCAATAAATTTGCGACAGGTTCTTGCAGAAGCGTCCTGGTGCCAAAACGGGCCGCTTTTGCAAGAATGCCGGACGGGCCGGCACCCTTGAATCTCTACTTCTTCTCGTCAGTTCATCAGCACTTCATGGCCGTCGCTTGCGCAGCGAAAGCGTCCGAAGCAGCCTTGCAGGCCTGACCCAACGCGGCCTTGTCGGCGCCCATCGAAGCCCAGGTGGCCTTCGTCTGGTCGAGACTGGCCTTCATCGCGTCAGCAGCGGCGCCGCTTTGCGAACCCACGCAGGTCTGCACCTTGGCCAGGTAGTCGTTGCACTCCTGCGGCAGGTCGGCGGCCGATGCCGTCGGGGCTGCAGCGGGAGCAGCCGGCGCTGCTGCGGGAGCGGGGGCAGGAGCCGGAGCGGCGGGTGCAGCAGCGGGAGCCGGTGCAGGCGCGGGCGCCTCTTCCTTCTTGGAGCAAGCAGTCAGAGCGGCAGCAATAGCCACCAGAGCAAGAATCTTCTTCATTTTGCGCAGAGTCCCCTTAAATAAAGGCCTTGGGTTACCGGGCGCGCAGAGCGCATCCGATCAGCAACGCGGCCTGTTGCATTGCTTCAATCAAACGCCTGCGGCCGCGGCCGCGCCGGACACGATTTCGGACAGCTCTTTGGTGATGCCTGCCTGACGGGTCTTGTTGTAGACCAGCTTCAGTTCGCTGATCACGTTACCCGCGTTGTCGGTCGCAGCCTTCATGGCCACCATGCGCGCCGAGTGCTCGGACGCCATGTTTTCGGCCACGGCCTGGTACACCAGCGATTCCACGTAGCGCACCAGCAGCTCGTCGATCACGCTTTGCGCGTCGGGTTCGTAGATGTAGTCCCACGAATGATGGCCCGACTCGGTTTGCAGCGTCTCGGCCTTCAGCGGCAGCAGTTGCTCCACCATCGGCTCTTGCTTGATGGTGTTGATAAACTTCGTGTAGCACAGGTACACCGCCGACAGCTTGCCTTCGGCATAGGCGTCCAGCAGCGTCTTGACCGGCCCGATGAGCTTGTCCAGATGCGGCGTGTCGCCCAGTTGCGTCACATGGGCCACCACGCGGGCGCCGATGCGGTTCAGGAAACCCAGACCCTTGTTGCCGATGGCGACCGACTCGACCACGTTGCCCGCTGCCTGCGCTTCGCGCAGCTTGCCGGTGACGGCACGCAGCAGGTTGGTGTTCAAGCCGCCGCACAGGCCCTTGTCGCTGGTCACGATGATGAAGCCGACGCCCTTGGCATCGGTCGTCTTCATGAACGCGTGGGTGTACTCCGGGTTCGCCTTGCCGAGGTTGGCTGCGATGTTGCGGATCTTTTCGCTGTAGGGGCGAGCGGCGCGCATGCGTTCCTGCGCCTTGCGCATCTTGGAAACCGAGACCATTTCCATGGCCTTGGTGATCTTCTTGGTGTTTTCCACCGATTTGATCTTGCCGCGGATTTCCTTACCAGCTGCCATGAGAGCTCCTTCTTGCGTCGATCAAGGGGTCGATCAGGCGAACGACTTCTTGAACGCGGTGACGGCTGCCAGCAATTCGGCTTCCGCTTCCTTGTCGAGCGCCTTGGCCTTCTCGATCTTGTCGAGCAGCGGGGCGTGGCTGGACTTCAGGAACTGGTGCAGGCCATGTTCGAACGGCAGCACCTTCTTGATTTCGAGGTCGTCCATGAAGCCCTTGTTCACGGCGAACAGCGACGCGCCCATCAGCGAGATCGGCAGCGGGCTGTACTGTGCCTGCTTCAGCAGTTCGGTCACGCGGGCACCGCGGTCGAGCTGCTTGCGGGTGGCTTCGTCCAGGTCGGAAGCGAACTGCGCGAACGCAGCCAGTTCACGGTACTGCGCCAGGTCGGTACGGATACCGCCGGACAGGCCCTTGATGATCTTCGTCTGAGCCGACGAACCCACGCGCGACACCGAGATACCGGCGTTGATGGCGGGGCGGATACCTGCGTTGAACAGGTTGGTTTCCAGGAAGATCTGGCCGTCGGTGATCGAGATCACGTTGGTCGGCACGAAAGCGGACACGTCGCCGGCTTGCGTTTCGATGATCGGCAGTGCGGTCAGCGAACCGGTCTTGCCCTTGACTTCACCCTTGGTGAAGGCTTCGACGTAGTCGGCGTTCACGCGGGCTGCACGCTCGAGCAGACGGCTGTGGAGATAGAACACGTCGCCGGGGTAGGCTTCGCGGCCCGGCGGGCGGCGCAGCAGCAGCGAGACCTGGCGGTAGGCAACGGCCTGCTTGGACAGGTCGTCATAGACGATCAGGGCGTCTTCGCCGCGGTCGCGGAAGTATTCGCCCATCGTGCAGCCCGAGTAGGCCGACACGTACTGCATGGCAGCCGATTCCGAAGCGGAAGCCGCAACCACGATGGTGTAGTCCATGGCACCGGCTTGTTCCAGTGCGCGCACCACGTTCTTGATCGACGAAGCCTTCTGGCCGATCGCAACGTAGACGCAGGTCATGTTCTGACCCTTCTGGTTGATGATCGCGTCGATGGCCACTGCCGTCTTGCCGGTCTGGCGGTCGCCGATGATCAGCTCGCGCTGGCCACGGCCGACGGGCACCATCGAGTCGATGGACTTCAGGCCGGTCTGCATCGGCTGGTCGACCGACTTGCGGGCGATCACGCCCGGTGCGACCTTTTCGATCACGTCGGTCATCTTGGCGTTGATCGGACCCTTGCCGTCGATCGGCTGGCCCAGTGCGTTCACCACGCGGCCGATGAGCTCGGGGCCCACGGGCACTTCCAGGATGCGGCCCGTGCACTTGACGGTGTCGCCTTCTGAGATGTGCTCGTACTCGCCCAGAATCACGGCGCCGACCGAGTCGCGCTCGAGGTTCAGCGCCAGGCCGAACGACGGCGTGCCGTCTGCCGTGGGCGGGAATTCGAGCATTTCGCCCTGCATCGCGTCGGACAGGCCGTGCACGCGCACGATGCCGTCCGTCACCGACACCACGGTGCCTTCGTTACGGATGTTGGCGCTGACCCCGAGGCCCTCGATGCGGCTCTTGATCAGTTCGGAAATTTCTGCGGGATTGAGTTGCATGACTCTTTCCTTCTTTCTTTGAGGCTACAAGTAGAGGGCTGGAAACCGTCAGGCTGCCAGCGCAACTTTCATTTGTTCAAGGCGCGCTTTGACGGAGGTGTCGAGCACCTCGTCGCCGACCACCACACGAATGCCGCCGATCAGTTCCGGCTCTTGCTGGACCGTGACCTGGAGCTTGCGACCGAAACGCTTTTCGAGCGCGGCCGACACATTGGCCAGCGCAGCGCCGTCGATCGGGAAGGCGCTGTAGACCACGGCGTCGGACGAACCGCTCTTCGCGTTGGCCAGTGCCCGGAACTGCTTCGCAATTTCCGGCAGCACCGAAAAGCGCCCGTTCTCGAGGAGCGCACCCAGGAAGTTCTGGGCATGAGCGGCCAACGGTGCACCGAATGCACCTGCGACCACGCCGATCACCTGTTCGGCCGTGGCCTTCGGGTTGTCGGCGAACTGCTGGAGCTCCGGATCGGCCGCGATGGCGGCAATCTTTTCGAGCCAGGCGCTGGTTCCGGCGACGTCGGACGACGACGCCTTGAAGAGCGCCTCGGCGTAGGGGCGTGCAATGGTGGCGAGTTCTGCCATGGCTTCTATCAGAGTTCGGTCTGCAGACGGGCGAGCAAATCGGCGTGAACGCCTGCATTCACTTCCTTGCGCAGAATCTGCTCTGCGCCCTTGACGGCCAGTGCGGCAACCTGCTCGCGCAGTGCTTCACGGGCCTTCAGTGCCTGCTGGTCGGCTTCGACGCGTGCGGCTGCAACGATCTTGTTGCCTTCCTCGGTCGCGCGGGCCTTGGCCTCTTCAACGATGGCCTGGGCGCGACGTTCGGCGTCGGCAAGACGTTGTGCGGACTCGTTGCGTGCCTGACCCAGCTCGGCTTCCACGCGCTTGTTGGCGGCGGACAGCTCGGACTTGGCCTTGTCGGCGGCAGCGAGGCCTTCGGCGATCTTCGCAGCGCGGTCGTCCAGCGCTTTCGCGATCGGCGGCCACACGTACTTCATCGTGAACCCGACCAGGATCAGGAACACGATCATCTGAACGATCAGGGTACCGGTAATGCTCACTTTTCACCCTCTCTTTGGGATTGAATCGAAGCCATTCGCTAGACGCCAGAGGACTAGGGAACGACGACGCAGGTCCGACGAGAAAGACTTACTTCGGCAGGTTGGCGATCTGAGCCAGGAACGGGTTGGCCGTTGCGAACCACAGAGCGATACCGGTGCCGATAATGAAAGCGGCGTCGATCAGACCAGCCAGCAGGAACATCTTGGTTTGAAGTTCACCCATGAGCTCAGGCTGACGTGCGGCCGACTCGAGGTACTTGCTGCCCATGATGCCGATGCCGATACATGCGCCCACAGCGCCCAGACCGATGATCAGGCCGGCGGCCAGTGCAACAAAGCTAATAACTTCCATGATGACTCCTAGAGGACTTTGGTTGAAGAGAAAACAAAAAACAGAAACGAAAACTGATGATCAGTGGTGATCGTGGGCCTGGCCGATGTAGACCAGCGTCAGCATCATGAACACGAAGGCTTGCAGCGTGATGATCAGGATGTGGAAGATGGCCCAGGCCGTGCCCGCGATGATGTGGCCGATGGCCAGGCCGATGCCGGTGGCCGACATGGACCAGGCACCGCCCATCAGGGCGATCAGCAGGAAGATCAGTTCACCGGCGTACATGTTGCCGAACAACCGCATGCCGTGCGAGACCGTCTTGGCGACGAACTCGATCATCTGCATGGCGAAGTTGAAGGGGTACAGCGCCCAGTGGTTGCCGAAGGGTGCGGTGAACAGCTCGTGGATCCAGCCGCCGGCGCCCTTGATCTTGATGTTGTAGTAGATGCAGATCAGCAGCACTGCCACCGACATGCCCATGGTCACCGAGAGGTCGGCGGTGGGCACGACGCGCAGGTAGGCGTGGTGCGGGTCTTCGCCGGCGATGTGGAAGATCTTGGCCCAGATTGCCGGGAACAAATCGACCGGGAACAGGTCCATTGCGTTCAGCAGGAAGATCCACACGAAGATCGTGAGGGCCAGCGGTGCGACGAACTTGCGGCTCGTGGCGTTATGGACGATGCCCTTGGCCTGCTGGTCGACCATTTCGACGAGCAGTTCGACAGCCGCTTGAAAACGGCCGGGAACACCCGAAGTGGCCTTGCGGGCAGCCAGCCAGAGCAGCCAGCAACCCAGGATGCCGAGCGTGATCGAGAAGAAGAGCGAGTCGAAATTGAAAACCGAGAAGTCAGCAACACCTCCGGGCTTGGAGCTTTGCAGGTGCGTCAAGTGGTGAACGATGTATTCACCCGCGGTCTGACCATGTTCCGCAGCGTTTTCAGCAGCCATTCCGTTACTCGTCTCTCTGTTGCCGGCGCCGGGGCGAGAACATCACCGCCAACCAGGCCGCCTTCATTGTCACCACCAGGCCGATCAGCATTGCTGGCCAGCTCAGCGCCGTTATCAGCCTTGGCGCGGCGATCAGCATCGCCACGGACAAGGCCATCTTGACCATTTCCCACAGGAAGAACCCGAACACCGCAGTGCCCGGATTCAAGGAAGAAAACCGACCGGTCAGCCCGCGTGCGAAAACCGCCGATGGAACAACCACCGCGATCGCACCGTAAGCGGCGGACCAACCCAGATTTTGCCTCCCCGTCAGTCCCCAGGCGGCCAGAGCCACCACC
Source organism: Variovorax sp. YR634 (assembly GCF_900106655.1). Lineage (NCBI taxonomy): Bacteria > Pseudomonadati > Pseudomonadota > Betaproteobacteria > Burkholderiales > Comamonadaceae > Variovorax > Variovorax sp. YR634. The sequence continues at coordinate 108,908 of NZ_FNOL01000016.1, forward strand.
AGACCGACAACCAACTGACCCGCGATCACCCGCCATGGGGAGACCGAAGGGTTCTTTGCTCGCAGTTCACGCGCCTCATCGGCGGTCAACGGCTTGAATTCTGCGTCGAGGTCTTCAGCGACCTCCGAGTCTTGACGGGCGATTGTTTTCATTTCGAATGAAGCCCGGATGACGACCCAGAATTTCTACAAAGCCATTGATTATAAGTAAAAACCCAGCCGGTCCCGCCACCCCGCGCTGTCGCGCATGCAAATCGACGCTTCATTCCCTGACGCGAACCCGACGCGGCGCGCACAACCATAATTCCTTCATGCACCCTATCACCGACGCCCTGCCTGCCACGCTTTGTTACCTCGACGGCGAGTACACCACCCTGCGCGACGCGAAGATCAGCGTCCTCGACCGTGGCTTCATTTTCGGCGACGGCATCTACGAATACGTCCCCGTCTACTTCGGCCAGCCCTTCTGCTTCGAGGAGCACATGGCCCGCCTCGACCGCTCGCTCGCCGAGCTGCAAATAGAGAACCCGCTTTCGCTCGAGCAATGGCGCGAGATCGTGATGCGGCTGGTCGAGCCCGGCGGCGACGAACCCCAGTCAGTGTACTTTCAGGTGACGCGCGGCGTTGCTCTGCGCGACCACGCAATGGTGCGCGGCTTGCGCCCGACGGTGTTCGTGATGGTGAACCCGCTGCCGCCGATCTCCGACGCCATCCGCGCCAAGGGCGTGGCCTGCGTCACCGCGGCCGACTTCCGCTGGCAGAAGGCCCACATCAAGAGCACCAGCCTGCTGGGCGCCGTACTCGCGCGACAGATCAGCGTGGAAGCCGGTGCGGCCGAGACCATCATGTTCCGCGACGAATGGCTCAGCGAAGCCTCGTCGAGCAACGTGTGGATCGTGAAGGACGGCAAGCTGATGGGCCCGCCCAAGAACAACCTCGTGCTGACCGGCATCCGCTACAGCCTGTTCGAACGCCTGTGCAAGGCGCATGGCATTCCCTTTGCGCTGCGCCCCATCTCGCGCGAAGAGGTGTTCGCCGCCGACGAGCTGCTGATCTCCTCGGCCAGCAAGGAGTTGCTGCCCGTCGTCACGCTCGACGGACAACCTATTGGCAACGGCCGCCCCGGCCCCATCTACAGGAGCCTGTACGCGGCCTACCAGCAGGCCAAGCAACACAACGCACAGAAGCACGGAGCCCTGGCATGACCGACAACACGAGCCCCCCCACCGACACCAACGCGATCCCCGACCCGCGCAAGGAGTCGCTGATCGAGTACCCCTCGCAGTTTCCGATCAAGGTGATGGGCGCCAAGGTCGACGGCTTCGTGCATGCCGTCACGCAGATCGCCGAGCAATTCGACCCGACCTTCGACGCCACCACCGTCGAGCTGCGCGACAGCAAGGCCGGCAACTACCTCGGCGTGACCATCACCGTCACGGCCACCAGCCGCGAACAGCTCGACGACCTGTATCGCGCGCTGTCCGCGCACCCGATGGTCAAGGTCGTGCTTTGACCCACAAGCGGCCCGCGCGGCGGACCATGCCATGACAGACACCGCCACCGTCCCCGCCATCGAGCTGCACCCTCTGGGCCGCGTCGACTACGCCGATACCTTCGCAGCAATGAAGCAGTTCACGCTGGAACGCACGCCCGACACACCCGATGCGCTATGGATTTGCGAGCACGCTCCGGTGTTCACGCAAGGCATCGCGGGCAAGCAGGACCACATCCTGAACCCTGGCGCGATCCCCATCGTGCAGACCGACCGCGGTGGACAGGTCACCTTCCATGGCCCCGGCCAGGTCGTGGCCTACCCGTTGATCGACCTGCGCCGGGCGGGCTACTTCGTCAAGGAATACGTCTACCGCATCGAGGAATCGGTGCTGCGCACGCTCGCCCACTTCGGCGTCACCGGCCACCGCGTGCCCGGCGCGCCGGGCATCTACGTGCGCCTGGACGACCCGTTCTCGCACGCCGCGCTGACCGGCCCGATGCCCGCCGCCGACCCGTTCCGCGGCCTCGGAAAGATCGCCGCGCTGGGCATCAAGGTGAGCCGCCACGCCACCTACCACGGCGTGGCGCTCAACGTACAGATGGACCTCGAACCCTTCTCCCGCATCAACCCTTGCGGCTATGCAGGGCTGCAAACGGTCGACCTTTCTACAATCGGCATCCAAACCACATGGGAAGAAGCCGCCACGGTGCTGAGCCAGAAGCTCTCCACTTTCCTGGCGCCTTGACACACCAATGAGCACCACAGAAGTCGTCCGCGACGCCCAGAGCGCCGAAAACTACAACCCCCTGGCCAAGCAGAAAGCGGCGGCCAAGCTCTCGCGCATTCCCGTCAAGGTGGTGCAGGCCGGCGAAGTGCTCAAGAAGCCCGAGTGGATCCGCGTCAAGGCCGGCAGCCCCACCACGCGCTTCTACGAAATCAAGCAGATCCTGCGCGAGAGCAACCTGCACACCGTCTGCGAAGAGGCTTCGTGCCCGAACATCGGCGAATGCTTCGGCAACGGCACCGCCACCTTCATGATCATGGGCGACAAGTGCACGCGCCGCTGCCCGTTCTGCGACGTGGGCCACGGCCGCCCCGACCCGCTCGACAAGGACGAGCCGCTCAACCTCGCCAAGACCATCGCCAAGCTGCGCCTGAAGTACGTGGTGATCACCAGTGTCGACCGCGACGACCTGCGCGACGGCGGCAGCCAGCACTTCGTCGACTGCATCAAGAACATCCGCGAGCTCTCGCCGATGACGCAGATCGAGATCCTGGTGCCCGACTTCCGCGGCCGCGACGACCGCGCCCTCGAGATCCTCAAGGCCGCCCCGCCGGACGTGATGAACCACAACCTCGAAACCGCGCCGCGCCTCTACAAGGAAGCGCGCCCCGGCAGCGACTACCAGTTCAGCCTGAACCTGCTGAAGAAGTTCAAGGCGCTGCACCCCAACGTGCCGACCAAGAGCGGCATCATGGTCGGCCTGGGCGAGACCGACGAGGAAATCCTGCAGGTCATGCGCGACATGCGCGCCCACGACATCGACATGCTGACCATCGGCCAGTACCTGTCGCCGTCGGGCTCGCACCTGCCGGTGCGCCGCTACGTGCACCCCGACACCTTCAAGATGTTCGAGGAAGAGGCCTACAAGATGGGCTTCAGCCATGCGGCGGTGGGTGCGATGGTGCGGTCCAGCTATCACGCAGACCAGCAGGCAGGACACGTTCTGGCCGGCGCGCCGTCGCTCGATTGAACAACGACACGGCGACGGCCCCCACAACGGACGCGCCGCAGTCCGGCAAACCCCTGCACATCCTGCTGGCGATGTGCTACCTGCTGCATCGCACAGGCGCCGAAATGTTCACCCGCGACCTGGCGATGTGGCTGCGCCGTCGCGGACACGCCGTCACCATCTTCGCGACGGCCTTCGGCGACATGGCGAACGAATTGCGCTTCGCCTCCATCGCCTGTGTCACCGACCTGGCCGACATGGCTGCGCGGCCAGACGTGATCGTCGGCAACACGCACCACGAGACGGTTCGCGCGCTGCTGCATTTCCACGACGTGCCGGTCCTCACGATATGCCATGACCGCAGCGACGATCACGGGCGCCCGGCGCAGTTCGCACAGGTCGTGTGCCATGTGGCCGTCGACGAGAACTGCGCGCAGCGCCTGGTGCACGAGTTCGGCATCGCGCGCGAGCGCATCGAGCTGATCCAGAACGGTGTCGACCTTTCGCGCTTTCCCCGGCGCGGCGACCTGCCGGCGCAGCCCCGCACGGCGCTGGTCTTCAGCAACTACGCCTCGCACAACGCGCAGCTGGAGGAAATCCGCGCCGCCTGCGTGCAGCGCGGACTGTCGCTGGACGTGATCGGCAGCGGCACCGGCAACCACCTGCCCGACCCGGCGGAGGCGCTCGGCCGCTACGACATCGTCTTCGGCAAGGGCCGCTGCGCCACCGAGGCGCTGTGCACCGGCAACGCGGTGGTGGTGCTCGACCCGGTGTGGGGCATGGCCGAGATGGTGACGGCTGCAACCGTGGCCCATGCACGGCACTGGAATTTCGGCCGGGCGCTGCTGATCCGGCCGATCACGCGGGAGAGCGTGGGCGCCGAACTCGACCGCTATGACGCCGGGGATGCGGGCAAGGCCGGCGAATGGATGCGTGCGCATGGCAGCCTCGACGCCACGCTCGGCGCGCTCGAGAGCTGCGTGCAGCGCATGGTCCGGCAACATCCGGTGATCGAGGTTCCAGCGAACCAGCGCGCGGACGAGATGTCCCGCTACATGCAGGACTGGATCCGGCGCGGCAGTCCTTCGGCGGCGCACTTGACCATTGCGTCTCTGCATCAGCACGTCGCAGGCCTTCAGCAGTCCTTCAACGACCATCAGCGCATGTATCAGGACCGGATCGACGCGCTGCATGCAGAGGCACTGCGCCAGTCGGAGCATGCGACACAGTCGAACGCCGACTGCAATGCACGGCTGGCCGGAGCCGAGCAGCAGGTCCGGCAGGCGCGCGCCGAACTCGCCCTGCTCCAGGCGCAGTTGCGCGAGGTCTATGCCAGTCACTCATGGCGCGTGACCGGTCCGCTGCGCCGTATCTCGACCCTTGTCCGCCCGGGCGGCCCAAGCGCATGAAGCCGCTGGTGATCGCCGCCCATTCGGGCCACGAACTGCTGCTTTGGAAATGGCTGCGCAATGAGCGGCCGGACTTCGTGGTGCTGACCAACGGCGCCGGGTCAACCGGTGTGCCGCGGCTCGAGCCGACGATCGACAACCTGGCGCAAGCTGGTGCCAACTGGATTCCAGCGGTTGTGCAGCCGGTCGCCGATGCCGACATCTACCGGGCACTGCTCGAAGGCGACACGCGCCTGTTCACGCAGTGGGTCGGTGCCTTGACGACGCACGTCGTCGAACAAGGCATCGACTGCATAGTCGCCGACGAAGCGGAGGACTACAACCCGTCGCACGACCTGTGTCGCCTGCTGGCCAACCAGGTCGCCGCGCACGCCGCAGCGCGCGGCTGCGAGGTCGTCTCGCTCGGCTATCCCACCGTGGGCCATCCCAGCCCGTCGGCGCGGCTGGCTTCCGAGCGCCATGTCATGGTGGAGCTCGACGAGCACGAGCTGCAGGCCAAGCTGGACGACATGCACGGCTATGCGCGCAGCTTCGGCGGCCAACTGGAGCGGGAGCTGGCGGGCTTCATCGCCGAGTTCGGCGTCCAGGCCTATGGGCGGGAATGCCTCTTCGCCGCACAGCCCACGCGCTACGAACTGGCGGAAGCGCCTGCAACCAAGCCCTCTTTCGAAATCATCGGCGAAGAACGCGTTGCCGCCGGCGTCTACAAGCACGTCATCCGCGGCGCTCACCTGCAGACCGTGGCCGACCGGCTGCGCGACGCAATGAGCTGACACAGCCATCGACGCCGCGATGTCCTTCACGACGCCTGCCATCGACGACGACAGCGCGGCCATCGTCGCCGACCCCATCGCCACCTTCGCGGTTCCGCTCCCGCTCGACGCTCCGCTGGCCCATGCAGTCGTGGGCCTCGGCCGCTTCGGCTGCGTCCATGCCCGAAAGCTCCTCGCCTTGAGCGGCTTCCACCTGCGTGCCCTGGTGGATTGCTCGTCGTCGGCCCGCGCTGCCAGCGAACTCGCGGCGCTGCCGCTGTTGCCGAGCCTGGACGATCTGCCGTCGGGCATCGCGTCGGTCACAGTCGCCACCAGCGACGACGCGCACGCCGAAGTCGCGATGGCATTGATGCGGCGCGGCTGCCACGTGCTGGTCGAGAAGCCGCTTTGCATCGACCGGCACGAAGGCGCCCTGATGATCCACACCGCCCGGCAATGCGGCGTCACCCTGAGCACCGGGCACATCGAGCGCTTCAACCCGGTGTTCGACGAAGCCGTGCTAGACCGGCTTCGGAACGCGGCGGCAAGCCACAGCCGGGGCCAGCAGGGCCGGCGTCCCTTCATGCGGTTTCGCCGCTATTCGACCCGCGTCGCCACGGCCAGGGACAGCGTACTGGACCTGATGGTGCACGACATCGACCTGTTCGCCTGGCTGTGCGCAATTCCCGTGGAAGCACCGCTGGAAGTGCTCGCGCGGCACATCGGCGAACAAAGCATCCGCGCCCGAGTGCGGCTGGGTGCCCTGATCGCCGAATTCGAGAGCGGCTACGGCAGCATGCCGGCCAGCGCCCGGTTGCATGTGTGCGACGGCCACCGTGAGCAGCTGCTGGACCTGCGCCGTTCGACAGCGACGACGACCGGCGACGATGCCCTGACACGGCAGTACCAGGGCTTCCGGCGCGCCATCCTGGGCCAGGCCAGCCGCGTCGCGTCGGGTGCCGACGGCCTTGTGGCCGTCACCCGGGCCTGCCAGATACTGCACGCATGAAAATCCCGCTGTTCCGGCCGGCGGCTTCCGCCGAACCGATGGCGACGCGCCTGGCCCAGGCCCTCGCCGCCGTGCTGCGCAGCGGCACGTACATCCTCGGGCCGCAGGTCCAGGCTCTGGAGGCGCGGCTGTCGGCGCTGCTGCATGGCCGCGAGACCGTGGCCGTGGGGTCGGGTTCCGAAGCGCTTTTGCTGGCCTTCAAGAGCCTCGGCATCGGAAGCGCGGGCGGAGGGGACGCGCTGGACGAGGTCCTGATGCCCACCTACACCTTCGTCGCGTGCGCGGAAGCAGTGCTCGGCGCCGGCGCGCGGCCGGTCTTCGTCGACAGTGCGCCAGACGACTTCCTGCCAACGCTTGCGCATTTCCGCAATGCCCGAACGCCCCGGACCCGCGCGATCCTCGCGGTCGGCCTCTTCGGCGACCCGAGCGGCCTGCCCGAGCTGGCCGCCTACTGCCGCGACGAAAAACTGCTGCTGGTCGAGGACGTGGCCCAGTGCCTCGGTGCCCGGGCCAGTGACGGCATCGCCGCGGGCAACGCCGGCACCTGGGGCGATGCCGCGGCAATGAGCTTCTATCCGACCAAGACTCTCGGTGCTGCCGGCGACGCCGGTGCGCTGGCCTTCAGGGACCCGCTCCACGCCAGCAAGGCCCGCCTGTTGCGCAACCACGGCTACCACGACGGCCAGCACCACTGCCTCGGGCACAACAGCCGAATGGACGAACTGCAGGCCTGCCTGCTCAATGCCGCCCTGGACGATTTCCCGGACCACATCGCGCGACGGCGTGCCATCGCCGCACGCTACCTGTCGGCCTGGGCCGACTTGCCGATTCGCTTGCCGCCAGACTCGCCCGGCCACGCGTGGAACTACTTCGTCGTCCGGCTGCCTGGCCCGCGCGAACGCGAAACCTTTGCGGCCCGGCTGGCCGCATCCGGCATCGCCACCCGCATCTACTACGAGCAGCCGCTGCACCGGCACGAGGCACTCCAGCCTTGGCACGGCAACGGCGCCCTGCCGCACAGCGAAGGGCTGGCCGGCTGTTCGCTCGCATTGCCGCTCTACCCGATGCTCGACGACGAGGAAATCGAGTACATCATCGGTGCCGTGCGGCGAGCTGCTGCGACTGGCGCGTGATACGGGCGAACGCGGCGATCAAGGCAAGTCGAGCCGGTACCCCACTCCATAAATCGACCGTATCAACTCCTGCCCCCGGCTCGCCGCATCGAGCTTGCGGCGCAGGTTCTTCACATGGCTGTCCACCGCCCGATCGGTCACCGCGCGCTGGTCTGCATGCACATGGTCGAGCAGCTTGTCGCGCGACAGCACGCGGCCCCGAGCATCGGCCAGCGCCTTCAGCAGGCGGAACTCGATCGGCGTGAGCCCCAGCGGGGTGCCGTGCAGCGTCGCCTTGTACGTCTGCTCGTCGATCTGCAGGGGCGATGCCTCGCGCGACGCATAGCCGCTGCGGCGCAGCAGCGCCTTCACGCGCGCCACCACCTCGCGCGGACTGAATGGCGTCTTGCAGATGTAGTCGTCAGCGCCGATCTCGAGGCCCATCAGGCGGTCGGCCTCTTCGACGCGCGCCGTGAGCATGATGACGGGCACCTCGCTGAACAACCGCAGCTCGCGGCACACGCTCATGCCGTCCTGTCCGGGCAGCATCAGGTCGAGCAGCACAAGGTCCGGCCGGCGAGCCTTCACGGAGGGCACAACCTCCAGCCCGTTGGCGATCCATTGCGAGGTGTAGCCCGAGGCCTGGAGGTAGTCGGCGAGCAGCGCCGCCATGCGCGGCTCGTCCTCGACGATCAGGATGTGCGCGGACGAAGAAGAAGCAGTTGCCATGATCGTGTCGTTCATTGCGGTAGCCGCACCGCAATCCACAGCCCGCCCAGCGGCGAAGCCTTCGCCTCGATGGTGCCGCCATGCGCCTCGACGATGCTGCGGCAGATGGCAAGGCCAAGGCCCGCGCCGCCACTGGCCCGGTTGCGCGAACCCTCGCCGCGGAAAAAACGCTCGAACAGGCGCGGCAGCAGCGCCGCGTCGACGCCAGGCGCCGAATCCATGAGATCGATCGCGATCTGGTTGTCGGCCTCGCGTGCCTCGATGCGCAGCATGCCGCCCGCGTCGGTGTAGCGGCAGGCGTTGAGCACGAGGTTGCTGAAGAGCTGCTGCATGCGCCGTTCGTCGGCGAACATCATCAGCGGCTGCGCGGGCAGCACCAGCTCCAGTCGCAGGCCAGCCGAAGCCAGCCTCTCGCGGAACGAATCCACGCTCAGCTCCAGCAGCTCGCGCAGGTTGATGTCGGCCTTGCGGTACGCGAGTGCGCCCACGTCCGCCATCGACAGGTCGTACAGGTCGGTCACCAGCTTGTTGAGCATGCCCACTTCGTGCTGCAGCGAGCGCACGGCCTGCGCGTCGAGGCGGCGCACGCCGTCTTCCATTGCCTCCAGCTCGCCGTGCAGCACGCCCAGCGGCGTGCGCAGCTCGTGCGACACGTCGGCCATGAACTCGCGACGCATCCGCTCGTTGCGCTGCAAGGTGAAGGCCAGCGAATTGAAGTCACGCGCCAGTTGCCCCACCTCATCGTGCGATGCCACCGCCACGCGGCTCGCGTAGTCGCCCGATGTCAATCGGTGCGTGGCCGCCGCCACACGCTTGACGGGCGCGAGCAGCACCCGCGCGATCCACCACGCGATGCCCGCGGCCAGCAGCACGCACAGGCTGCCGATGACCCAACTCGCGCGCAGCTGGTTTTTCTGGAAGCGCTGGTCGCCGGCCTCGCTCACGCTCTGGAACGGCATCATCGCGACCCAGCCCACGGTCTTGCCGTCGACCACCACGGCACGTTCAATGGCACCCTTGCGAATCTCCCTGAAGCCCACGATCACCTTCCTGTCCGTATCGAGCAGCGCGATGCGCAGCACGGCGCCCGTCAGGTCGGACACCAGCGCCGGGGTGCGCCCCGGCTCGAAGCGCTCGCCCGAGGCGGAAGGCGCGGGCCGCATGATCTCGAACCAGGGGCGGGGGTTGTCTCGCAGGAAGTCCCAGCTGCCGTTCTGCCGGTAGGCCGCAACGGCGTTCGGCAGCACGGAGTCGAGCCGCTCCACGCCCTGCTCGTTGAGGTAGCCGACAAAGCCGCGCTCGAAGTTCCAGCGCGAGGCCGCGCCCATCGCGACCACGGCCAGCACGGCGGTGGCCAGCACGGCGAGAAAGAGCTTGGTGGTGATGCTGATCTTCATGAAGGGCCACAAGATAAGCCAGATGAGGCCCGCGCGGTGCATTCAGCGCCCATGGCCGTGCATGCCGCAGGGACCTCCACATTCGCTCCACATTCACTGAAGACCATGGATTCCAAACCCGATTGGAATCTTCTGAACATGTCTTCCCGCTTCATCCGCACCGGCCTCGCGTGCGCCCTGGCCTTCGGCCTGCTGGGCGCGATCGCGGGATGCTCCGGCTCTTCTTCCGCACCGCCCCAGCTCCCCGCCGCGCAAGTCGGCGTGGTGACCATACAGCCCGAGAACCAGCCGATCACCACCGAGCTGTCGGGCCGCACCCGCGCCCGCCTGAGCGCGGAGATCCGCCCGCAGGTCGGCGGCATCGTGCAGCAGCGCCTGTTCGAAGAAGGTGCGCTGGTCAAGGCCGGGCAGGTGCTCTACCAGCTCGACCCCGCCAGCTACAAGGCGTCCTACGCCAGCGCGCAGGCCAGCGTCGCCAAGGCCGAGGCCACGGTCAACTCCGCGAAGGTCACCGCGCGCCGCAATGCCGAGCTCGCGAAGATCGACGCCGTCAGCCAGCAGACCAACGACGACAGCCAGGCCACGCTGCAGCAGGCCGAGGCCGAGCTCGGCGTGGCCCGCGCCTCGCTCGACACGGCGCGCATCAACCTCGGCTTCACACGTATCACCGCGCCGATCGCTGGGCGCATCGAGGCCTCGACGGTCACGCCGGGCGCGCTGGTCACGGCCAGCCAGACCACCGCGCTCACGACCGTGCAGCAGCTCGACCCGATCCATGTCGACGTGACGCAATCGACCACCGAGCTGCTGCGGCTGCAGCGCGAGCTGGCCGCCGGCACGCTCAAGAGCAGCGGCGACAAGAGTGAAGCCTCGGTGAAGCTGCTGCTGGAAGACGGCACGGTCTACGCCCACGCCGGGCGCCTGCAGTTCGCGAGCGTCACCGTCAGCGAAGGCACGGGCGCGGTCACGCTGCGCATCCTGGTGCCGAACCCAGAGCGCACGCTACTGCCCGGCATGTACGTGCGCGCAGTGCTCGAAGAGGGCGTGGCCGAACGGGCGCTGCTGGTGCCGCAGCAGGGCGTGACACGCACGGCCAGCGGCGATGCCTCCGCGCTGGTGGTCACAGCCGACAACAAGGTCGAGAAGCGCGCGCTGAAGGTGTCGCGCGCGGTCGGCAATCGCTGGCAAGTGACCGACGGGCTGAAGGCGGGCGAGCGCGTGATCGTCGAGGGCTCGCTCAAAGTCAAAGTGGGCGACACAGTGAAACCCGTGACCGCCGACACCACCGCAACGGTGGCCAGCGCGGCAAGCGCCGGCACCAGCCGCTGAGGAAGCAACGCACATGGCACGCTTCTTCATCGACCGGCCCATCTTCGCGTGGGTCATCGCCATCGTCATCATGCTTGCCGGCGGGCTGTCCATTGCCACGCTTTCGCTGGAGCAATACCCCAACATCGCACCCACCAAGGTCTCCATCAACGCGACCTACCCCGGTGCCTCGGCCAAGACCATCGAGGACTCGGTCACGCAGGTGATCGAGCAGAAGATGAAGGGCCTCGACCGGCTCGTCTCGATGTCGTCGAGCAGCACCTCGTCGGGCACCGCGCGCATCGAGCTCACCTTCGAGGCCGGCACCAACGCCGACGTGGCGCAGATGCAGGTGCAGAACAAGCTGCAGCAGGCCGAGTCGCAGTTGCCGCAATCGGTGCAGAGCCAGGGCGTGACGGTCACCAAGTCGGGCACCGACTTCCTGATGATCGTCTCGCTGGTCTCGCAGGACGGCAGCGCCTCGGCCACCGACATCGGCGACTACATCTCCAGCAGCCTGCTCGACGTGCTCAGCCGCATCGACGGCGTGGGCGACGTGCAGACGCTGGGTTCGGGCTATGCCATGCGCATCTGGCTCGACCCCGCCAGGCTGCAGAAGTATTCGCTGATGCCCTCGGACGTGACCAGCGCGCTCACCAGCCAGAACACCGAAGTCTCGGCCGGCCAGCTCGGCGCGCTGCCGGCGGCCGCGGGCCAGCGGCTCACCGCGACCATCACCGCGCGCAGCAAGCTGCGCACCGCCGACCAGTTCCGCGAGGTGATCGTCAAGTCGGACAGCAGCAGCGGCGCGATCGTGCGGCTGGGCGACGTCGCGCGCATCGAACTCGGCAGCGAGAGCTACACCGTCAGCTCGCGCTTCGACGGCAAGCCGTCGTCCGGCATGGGCGTGAAGCTGGCCACCGGCGCCAACGCGCTCACGGTGTCGAACGCGGTGAAGGCCAAGCTCGCGGAGCTGGCGCCCTTCTTCCCCAACCAGATGAAGGCCGTGGTCGGCTACGACACCACGCCCTTCGTGCGCATCTCCATCGAGGAAGTGGCCAAGACGCTGGGCGAGGCGATGGTGCTGGTCGTGCTGATCATGTACCTCTTTTTGCAGAACCTGCGCGCCACGCTGGTGCCCGCCATCGCGGTACCGGTGGTGCTGCTGGGCACCTTCGGCGTGCTGGCGCTGCTGGGCTACTCGATCAACACGCTGACCATGTTCGGCATGGTGCTGGCCATCGGCCTCCTGGTGGACGACGCCATCGTGGTGGTGGAGAACGTCGAGCGGCTCATGACCGAGGAAGGGCTCTCGCCGAAGGAAGCCACGCGCAAGTCGATGCGCGAGATCACCGGCGCGCTGGTGGGCATTGCACTGGTGCTGTCGGCGGTGTTCATTCCCATGGCTTTCTTCGGCGGCTCGACGGGCGTGATCTACCGCCAGTTCTCGGTGACCATCGTCGCGGCCATGCTGCTGTCGGTGCTGGTGGCGCTCACGCTGTCGCCGGCGCTGTGCGCCACGCTGCTCAAGCCCGTGGAGGCCGGCCACCATCAGGAGAAGCGCGGCTTCTTCGGCTGGTTCAACCGCAACTTCGAGCGCAATGCAGACCGCTACCGCTCGGGCGTCGGCGGCCTGCTGCGGCGCGGCAAGCGCAGCCTGCTGGTGTACGCGCTGCTGGTGGGCGTGCTGGCCGTGACCTTCATGCGCCTGCCCACCTCGTTCCTGCCCGACGAAGACCAGGGCACGCTGATGGCCCAGGTGAAGCTGCCCGCCAGCGCCACCGACGAGCAGCTGCAGCAGACCATGAAGCGCTTCGAGCAATACCTGTCCTCGCAGAAGGAAGTCAGCCACTACATCACGCTGACCGGCCTGAGCGGCGACCAGGCCACGGGCAATGCCTTCATCACGCTGAAGGACTGGAGCGAGCGTGGCGGCGACGGGCAAGACGCCGCATCGCTGTCGCGCCGCTTCACGATGGAGATGGCCGCGCGCACCAGCAACGCCAACGTGTTCGTGATGCTGCCGCCCGCCGTGCGCGGCCTGGGCTCGAACGCGGGCTTCGACGTGCAGCTGCAGGACCTGGGCGGCATCGGCCACGATGCGCTGGCACAGGCGCGCGAGCAGTTCCTGGCCCTGGCCAAGAAAGACCCCGCGCTGAGCCAGGTGCGCAGCAACAACCTGGACGACACACCGCAGTTCGCCATCGACATCGACGACCGCAAGGCTTCGGCGCTGGGCCTTTCGACCTCGGACATCAACGACACGCTGTCGAGCGCCATGGGCGGCAGCTACGTGAACGACTTCATCAACAACGGCCGCGTGAAGAAGGTCTACGTGCAGGCCGACGCGCCCTTCCGCATGCAGCCTGACAGCGTGAACAGCTGGTACGTGCGCAACGCCAGCAGCGAGATGGTGCCGTTCTCGGCCTTCGCCAGCAGCCGCTGGACGTACGGCTCGCCGCAGCTGTCGCGCTACAACGGCATGTCGTCGTTCGAGCTGATCGGCGACCCCGCCGCGGGTGTGAGCTCGGGCGCGGCGATGGACGCGGTGGAAAACATCATGAAGCAGCTGCCGCAGGGCATCGGCTACGAATGGACCGGCAGCTCGTATCAGGAACGCCTGTCGGGCTCGCAGGCGCCGCTGCTCTACGCGGTGTCGATTTTGTTCGTGTTCCTGTGCCTGGCCGCGCTGTACGAGAGCTGGTCTGTGCCGTTCTCGGTGATGCTGGTGGTGCCGCTGGGCGTGCTGGGCGCGGTGCTGGCCACGAAGCTGGCGGGGCTGTCGAACGACGTGTACTTCCAGGTGGGGCTGCTGGCCACGGTGGGGCTGTCGGCGAAGAACGCGATCCTGATCGTGGAATTCGCCAAGCAGCTGCAGGACGAAGGCGTTGCGCTGGTCGAGGCCACGCTGCAGGCCGTGCGCCTGCGGCTGCGGCCCATCCTCATGACCTCGCTGGCCTTTATGTTCGGCGTGCTGCCGCTGGCGCTGAGCACCGGCGCGGGCTCGGGCAGCCGCCGCGCCATCGGCGTGGGCGTGCTCGGCGGCATCGCGACCGCCACCGCGCTGGGTATCTTCTTCGTGCCGCTGTTTTTCGTCGTGATCCGGCGCTTCTTCGCGCAAAAGAAAAAACCCGCGGCGGCATCCACGCTGACCGCGCTGCCTGAGGCATGAACGCCATGACCCGAATTCATTTCAGACTCTCCGCACTCGTTGCAGCCGCGCTGCTGGCCGGCTGCGTCAACCTCGCGCCCGTGTACTCGCGGCCCGAAGCGCCGGTGCCCGCCACCTGGCCGGCCTCCACGGGTGCGAAGGAGGCCAAGGATGCAACCGTCTCCGCCACCACCGGCTGGCAGAGCTTCATCACCGACGACCGGCTGCGCCGCACCATCGCGCTCGCGCTGGCCAACAACCGCGACCTGCGCGTGGCGGTGCAGAACATCGAGAAGGCTCGCGCGCAATACGGCGTGCAGCGCGCCGAACTGTTCCCCAGCATCGCGGCCACGGCGGGTGCCACCCGCGCGCGCACCTCGGCGGCAACAAGCAGCAGCGGCGAATCGTCCATCGGCTCGACGTACAGCGCGTCGCTGGGCTTCAGCAGCTACGAGCTCGACCTGTTCGGCCGCGTGCGCAACCTCAACGAGGCGGCGCTGCAGAGCTACCTGTCGACCGAGGCCACGACCCGCAGCACGCAGATCAGCCTGGTGGCGGAAGTCGCCTCGGCCTGGCTCACGCTGGCCGCGGACAACGAACGGCTGAAGCTCGCGCAGGACACGCTGGCCAGCCAGCAGCGCACGTATGCGCTGACCGGCCGCATGCATGAACTGGGCGCCAGCTCGGCGCTGTCGCTGGCCCAGGCGCAGACGACCGTTGATTCGGCGCGTGTGGACGTGGCCAGCTACACCGCGCAGGTAGCGCTCGATCGCAACGCGCTGGACCTGCTGGCCGGCGCCACCGTGCCCGACGAGCTATTGCCGGCCGCAGGCATGGCCACGGCCAGCGCACTGGTCGACGTGCCCGCGGGGCTGCCTTCGACACTGCTGCAGCAGCGGCCCGATGTGCTGGCCGCCGAGCACACGCTGCAAGGCTCGAACGCCGACATCGGCGCGGCGCGCGCGGCCTTCTTCCCGACGATCTCGCTGACCGCGAGTTCGGGCTCGTCGAGCACGGCGCTGTCGGGCTTGTTCAAGGGCGGCAACAGCACCTGGAGCTTCGCACCGTCGGTCAGCCTGCCGATCTTCAACGCCGGCAGCAACCGCGCCAGCCTCGACTCGGCGAAGGCGCAGCGCGAGATCGACCTCGCCACCTACGAGAAGACGGTGCAGACCGCGTTCAAGGAAGTGGCCGATGCGCTGGCCACGCGCGGCTCGATCGGCGAGCAGATTGCGGCGCAGCAATCGCTGGTCGATGCCACGCAGAAGAGCTACACGCTGTCGAACGCGCTCTACCGCAGCGGCAGCTACAGCTTTCTCGAAGTGCTGGACGCGCAGCGTTCGCTGTATACGGCGCAGCAGACGCTGATCGGCTTGCGACTGTCGGAGCAGAGCAACCGCATCACGCTCTACAAGGTGATGGGCGGCGGGGAGACGGTGCGGGCCGAGACCACCGCGTCGGCACGCTGACCGCCCCCCGGAGTCCGTCAGCCCCGCGTAGCGTTCTCTTTCATCTTCGCCAGCGCGATGGCGATGGCCGCGCCGCCCAGTGTCTTGATCAGCCCCGAGTGCTGCGCGTAGAACTGGCTCACCTCGTCGATGACGCCGGCATGCTGCTGCTCGGCGTGCGTGGCGATCTCGGTCACCTGCGCGGGCGACAGCTGCGAGGCCTGGTCGGGCGTGACCTGCGTCTGCCCCGGCTGCAGCACGCGCCCGAGCACGCCGCCGGCCAGCGCCGAGGCGGCGGCCGGGCCCAGCGTGGCCAGGATCTGGTTGAGCACACCAGCCTGCTGCGTGGGCGACGACTGGCCGAACAGCTTGCCGACCGTGTCGCCGAAAGGCGGCGTCTGGTCCGAGCGCATGGCCGCGGCGAGCCCCGCGCCAAGTTCGCCGGGCGAGGCGTGCTGCGCGACCTGGTCGATGTGGTCTTCGGCGTTGTTGCTGTTGTTGCCGATGGCCTGCTGGAGGATGTCGAGTAATCCCATGGTGAGCTCCTTGGTGGTCGGGCATCGTGGCCCCGCCTTCCTGATCGGCAACTGACGGCGCTGTGTCCTGCACCGGCAGGCGTCGCCCAGGCGCTGGCCACGCGCGACAGGTCCGCTATCCTGCCGGCTGGCCAAGATGAAGGACTGACTCTCCCATGCACCCCGCTGTTCAAGCCTCTATGGAACGCAGTTTCGGCGCCATTGCCGATCTGGTTCGCCTCCACGCACAACACACCCCCGACCACGCCGCGCTGGCGGATGCCACGCGCACGCTGGACTACCGCGCGCTCGACGCGCTGATGGACCGCGTCGCGGCCAGCCTGCAGCGCGACGGGCTCAAGGCGGGCGACGCCATCGCCATCTGTGCCTCGTCGTCGGTGAACTACGCGGCCGTGTTCCTGGGTGCGCTGCGCGCGGGCGTCGCGGTGGCCCCGCTGGCGCCCGGCTCCACGCCCGCCAGCCTGGCCCGAATGATCGAGGACGCCGACGCGCGCATCCTGTTCAGTGACGCATCGGCAGCCGACGTGATCGGCCCCGCGAAGGAAGGCGGCATTCCGCGCGTGGCACTGGACGGCTCGCAGGTCGGCCGCGACATCGAAGACTGGCTGGCGCCGGCCGGTTCGCAGCCCGAGGCCGTCGAGGTGCAGCCCTCGTGGGCCTTCAACATCATCTATTCGTCGGGCACCACCGGCGAGCCCAAGGGCATCGTGCAGGGCCACGGCATGCGCTGGTCCCACGTGCAGCGCGGCGCCAGGTACGAATACAGCACCGACACCGTCACGCTGCTGTCGACGCCGCTCTACTCCAACACCACGCTGGTGGTGTTCTTCCCCACGCTGGCTTTCGGCGGCTGCGTGGTGCTGATGCCCAAGTTCGACGCGCTCGGCTACCTGCAGCTGGCCGAGAAGCGCCGCGTGACGCACACCATGCTCGTGCCGGTGCAGTACCAGCGGCTGATGGCGCACCCGCGCTTCGACGAGCACGACCTGTCTTCGTACAAGTTCAAGTTCAGCACCAGCGCGCCCTTCAACGCCGCGCTCAAGGCCGACGTGCTCAAGCGCTGGCCCGGCGGGCTGATCGAGTTCTACGGCATGACCGAAGGCGGCGGCACCTGCATCCTGGAAGCGCACCTGCACCCGACCAAGCTGCACACGGTGGGCCAGCCCGCCGAGGGCAGCGACATCCGCCTGATCGACGAGGAAGGCAACGAGCTGCCGCGCGGCAACACCGAGGTGGCCGGCGAGGTGGTGGGCCACTCGGGCGGCATGATGACCGGCTACCACCGCCAGCCGGAGAAGACACGCGAGGCCGAGTGGTTCGACGCCAGCGGCAAGCGCTTCATCCGCACCGGCGACGTGGGCCGCTTCGACGCCGACGGCTTCCTCACGCTGTTCGACCGCAAGAAGGACATGATCATCAGCGGCGGCTTCAACATCTACCCGAGCGACCTCGAGGCCGTGCTGCGCGGCCATGCGGCGGTGGCCGATGTGGCCGTGGTCGGCGTACCGTCGGAGCAATGGGGCGAGACGCCGGTGGCCTTCGTGGTGCGCCGCGAGGGCGACGCCACGAGCGAAGACGCGCTGCTGCAATGGACCAACGCGCAGCTCGGCAAGACGCAGCGCCTGGCGCGGCTGAGCTTCATCGACGAGCTGCCGCGCAGTGCGATCGGCAAGGTGCTCAAGCGCGAACTGCGTGAACGTGACCACGGCTGATGCGCAGCGGCCCGAAGGCGGAGCAGGACCGCGCCAGATGAAATCCCTGCGCGGTCAGTTGCTGTTCTTCTGGGTGCTGTTGTTCGGCATGTGCGCCGCGCTGGCCGTGGTGATGCTCACGCTGTACCGCAGCAGTGCGGGGGCGCAGGTGGCGGCGGGGCGCACGGCCACCGAGCAGTCATGCCGGGCCATCGCCGCGCGCTATGCCAGGTCGGCCACCGCGCCCGCCCCCGCACAACCCCAGGTCGACCTGCTGCAAGTGCTGCTGCAGCTGGTGCTGGTCGAGGCGCCGCACGTCGAAGGCGGCGTGTGGCAGGCCAGCGGCGGCCAGCTGGCCTACGCCTACCCCACCTACGAAGGCAGCGGCGTGAAGCGCGACGTGCCTGCCGCCGAGCAGCCGCTGATCGCCGAAATGGCGCAGCTTGCGGCCCGCACGCAACAGCCGCAGACCGACGTGGTGCGCGGCAGCCGCGAGGCGCTGATCGTCGCGGCCTGTCCGCTGGCGGCGCCGGGCAACGACCTGGCGGCCTGGACCATGACCCGCACCAACGGCGGTGCGCTGGCTGCGCAGGACAGCCTGCGCACCGGGCTGGGCGTGTTGCTGCTGCTGGTGCTGGCTTCGGGCCTGTGGCTGGGCTTCATCCTGCTGCGCGGACTGCGCCACGTGCAACGCCTGGAAAACCGGCTGGCGCAGGCCGATGCCGACGGCGGCGCCATGCCCGAGCTGCCTCGCACCGGCGTGCGCGAGCTCGACCGCATCGTCGACGGCTTCAACCACTACCGCCAGCGCTTCGAGGAGGCCCGCGCCCACCTGCGCGCGGCCGCCCAGCAGCGCAGCCGCGACCAGCGCCTGGCCGCGCTGGGCCGCATGACGGGCGGCATCGCGCACGAGATCCGCAACCCCATCGCCACCATGCGGCTGAAGGCCGAGAACGCGCTGGCCGCCACGCCCGAGAAGCAGGGCGAGGCACTGCGCGTGATCGTCGGGCAGATCGACCGGCTCGATGGGCTGGTGCAGAGCCTTCTTGCGCTCGTGCAGCCGGTGACGCTGGCTCCGGTAAAAGTGGAGCTGCACCGCTGGCTCGACGAGCGTGTGGCCGCCGTGGCGCCCAAGGCCGATGCCGCCGGCGTGCAGGTCACGCTGCAGCACGACAGGCCCGCCAGCGCCGTGTTCGACCCGGTGCACCTGGCGCGCGCGGTCGACAACCTGCTCGACAACGCGGTGCGCCATGCGCCGCGCGGCGGCCACGTCGTGCTCTCGGCCCTGCAGCCCGATGCGCGCACGCTGGCCATCCGCGTGGACGACGACGGCCCCGGCGTGCCCGAATCGCTGCAAGCCAGCCTGTTCGAGCCCTTCGCCACCGGCCGCGCCGACGGCACCGGGCTGGGCTTGGCGCTGGCGCGCGAAGTGGCGCTGGCGCACGGCGGTGACTTGCATCACATGCCGCTGACACCGGGCACCCGCTTCGAACTGGAACTTCCATGGCGCACCTCCTGATCGTCGACGACGACAACGCGTTTCGCGACACGCTGGCCGAAACGCTGCAGGGCCTGGGCCACGAGACGGTCCCCGTCGCCAGCGGCAACGAGGCCATCGAGACGCTGTCGCGCGAGCGCTTCGACGCCGTGTTCCTCGACCACCGCATGCCCGGCATGGACGGCCTGCAGACGCTTGCGGCCCTGCAGGCGCGTATGGCGCGGCTGCCGCCGGTGATCGTGCTCACCGCGTTCTCGAGCGCGGGCAACACCATCGAGGCGATGCGGCTGGGTGCCTTCGACCACCTGGCCAAGCCGATCAGCCGCGAGGCGGTGCGCGAGGTGCTGGAACGCGCGCTTCAGCGGCACACGGCAGCCTCGCCGTCCGCCAGCAACACCGGGGACGACGACGGCGACCTGATCGGCCCGAGCCAGGCGATGCGCGAGGTGCACAAGCGCATCGGCCTGGCCGCCGCCAACGCGATGCCGGTGCTGGTGCTCGGCGAGACAGGCACCGGCAAGGAAATGGTGGCGCGCGCCCTGCACCGCTACTCGGCCCGCGCCGAACGCCCTTTCGTGGCCGTCAACTGCTCGGCCATTCCGAAGGAACTGCTCGAAAGCGAACTCTTCGGCCACGTGCGCGGCGCCTTCACCGGCGCCACCGGCGATCGGCCCGGGTGCTTTCGCGCGGCCGACGGCGGCGTGCTGCTGCTCGACGAGATCGGCGACATGGCGCTGGACGTGCAGGCCAAGATATTGCGCGCGCTGCAGGAGGGCGAGGTCACGCCGCTGGGCAGCCACAAGACGGTGAAGGTCGACGTGCGCGTGGTCGCTGCCACGCACCGCGACCTGGCCGCCGCCGTGCGCGAAGGACGCTTCCGGGAAGACCTGCTGTACCGGCTCGACGTGCTGTCGATCCGCATGCCGCCGCTGCGCGAGCGACTGGCCGACATCATTCCGCTGGCGGAGCACTTCCTGCGCCGCGCCGCCTTGCAAGGTGCGCCCGATGCCGTGCCCAAGGCGCTGTCGGCCGAGGCGGCGCAGCGGCTGCTGAGCCACCCGTGGCCGGGCAACGTGCGAGAGCTGCGCAACGTGATGGAGCGCTGCCATGCGCTGGTGCGGCACCGCGTGATCGGCGGCGCGGACCTGAACCTCGCGCTCGGTGCCGCAGCTCCCGGCGAAGCCCCCGCCACGCTGCCCGCCGACTGGCTCGAGGGCGAACTGCCAGCCGCCGTCGAGAAGCTCGAGCGCCTGCTGATCGCCCACGCGCTCGCGCAGACGCAGGGCAACCGCGCCGAAACGGCACGCCGGCTGGGCATTCACCGGCAACTGCTGTATCGCAAGCTGGCGCAGTACGGGCTCGAATGAGCCGCAGGTGTCCGCAAACCGGACACCCGGTGTCTCCGGATCATGCGGACGCCGGCTGCCGGACACGCGCAAGTCGTTGATTTAAAAGGATTCATGCGCTGGCACGTTGTGTGAGATGTCCTTGGGCATCCATCCACACAAGGAGCTGACCATGACACCCCGTATCACCTTCATCGCCGCCGCCTGCCTGCTGGCCGGCAGCGCCGCCTTCGCCCAGATGCCGCCCCCACCACCGGGCGGACCGCTCCCCCCGCAGCGGCCCGGCGCCACCGCGCCACTGCCACACGCCGTGCCGACAGCGGGCACGGTCGCCAGCGGCCGCGTGCAGCAATGGCTGCTCAACCCGAACGGCGAGGCCGACGGGCTGCTGCTGGCCGACGGCACGCAGGTCGCATTTCCGCCGCACCTCTCGGCCGCCGTAATGCAGGTACTCAGGCCCGGCGATACGGTGCAGGTCAGCGGCTGGCGCGCACCCGGCGTGCCGGTGGTGCGCATGCAGTCGCTCGCCGCCAACGGCCGCAGCGTGACCGACGAGCCGCCGGTGCCCGGCATGGCCCCGCCGCCGCGCGAGCCGGGCGCGCTCGTTGCCCTGTCGGCGGGCGGGCGCATCGATCGCCTGCTGTACACCGACCGTGGCGACGTGCACGGCGTGCTGCTTGCGGACAAGACCACCGTGCGCTTTCCGCCGCACATCGGCGCGATGTACGGCGCGCAACTGCAGCCCGGCGCCCAGTTCCATGCGCGCGGCTGGGGCACGCGCGGCGCACAGGGCACGGCGTTGGAGGCCACCAGCATGGGTCCGACCGCGGACACGGCGCGCGAGGTGTTCGGCGGCCCGGGGCTGGTGCCTGCGCACCGAGGCCCCGGCGGTCCCCGTGGTCCGAGGGGCGCCGGCCCCGCGCCATACGCGCCGCTGATGGCGCCACCGGCCCCGATGCCGGCGTCCTGATCTTCCAGTCCAGCCTGCCATGACCTCCTCCGCCGCACCTTCGCGCCGCAGCCTGCGCGCACTCGACGCACTGGCCTTCTTCGCGCCCGACATCCAGGGCGGCGTCGGCCCGTTCCTGATCGTCTTCATGGCCGGCACGCTGGCCTGGGACCCGCAGCGCATCGGCACCGTGATGTTCGTCTCGGCGCTGGTCGGGCTGCTGGTGCAGGCGCCGGCCGGTGCGCTGATCGACAGCGCGCGGCACAAGCCGCGCTGGATCGCGGGCGCCATTTCGCTCATCGCGGTGTGCCTGGTGGTCATGGCGAACTGGCCGGGCTACGGCGTGATCCTGGCGGGCCAGTCGCTCATCGGCGCTGCGGGCACGCTGGTGGCGCCGGCCATCGCGGCTGTCAGCCTGGGCATGGTGGGCCGCGCCGGGCTGGATGCGCGCGTCGGCCGCAACGCCGCGATCACAGCGGCCGGCACGGTGCTGTGGGCGCTGGGCACCGGCTGGGTGGGCCACGCGTTCGGGCCGCATGCCATGTTCTTCTACGCGGTGGCGATGGCGCTGCCGACCATCGCGGCGGCCATGCTGATCCGCAAGCGCGACGTCGATCCACGGCTGGCGCGCGGCGCCGATGCCGATCACGAAGCCGACACGCCACGTTCCACCGCACGCTGGTACGACCGCCGCTTCATCGTGCTGCTGGTCTGCGCCTTCCTGTTCCACCTGGCCAACGCCGCCATGCTCACGCTGGTGGCGCAGAAGGTTGGCACGCAGGCCGGCACCTCGGCCACGCTGTGGCTGTCGGGAGGCGTGATCGTCACGCAGCTGGTCACCATTCCGATTGCCCTGGCGGTCGGACGCTGGGCGCCGCGGCTGGCGCGCAAACCCATCTTCCTGGCCGGCTTCGCGGTGCTCCCAGTGCGCGGGCTGCTGTACCTGCTGGCCGACAGCCCGGCCGCACTGCTGTCGCTGCAGGTGCTGGACGGCATCGGCGCGGGCATCTTCGGCGTGATGCTGACCTTGATGATCGGCGACATCACGCGCGGCAGCGGGCACTTCAACTTCGCGCTGGGCATCGGCGCGGCCTGCGTGGGGCTTGGCGCGGCGCTCAGCAACCTGGTGGCGGGCACGGTCGCGCACCTGGCCGGCTATGGCACGGCCTTCGTGATGCTGGCGGGCATCGCGGCCGCTGCGCTGACGCTGTTTGCGCTCGCAATGCCGGAAACTCGCGACCGGCGCCGTTCGATGGCGAACGCGCCGGCCGCCTCCGTACTGACCACCGCCGCTCCATGACCAAAGACACCGTGCCGACCCTGGCATCTTCCTCCTCGTCCGCCGCTTCCGGGGCCGACGCTCCCGCAACCCACGAAGGCGGCGGAAACGGCCTGCTCTGGGTGCTGGTGGCGGTGGCGGTGCTGTTCGCCTTCGTGCGCCCGCGCGCGCCGATGGACTGGCTCAAGCTGATCGACTGGCAGACTGTGGGGGCCCTGGCCGGGCTGCTCGCCATCACGCAGGGCGTGGAAAAGAGCGGCATGCTGCAGTCGGCCGCCCAGCGGCTGCTGGCGCGCACCACCAATCTGCGCCAACTGGCGCTGCTGCTCACCGCCACGGCCGCCGTGCTGTCGGCACTGGTCACCAACGACGTGAGCCTGTTCCTGCTGGTACCTCTGACGCGCGTGCTGGCCACGCAGGCGCACCTGCCGCTGGCGCGGCTGGTGGTGCTCCAGGCGCTGGCGGTGAACGCGGGCTCCGCGCTCACGCCCATCGGCAATCCGCAGAACCTGTACCTGTGGCACCGCACCGGCGAAAGCTTCGGCGGCTTCATGCTCATGATGGCGCCCACCGTGCTCGTCATGCTGTTCTGGTTGTTCGTGGCCGTGTGGCTGCTGGTGCCGCGCACGGCCATCGCGCTCAAGCCGGCGGCCGAAGCCGCGCCGGTTCAGCCGAGGCTGCTGGCGCTGTCGGGCGTGCTGTTCGTGGGCTTCGTCGTCGCGCTCGACCGGCACTGGCTGCTGGCGGGCCTGGCGGTGGTGTTCGTCGCCTACCTGCTGTTCCAGCGCCGCGTGCTGCTGGGCGTCGACTGGGCGCTGCTCGCCATCATCGCGCTGATGTTCGTCGACCTGCGCCAGCTCGCCGAACTGCCGGCGGTGGCTTCGCTGGTGGGCCAGTGGCCGATTGCCGAGGGCTGGCGCGCGTACCTCGCGGCCATCGTCACCTCGCAGTTCATCAGCAATGTGCCGGCCACCATCCTGCTGGACCGCTACGTGCACGACCTGCCCGCGCTGGCGGCGGGCGTGAGCGTGGGCGGCTTCGGCTGCGTGCTGGGCTCGCTGGCCAATCTCATCGCGCTGCGGCTGGCCAAGGTGCCGCACGGGTTGCGCGAGTTCCATCGCATCAGCATTCCCTTCCTGATCGTGTGCGCGGCATCGGCGGTGCTGCTGCGGCTCGGTTGATCGCGTTTTCCGTTTCACAACCACACTCGAAAAAGGACATTCCATGCCACATCCTCACGACACCCTCGACGTCTGGTCGGTCGAAGGCCGTTTCCAGCACCTGGTCTACAGCCCCAAGGGCCACATCGAAGGCGTGCTGATCGACACCGACGGCGTGCCCACGCAGTTCGTGTTCGATCGCCACGACGAATGCGCCGCGCCCGCGTTTGCCGGCCTGCAGGCCGGCCAGGCGCTGGTGATCGAGGGCATCGAACAAGACCCTTCGCCCAAAGGCGAAACCGAACACACGGTCTACCGCTTCGAGCGGCTGGCCTCGGTCGACGGCAAGGCGCCGCGGCAGGTGGACGCCGGCGAACGCATCGACGGCACGGTAGTCCGCTTCAACTACGCGCGCCACGGACAGGCCAACGGCGTGGTGCTGGACACCGGCGACTTCGTCCACACAAAGCCCGACGGCCTCGCGCGGCTGGCCCTGAAGGTCGGCGACAAGGTGCGGGCCGAGGGCCGCTCACAGCCGCTGGCGACGGGCCAGGGGCGCGTGGTCGAAGCGGTGCGGGTCAACGGGCAGGCGCTGCAGGACGTCGACGGAAGCTGATGCTGCCTGTGGCATTGCCGGGGCGCTGCGCGGACAATCCATGACAGCCCATGCCTGTCCTCGGTTCCTCCCCGTCGCCCCACCATGAACTCGCCCTGCGCGACTACGGCCACTCGCATGGCAGCCACGCGCACGACCACTTCCAGGTGCTGATCGGCCTCGACGGCGTGCTGGAGATCGAAGTGGAAGGCCGGGGCGCCGGCATCGGCGCGGGCGAGGCGCAGGTGGTCGCCCCGGGCGACCGGCACGACTTCAGCGCGCGCAAGCACGGCAGCCTGTGCCTGGTGCTCGACACCACGCAACCGGCATGGGCCCGCTGCGCCGAGCGCGCACCGCCCGATTCGCCGCAACTGCACGCGCTGGCGCGCTACCTGGCGCAATGCATGAAGCAGCCACAGGCCTCGGCCCTGGCATTGCAGCATGGCCCCGCGCTGTTGCTGGAGGCCTGGAGCCCGGCGCCGGCATCTGCCGATTCGCGCCGACGTCGTATCGACTGGCCCCTGCTCGCCGACTGGGCCCGGGCCCGCTGGCACGAGCCGTTGAGCGTGGCCGACCTGGCCGATGTCGCCTGTCTGAGCCCGAGCCAGTTCGCGCAGCGCTGCCGCGACGAGCAGGGCGTGAGCGCGATGCACTGGCTGCGCTCGCTGCGGCTGGCGCATGCGCGTGAGCTGCGGCTGGGCGGCATGAGCGTGGCTGAGGCGGCACGCCGCACGGGCTACCGGTCGCCCTCCGCACTCACAGCCGCACTGCGCCGCTGACTGCGCCCTCCCCGGCGCAAGACCGTCGTTGCGCGACGACGGACCGTCATTGCGCGACGACCGCGTCGCTTAGCCTTGCCGCCCATGTCGTCCACCGTCTACGCCCTGCTGGCCATCGCGCTCTGGGCAACGCTCGCCTCGCTCGGCACTGCGCTGTCGCATCTGCCGCCTTTTCTCCTGACCGGGCTTGCGCTGATCATCGGCAGCGTGCCGAGCTGGCCACTGGTGCTGCGCGACCGCTCGGCCTGGCGGGTGCCGCCGTGCACGCTGGCGCTGGGCATCTACGGGCTGTTCGGCTTTCACTTCCTGCTGTTCATCGCGCTGCGGCATGCGCCGCCGGTCGAAGCCAACCTCGTCAACTACCTGTGGCCGCTGCTGATGGTGGTGCTGGCGCCGGTGCTGCTGCCGGGCATGTCGCTGCGGCCGCTGCACGTGGTGGCTGCCCTGCTGGGGTTCGCGGGCGCAGCGATCGCGATCCTCGGCGCGCGCAGCGGCGGCGCGGCGGCAACGGGGGCGCAGGAGTACTGGGGCTTCGTGCCGGCGCTGGGCTCGGCCTTCGTCTGGGCGAGCTATTCGCTCTGGACGAAGCGCGTGGCGGCCTTCCCGACCTCGGCGATCGGCCTGTTCGGGCTGGTCTCGGGTGTGCTCTCGCTGGCCTGCCACGCCGTGCTCGAGCCCTCGGTGGCGCTGTCGGGCCGGGACTGGCTGCTGCTCGTGCTCTGCGGCCTCGGCCCGCTGGGCGCGGCTTTCTTCGTGTGGGACATCGCGCTCAAGCGCGGCGACGCGCGGCAGATCGGCATCCTGAGCTACCTCACGCCGCTGGGCTCGACCGCGCTGCTGCTGCTCGTCACCGGCCGGCCGCTCACCTGGACCATCGCCGTGGCGGCCTGGCTCATCGTCTCGGCGGCGGTCATGGGCACGCGCGCGCGCTGACTTGCGCAGAATCAGGCTGTATCCGACGGCTCGGCGTCTTCTTTTCTGGCTAGAGTGGAGGCTCAGGAATAAAGGAGCCAACCCACATGGACGACAAGAACAGGGATTTCGAGATCACGCCCAAGCTGGTGTTCGACCTGAACCTGGCGCTGTACCTCGACCTGGTGGCCGCGCTGGAGGGCGCGGGCGCCGTCACCTACCGCCAGATGGCGGCCCGGGTGCTCAACATCAGCATGGACGCGCGCGGCGACGGCGACACCGGCCTGTCGACGGTGCTCGAAGGCATCGCGCGGGGTTTCGCCGGCCACGGCGACGGCATGTCGATCGAGCTGCTGAAGGCCGCGAGGGGCCTTCGCGAAGACGAGGCGATGGGCGACATTCCCATGCGGCCCGACGAAAGCTGAAAAAGCGCCTTTTGCTTCTTTTTCAGGCTTGCGCCACCTGCAGCACCAGCTTGCCGAAGTTTTCTCCGGCAAAGAGCTTGTTGAGCGACTCGGGGAAGGTGTCCAGGCCCTTCACGATGTCTTCCTTGCTCTTCATGCGCCCGTCTTTCAGGTAGCCGGCCATCTCGGCGATGGCGATGTGATAGCGGTCGGCGTAGTCGAACACCACGATGCCTTCCATGCGCGCGCGATTCACCAGCAGGCTCAGGTAGTTCTTGGGGCCGGCCGCGGGCATGCTGTTGGCGTTGTTGTACTGGCTGATGGCGCCGCAGATGATGATGCGGGCCTTGCGCGCGAGCCGCGCCAGCACCATGTCGAGGATCTCGCCGCCGACGTTGTCGAAGTAGATGTCCACGCCCTTCGGGCAGTGGGTCTTGAGGCCTTCGCGCACCGCGCCTGCGCCGGCCTTGTAGTCGATGCAGGCGTCGAAGCCCAGCTCCTTCACAACCCAGTCGCACTTGGCGGCGCCGCCGGCGATGCCGACCACGCGGCAGCCCTTGATCTTGGCCAGCTGGCCCACGGTCTGGCCCACGGCGCCGGCCGCGCCGGAAACCACCACCGTCTCGCCCGCCTTGGGCATGCCCACGTCCATCAGGCCGAAGTAGCCGGTCATGCCGGGCATGCCCAGCACGTTGAGCCACTGGGTGATGGTGCCCACGCGCAGGTCGATCTTGACCAGGCCGTTGCGCTTGACCTGGTCCTCGGGGATCAGGATGTATTCCTGTACGCCCAGCGTGCCGTAGACGGTGTCGCCCACAGCGAACTGCGGGTTCTTCGAGGCAATGACGCGGCCGACGCCGCCGGCGCGCATCACTTCGTCGATGCCCACGGGCGGGATGTAGCTCTTGGCGTCGTTGAGCCAGCCGCGCATGGCGGGGTCGAGCGACAGCGACAGCGTCTTGACCAGCACGCCGCCCTCGGCCGGCTCGCCGACGGGTTCGGTGGTGAATTTCCAGTTCTCGCGGGTGGCCGTGCCCTCGGGGCGTTTGGCGAGGCGAACCTGGTGGTTGGTGAGTGAGCTGCTCATGGTGTCTCCTTGACCTTGAATGCCGGACGCTGGCACGGAGGCGCATCGTAGCCGTGGCCTGCGGGCGGGCTGGTAGCGCAGGTGACAGCGCCCGTCGGGCCGCTTTGCCTCAGGCCAGCCTGACGATGATCTGCAGCCCCGGCCCGGCGTTGCGCACCGTCAGCTCGCCGCCGTGCGCCTCGGCAATCAGCCGGCACAGGTACATGCCGAGGCCGACGCCGCCGGTGGCGCGCGCCCGTGCGCCGTCGGTGCGGTAGAAGGGCTCGGTCAGCCGTTCGAGCTGTTCGTCGTCCACGCCGGGGCCGTGGTCGCGCACCTCGATCTCGATGCCCTGCTTCCTGCCGTCGAGCACCGCGCGCAGCGACACGCACGGCGGCCGCGGCGCGTCGGCGCTGTAGCGCAGGGCGTTGTCCAGCAGGTTACGCACCAGCAGGCGGATGCGCATGCGGTCGACGGCATGCGGCGGCAGGCCTTCGGCCAGGTCGAGGTGCACGTTCTGCGCACCGGGCATCTCGGCCACGATCTCGCGGATCAGTGCCGCCAGGTCGACCGGTTCGCGCTGCAGCGCCACGTGCGGGCTCGCGAGGCGTTCGCTTTCGAGCAGGTCGCTGATGAGGTCGCGCATCTCGTTGAGGTCGCGCAGCAGCGCCTCGCGCTCGGCCTGGCCTTCGGGCGTGATCGGCAGCAGCTCGGCATTGAGCCGGGCGCGCGTGAGCGGCGAGCGCAGTTCGTGGCTCAGGGCGAGCAGCAGACCGCGCTTGGCGTCGAGCATGGCCTGGATGTCGTCGGCCATGGTATTGATGCGTTCGGCAAGGTCGCCGAGGTCATCGTTGCGGCGCACCGGAATGGGCTGCGTGAACTCGCCACGGCCGAAGCGCTGCGCGCCTTCGCGAATGTCGATCAACGGCCGCAGCAACCGGCTCACGTAGGCATAGCCCAGCAGCACGCACGACAGCAGCACGCCGAGCGTGGCCCAGCCGGTGGCGCGCGGCGCCAGTTGCCAGAGCTTGGGCGCCCAGCCGAAGATCACGCGGTGGCCGTCTGCCGTGGGGCGGATGAACCACTTGTCGCCGCCGAACACGTCTTCGCGGTCGTGCATCCAACCGCCGGGGCTGTTCGCGCCGCCGGGATTGGAATCCCAGTTGACCTTGGGTCCGACGATGCGGATGGTGATGGGCAGCCGCGCCACCAGCGCCTGTGCGCGCGCCACGTCGGGCGGCGTGCCGATCTCCGAGACCAGGCGGTCGGCGTAGTCGGTCAGCATCGGCTTGGCGGCTTCGGCCCAGCCGGTGGAAAAGGCCTTCTTCATGCCGCCCATGAACACCGCCGCCATCACCATGGCCAGCACCACGAACATCAGCACCAGCCGCACACGCAGCGAGCGGCGCCAGCGGCGCTTGCCCTGCACCTTCTCATTCCAGCGCGCATGCCACTTCGCATGCCAGTCTTCGCGCGATTGCTCGTCGCGGCACTCCTCGCCGCGCCACCTCATCCTGCGGGATTCCCGACGGCCGAGACTCATTGAAATACCTTCGCGCTTCGCGCTGCGGTGCGAGCTTGCTTGGGGCGGCCCGGCGCTGCGCTCATGCAGGTTCGCTTCGTGCCACGGCCAGCGCGTAGCCGGCGTTGCGCAGCGTCTTGATGCAGTCCAGCGGCTCGAGCTTCTTGCGCAGGCGGCTCACCACGATGTCGACCGCGCGGGTGTAGAGCTCGGCCTCGTGACCGCGCAGGCGGTTGAGGATGTCGTCGCGGCTGAACACCTTGCCGGGTTCGGCGGCCAGCAGCGCCAGCAGTTCGAACTCGGTGCCCGTGAGCTCCACGCGCTCGCCATGGCGCAGCACCTGGCGCCGGTCGAGGTCGATCGACAGGCCGTCGAACACGCGGTGCTGCGTGCCGTTGATCACCGCCTGCGGCACGCTGCGCTGGCGGCGCAGGATGGTCTGCACGCGCGCCACCAGCTCGCGCGGCTCGAAGGGCTTGGGCACGTAGTCGTCGGCGCCGAGTTCGAGGCCGACCACGCGGTCCATCACTTCGCCGCGGGCAGTGAGCATGACGATGGGAATGTCGCTTTCCTTGCGGATCTCGCGGCACAGCGCGAAGCCGTCCATCTCGGGCAGCATGACGTCGAGGATGGCCGCGTCGTAGGTGCCGGCGCGCAGCTTGGCGAGGCCTTCGCTCGGGCGCACGGCGCTCTCGAGCGTGCAGCCGAAGCGTGCGAAGTAGGTGGTCAGCGGCGCGGCGAGGTGTTCGTCGTCGTCGATCAGCAGGATGCGCGGCATGGCGGGATTGTGCCTCCTGGCAAGGAAATGGCGGATGACCTCGCTGACCATCAAACCTGCCGGCATCGCACCGCCCAGGTCAGGCCCGTCACGAGGAGTGAGAGCAAAAGCGCGTGGTAGACCACGTCGGGCACGGTGCGCGGACCGATGCCCGCCACGATGGTGCCGAGCCCGACCAGCGTGCCCAGCAACGCGAAGCCCTGGCCGAAGATGGCGGCGCGGCGCGCGTCCTCTGGGCGCAGCCAGGTCTCGACCGTGGCGAGCACCAGCACGGTGGCGATCACCGCTTCGGCGACGCGGGCGTGCCCATGCGCATAGCCCGGCACGATGCGGCCGGCGTGCACCATCGATGCGAGGCCGAGCGCGAGCGCCTCGGTCAGCATCCATGCGCGCGCGGCCTGCGGGCGCATGACGGGGACTGTGCCGCGTTCGCTCACCATGGATCGGCCTTCCCGATGCGGCCCAGGTGCGTGGCGGCAAAGCCCGCCGCGTACTTGAGCCCGTAGCCGAGTGCGCGGTCGAAGCCGATGTGGACCAGCCAGATCAGGCTGCCGGCCACGGCCCACGGCATGGCCGCAAGCACGCCGAGCGCCAGCAGCAGCACCGGCCCGACGTACGAATGCGCCGCGTTGTAAAGAGCCGCCCCCACGCGCGGCCCCGCGAGGTAGCCCAGCAGCGAGAGATCGGGCGCGAGCAGCCAGAGCGCGAACACGCCCCAGCCCGCGCCGAACTGGGCGTAGGCAGCGAGTGCCACGCCGAGCACCACCGCGCCTTCGACCCGCAGCAGCGCACGCACCCCGCCGGCTGCCGCTGCCTGTTCGGGAGATACGGTGGAGCCGGCTTCGCCGGTCCACAGCTGTCGCCCCCGGAGAGGGGGAAGGCGAAGCGACACGAAGTGCGCGAAGCCTGGGGGTGATTGGAGCCTATCCACGATGGCTCCAGCGGCGGCCACCTCGGTCCATGAAGTCGCGCACCTTCTGCTGCTGCGCGGCATTCAGGTTGTCGTAGAAGTCGGCGGCTGCGGCAATGATCTCGGGGCTGCCGTTGCGCACGGCGGCGGTCTTCTCTTCGACCAGGCGCGTGGCGCCGGCCTGGTCGAGCTTGTTGCCCGCGAACAGCGCCTTGAACTGCGAGCGCGGATCGCCCGAGCCGCCGGCGCCGCGCATGGCTTCGCGCTGCGCCTGCAGCTTCTCGGCCAGCACGGTGAGCTTCTGCTTCTGGTTGGCGTCGAGCTCGAGCTTGCTGCCCACGCGCTCGATCATCTTCGCGCGGAACTCGGCGCTGTCGCCACCGCCCCAGCCGTGCCGTTGACCGGCACAGCCGGCGATGCTGCCGGCAACCATCGCGGCGCCCGCAAAACCGAAGAGAGTTCGTTTGATCCAGTACTTCATGGTGATTCCTTGTGTTGTCTGTGAGGAGGAAGCTCCATGGTGCGATCTGCACCGGGCCAAGTCCTCTCGCTGCGGTTGCGGCGTGTTTCGTTTTATTGCGACGCGCGTGGAGGCGAACCAGGCGGCTTACAGGCGGCTGCTCTTGGCGTTGGCAGCCGAGGCGCGCGCGTCGACGGGGTTCTGCATCGTCGAGATGACCTGGCTGTTCACGCGCGAGCTGGCCGACACGTTCTGGTCGGGCGCAGCGGTGGCGCGCACGGCTTCGGCGACGATGCGACCGCGCTCGGTCGACACGGCCATGGTCTCGGCGCCGCGCGAACCGCGCACCACGTTCTGGTTGGGTGCCGATGCAGTGCTTACGGCTTCGGCGCTGACGTCGGCGCGGCTCTTGGCCGACACGGCGGGCTGCACGCCCTCGTAGCTTTCAGCCTTGGCGCCGGCTGCTGCGAGCATGGCGAAGGAGCCGACGGCGATGATCTGGGTCAGGGAGAGAGATTTCATGATGCAGGCCTTTCTTTCAGGGTTGGAAGAGGAGGCCTGATCGTGCTTGCGGGGTTCCCGCAAGTCCTTTCGCCGCAGTTTCGGCGTGTATCGTTTCTTTTCACCCACCCGCCAGGGTGAGTGAAAAGTACGCTCAACCCGCCATCACGGCGGCAGGGTCGTCGGACTCGAGCACGCTCTTGGCCCATGCCTCGAGCTTGCTGGTGTCGGCGCGCAGCACTTCCTGCTTAACCGCAAGAATGCGCGAGGGGTGCATCGAGAAGCTGCGCAGGCCCAGGCCCAGCAACAGGCGCGTGAAGGCCACGTCGCCCGCCATCTCGCCGCACACGGCCACGCCCTTGCCCTGGCGACGGCACTCGGCGATGGTGTCGGCCACGAGGCGCAGCACCGCCGGGTGCGCAGGGTCGTAGAGGTGCGCCACCGATTCGTCGGCGCGGTCGATGGCCAGCGTGTACTGGATCAGGTCGTTGGTGCCGATCGACAGGAAATCGAAGTGCTTCAGGAAGATGCGCAGCGTGAGCGCAGCCGCGGGAATCTCGATCATGGCGCCGAGCTTCACCGGGCCATGCACCGCGCCGCGGTTGTCGAGCTCGGTGCGCGCGAAGTCGATCAGCGACAGCGTCTGGCGGATCTCGCTCGCGTGCGCGAGCATGGGGATCAGCAGGTGGATTTCGCCGTGCGCCGCCGCGCGCAGGATGGCGCGCAGCTGCGTGAGGAACATCGCCGGGTCGGCCAGGCTCCAGCGAATGGCGCGCAGGCCGAGCGCGGGGTTCAGGTGCTCCTGCTTGTTGGCCGACTTGCTGTCGAGCGGCTTGTCTGCCCCCACGTCGATGGTGCGGATGGTGACGGGCATGCCCTGCATGCCCTCGACCGCGCGCTTGTAGGCCTGGTACTGCTCTTCTTCGTCGGGCAGGCGGGTCTGACGCGTGGTCGACTCGCGGCCCATGAAGAGGAATTCGCTGCGGAACAGGCCCACGCCCACGGCGCCGGCCTTGACTGCGCCCACGGTGTCTTCGGGCATCTCGATGTTGGCGAGCAGCTCGACGCGCTGGCCGTCGAGCGTGATGGCCGGCTTGTGGCGCAGCCGCGCGAGCCGGCCGCGTTCGAGATCGCCTTGGCGCTGCTTGAAGCCGTACTCGGCCAGGATGATCGGCGACGGGTCGACGATCACCACGCCGGCGTCGCCGTCGATGATGACCCAGTCATCCTGGCGCACCAGCTGGCTCGCGGTGCGCGCGCCGACCACGGCCGGAATGTCCATGCTGCGCGCGACGATGGCGGTGTGCGAGGTGCGCCCGCCGACGTCGGTGACGAAGCCGGCGAACACGCTCTTCTTGAACTGCAGCATGTCGGCCGGCGAGAGGTCGTGCGCGATGAGCACCAGCGGCACGTCGATGCCGTCGCCCGCGGTGGGATCGTCGTTGTCGTCGTCCGAGGCGGCGGCGCGCTTGCGGCGCGGCGGGCTCGGTGCCAGCACGGCGGCCGTGCCCTTCATGCGATGCAGCAGACGCTCGACCACCTGTTCGAGGTCGGCCTTGCGCTCGCGCAGGTACTCGTCCTCCATCTCGTCGAACTGGCGCGCGATGATTTCGAGCTGCGTGGTCAGCGCCCATTCAGCGTTGTAGAGCCGCTCGCTGATCCAGTGCTTGACGCCGCCGCTCAAGGCCTCGTCCTGCAGCAGCATCTGGTGTACCTCGAGCAGCGCCGCGAGTTCGTGCGGCGCGTCGTTGGGGCCCATCAGCGCGACGTTGGCCTGCAGCTTGGCGAGCTCGTCGGCCACCGCGTTGCGCGCGGTGCGCACACGGTCGATCTCGGTCTCGATCTCTTCGGGCTTGATGAAGTAGTGGGCCACGTCGATGCGGCTCGACACCACCATCACTGCGCGCCCGATGGCAATGCCACGGGCGACAGGGAGGCCGTGGACTGCGAAGGTCATGGGACGGTCCTTACTCGCCTTCGCCGAACTTGTCGTCCATGAGCTGGACGATGGCGTTCATCGCTTCTTCTTCCTGCGCACCGTTGGTCTCGAGCTCGACGGTCGAGCCGATGCCGGCGGCCAGCATCATCACGCCCATGATGCTCTTGGCATTGATGCGACGGTCGCCGCGGGAGAGCCACACCTCGCAGGGAAAGCTGCCTGCGAGCTTGGTCAGCTTGGCCGATGCGCGTGCGTGCAGGCCCAGCTTATTGCTGATGGTCACGGATTTCTTGATCACTGTGCTTTCTTTTCGCCTGATTCTGGGGAGCCGCCACCGCCACCTGCATGACGCCCGCGGTGCCGCCCGCGAGGGCGCGCTGCACCAGCGTCTCCAGAGGCTCATGCCGGTAGGTGACGGCGCGCAGCAGCATCGGAAGATTGACCCCCGCCACCAGCCGCGACCGAACGCCGTCCACCAGCTTCTGCGCCACGTTGCAGGGCGTGGCGCCGAACACGTCTGCCAGCACCAGCACCTGCGAGCGCGGCGTGTGCAGCTGCTGCGCAAGCGTGATGCGCGCGGCCGCCAGCGTTTCTTCGGGCGACACGTTGGGCAGCACGTCGAGCGCGACGATGGCCTGCTCGCAATCGGGAAACACATGCAGCGCACACTGCCGCAGCGCGTGTGCGAACGGTGAGTGGGCGATGATGAGAATGCTGTTCATGCGGGACGGAGGACGACTCGTCGATTATGCGGGGGCGCCCAGGGGAAGTAGATATACGACATAACGCAGCAGCCCCGAAAAACAGACAACGCCGCGCGAAATGAGACAGCCGTGTGTCCACACCTGTCGCGGGAGGCACTATCAAAACAATAGCGAATGGTGCGATCGTTCACGGAAGCCGCAGGCCCTCGAAGAATGTCTTCGACGCTTCGGCCGAGGAAGGCTCGCCCAGCACGGTGGCTTGGTAAAGCGCCACAGTGCCGTCTTTTTGCGACTGGGCGAACCAGAGCACCTGTACCGGCGCGGCGCCCTGCTGCTTTGGCTGGGCATCGAGCCGCAACGGGGCGGGTGTGGCGGTCGCGCGCTGCACGCTGGCGGGGGCTTGCGTCATCTGCTGCGCTTCTCCCAGCTGGCCGCGCGTGGCAGCGCGCCATGCGTTGAGCCAGGCCTCGGCCTCTTCGGGGCCTTTGGCGGAGGCATGCGCGATGGCGAAGGTCGCACCGCCGGCTTCGCAGCCCGCCATGTCGACCTGCACCGATTCGGCGCCCAGCGGCAGGGCACGGCTTGCGCGGTCTGGCTTGCAGGGCAGCAGCGCGATCAGGCCCGATTCGGCGACCGGCACTTCGCGCCAGTTGAAAGTGGGGCTGCAGGCTGCGAGCAGGGCCGCCGCGGCCAGCGCAAGCCAGGAAGAAGAGAAAGCGGGCGACGACGGCATGGGGCAGCGATTATCGAACCGCGCGAGGGCCGCCGGAACGCCGCCAGCACGATCCGGCACGCGGAACTAAAATCGCGCCGCCCTTCTCTTGCTTGAAGCCATGAAAAAATACATCGCCGCTGCCGCCGTCGTCATCGCATTGGCCACCGGCGTGGGCGTGTACCTCGGCTCCGGCGCCACTGCCGCGCCGGCCTCGACCTTCGTGCTGCTCGACGGCACGCAAAAGAGCACGGCGGACCTGAAGGGCAAGGTCACGCTGGTCAACTTCTGGGCCACAAGCTGCGTGACCTGCGTCGGCGAGATGCCCAAGGTCATCGCCACCTACGACAAATACAAGGCGCAGGGCTACGACACCCTGGCCGTGGCCATGAGCTACGACCCGCCGAGCTACGTCGTCAATTTCGCCCAGACGCGCAAGCTGCCGTTCAAGGTGGCGATCGACAACACCGGCAGCGTGGCGCAGGCCTGGGGCGACGTGAAGCTCACGCCGACCACCTACCTGGTCAACAAGCGCGGCGAGATCGTGAAGCGCTATGTGGGCGAGCCGGACTTCGCCGAACTGCACAAATTGATCGAAAAGCTGCTGGCCGAAGCCTGATCTCCGGTCTTCCCAACGAAAAGGCGCTCCGAAAGAGCGCCTTTTGTTTTGGCGAAGCGGCTTGCTTATTGGTTGCGGAAGCTGTCGTGGCAGGCCTTGCAGCTCGCGGCGGTCGGGCCGAACTGGGCCTTGAGCGCGTCGAGGTTGCCGGCCTTGGCAGCGGTCACCAGCTTGCCGGTTTCTTCCATCAGCTTCTGCTGGCGCTCCTTGAACTTGGCGTCTTCCTTCCAGACTTCGGGCTTGGCCTTGCCGCCCTCGGTGCCGGCACCAAAGCCGGCCCAGGGCAGCTTCGCCATGTCGGCGACCACTTCGGCATTGGCCGCGGCAACGCTGGCATCGTAGGGCGCACGGCCGTTGGCCATGGCGCCGAGGCGAGCGAAATGCTGGCTCATCACGAACAGCGCGCTCTGGCGGTACTTGATGGAGTCCTCGGGCTTGGCAAACTGGGCCGCGGCGGGAAGAGACATGGCAGCGCAGGCGGCTGCAAGGGCGAACGAAGCTAGTCTGGTCATCGTGGGTCCTCGTTGTGGGGAAAGCGCCGTCGAATGCGGCACTGCCGGCGAGTGTAGGGGCGGCCCGTGTCCAGCGCATAGCAACAACCCGAAGCAGACTGGGGCCCGGACTTTGCTAATCTGCGCCTTCCGCAGCATTGCGCCCCCTTGGCGCCTTCTTCGATGACCGACTCCTCCGTGGCCGCCTTTCGGGCGGCCTCCGGCCCCGGTGCCCGCACGCGGGTCTGGGACCTGCCGACGCGCCTTTTCCACTGGGCGCTGGCCATCGCCGTCATCGGCATGATCGGCACCGGCCTGGGCGGCGTCATGGAATGGCACTTCCGCCTTGGGTACACGGTGCTTTCGCTGCTGCTGTTCCGGCTGCTCTGGGGTTTCGTCGGCGGCCGCTGGTCGCGCTTCGCGGCTTTCGTCTACGGTCCGGGGTCTGTTGTCGCGTACCTGCGCGGACGGGCGCATCCGGACCATCTGATCGGGCACACGCCGCTGGGCGCGCTGTCGGTGTTTGCGGTGCTGGCGATCCTGGCGCTGCAGGTCGCTACCGGGCTGATGGCGGACGACGAAATCTCGGCGTCCGGGCCGCTCACTCGTTTCGTCTCGGGCGAGGTCGTGAGCCTGGCCACGGGCTGGCACAAGGCGCAGGGCAAGTGGGCCGTGATTGCGCTCGTGAGCCTGCATGTGCTGGCGGTGTTGTTCTACGTGCTCGTCAAGCGGCATCGCCTGGTGCGGCCGATGGTGACGGGCGACAAGCTGGTTTCCGCAGAGAGCGGGCAGGTAGCGCCAAGCCGCGACGACGCGGCCTCGCGCTGGCTTGCGCTGGTGTTGTTCGCGCTGTGCGCGGGCGTGGCTTATTGGGTTTCTTCGTTGCGCGTATGAGCTTCTCTGTGTCACGCCCCCTGCCGCTGTCGGCGATGCCGGCTGTCGTGCTGCTCACGCCCGAAGAGGCGCACGAGATCGAGGCCGCGCGCGCGATCTTCAGCGACTACGCGGGTTCGCTGGGCATCGATCTGGACTTTCAGGATTTCGACAGCGAGCTGGCGCAACTGCCGGGCGAATACGCCGAGCCACGCGGCACGCTGTTGTTGGCGCTGGTCGATCCGGTCAATGTGTCGGAAGACGCCGGGCGCCAGGCGCCGACGCTGCAACGTGCCGACGGCACGCTGGCGCATGTGGCGGGGTGCTGCGCGCTGCGGCCGCTCGACAGCGCGGACTACGCGAACGCCGCGGAAATGAAGCGCCTGTACGTACGCCCCGGGTTCCGCGGCCTTGGCCTGGGCCGTCAACTGGCCGAGGCGATCATCGATGCAGCACGCAGCGCGGGATATGGCTGCGTGCTGCTCGACACGCTCGACGACATGGAGTCGGCGCGGGCCCTCTACGAAGACCTGGGCTTCGCGGAGGTGCCGCCCTACTATCACAACCCCGTCGCCGGAGCCCACTATCTCAAGGTGGATCTCTGAGATCTCTGACCGGAGCGGCCGATCAGCCGCGGGCCTGGGCCAGCAGGGTGTCGGCGTCGCTGACTTCGAACTTGCCCGGTGCCTCGACGTTCAGCGTCGCGACCTTACCGTCCTTCACGAGCATCGAATAGCGGTTGCTGCGAAGGCCCATGCCACGCCCGGTCAGGTCGAGCGTGAGGCCAGTGGCCTTGGCGAAATCGGCGCTGCCATCGGCCAGCATGCGCACCTTGGCGCCGGTCTTCTGGTCGCGCGCCCAGGCGCCCATCACGAAAGCGTCGTTCACGCTCACGCACCAGATCTCGTCCACGCCGGCGGCCTTGAAGTCGTCGAAGTGCTGCACGTAGCCCGGCACATGCTTGGCCGAGCAGGTGGGCGTGAAGGCGCCGGGCAACGCGAACAGCGCGATGGTCTTGCCCGCCGAAGCCTTGCTCACGTCCACGGCGTTCGGGCCGATGCTGCAGCCTTCGCCCTCGATCTCGGAATATTCCTGCAGGGTGGCCGAAGGAAGGGTGTCGCCGACTTTGATCATTGAATGTGCTCCTGAAAAAGAAAAACGGCCCACATTGTGGGCCGTTTCTAGATGGGCTGTATCGAGCCGGGGATGATCAGACCAGAACGGCCTTCTCGACCAGACGGGTCAC
The DNA here is from genome assembly GCF_900106655.1 of Variovorax sp. YR634. Taxonomy (NCBI): domain Bacteria; kingdom Pseudomonadati; phylum Pseudomonadota; class Betaproteobacteria; order Burkholderiales; family Comamonadaceae; genus Variovorax; species Variovorax sp. YR634. The sequence goes on from NZ_FNOL01000016.1 coordinate 147,420, forward strand.
GACCCAGTTCTTGGTCTTCGAGATCGGACGGCTTTCCGTGATCTCGATGGTGTCGCCCAGCTTGTACTCGCCCTTTTCGTCATGGGCGTGGTACTTGCTCGTCTTGGCCACGATCTTGCCGTAGAGCTCGTGCTTCACACGGCGCTCGACCAGCACGGTCACGGTCTTGGCACGCTTGTCGCTGACCACCTTGCCGATCAAGGTGCGCTTGAGGGATTTTTTAGCTTCCGTCATGTTCACTCCTTACTTGGCGGCGGGGGTTTCTTGCTGCTTCTGAGCAAGAATGGTCTTGGCGCGTGCGATGTCGCGACGCGTGACGCGCAGCGTCGAGGTGTTCGACAGCTGTTGCGTGGCTTTCTGCATGCGCAGGCCGAAATGGGCCTTCTGCAGATCCTTGATTTCGGCTTGCAGGCCCGCGACGTCCTTCGTGCGCAGGGTTGCGGCCTTCGTCACCTTGGCCGGAGCCGCGGTTTCTTTTTTCTTACGTGTTGCCATGGATGTTCTCCTCTCAGGCGCCGAGCTGGCGAGCGACGAACGTCGTACGCAGCGGAAGCTTGGCGGCGGCCAGGCGGAACGCTTCGCGGGCGAGTTCTTCGGGCACGCCGACGATCTCGAACACGATCTTGCCAGGCTGGATTTCAGCGACGTAGTACTCGGGGTTGCCCTTACCGTTACCCATCCGCACTTCAGCGGGCTTGGTAGAGATTGGCTTGTCCGGGAACACGCGGATCCAGATACGACCACCGCGCTTCACGTGACGCGAAATCGCGCGACGAGCGGCTTCGATCTGGCGCGCCGTGAGGCGGCCGCGGTCGGTGCATTTGAGACCGAAGTCACCGAACGCAACCGAGTTACCCGTGGTTGCGATGCCGGTGTTGCGGCCCTTTTGTTCCTTGCGGAACTTTCTGCGTGCAGGTTGCAGCATGTTTTGTTACTCCGTGAGGGCCCCAGGCACTTGCGTGCCCGGGAGCGACCGATTACTCGGTCTTGGCACCGTCCGCTGCTGCAGCGGGCGCGGCTTTGCGGACGCGCTTAACGGCGGGTTTCGAGTCTGCACCGGCACCGCCGGTTGCTTCTGCGGGCTTGTCGCTGCCATCGGCCGGGGCGGTGTTGCCACCGATCGGGCCACGGGCACCGGCGCGCGGGCCGGGACCACGACGGTCGCTGCCCGGACGGTCGCCACCAGGGCGGCCATCACGGCGCGGACCGCGCGGACGACGTTCTTCTTCAGGACGCGGCGTTTCGACGGCCGGCAGGTCGTTACGACCCAGCGTGTCGCCCTTGTAGACCCAGACCTTGACGCCGATGACGCCGTAGGTGGTCTTGGCTTCCGAGGTGCCGTAGTCGATGTCGGCGCGCAGGGTGTGAAGCGGCACGCGGCCTTCGCGGTACCACTCGGTACGTGCGATTTCGATGCCGTTCAGGCGGCCAGCCGACATGATCTTGATGCCCAGGGCACCCAGACGCATGGCGTTTTGCATGGCGCGCTTCATGGCGCGGCGGAACATGATCCGCTTTTCGAGCTGCTGCGTGATGCTGTCGGCGATCAGCTGCGCATCGATTTCGGGCTTGCGCACTTCTTCGATGTTGACCGCAACCGGCACGCCGAGCTGCTTGCCCAGTTCGCGCTTGAGGTTCTCGATGTCTTCGCCCTTCTTGCCGATCACGACGCCCGGACGTGCCGAGTAGATCGTGATGCGTGCGTTCTTGGCGGGACGCTCGATCATGACGCGCGAGACCGAAGCGTTCTTCAGCTTCTTCTTCAGGTATTCGCGAACCTTGATGTCTTCGGCCAGCATGCCCGCGAAATCGCGGTCGCTTGCGTACCAACGGCTGGACCAGTTACGGGTGACCGCAAGGCGGAACCCGGTTGGGTGGATTTTCTGTCCCATATTTCTTCCAGGCCTTCTTAGTTGCCAACCGTCACGTACACATGGCACGTGGGCTTGCTGATGCGATTGCCGCGACCCTTGGCCCGCGCCGTGAAGCGCTTGAGCGTTGCACCTTGCTCGACGTAGATGGTCTTGACCTTCAGCTCGTCGATGTCGGCACCGTCGTTGTGCTCGGCGTTGGCAATTGCCGACTCGAGCACCTTCTTGATGATCACAGCGGCCTTTTTCTGCGTGAACTGCAGAACGTTGAGCGCTTGATCGACCTTCTTGCCGCGGATGAGATCCGCGACCAGACGGCCCTTGTCGACCGACAGGCGGACACCGCGGAGGACTGCACGTGTTTCAGACATGGTCGTTCCTTACTTCTTCTGGACTTTTTTGTCCGCGGGGTGCCCCTTGAACGTGCGCGTGAGCGCAAATTCGCCGAGCTTGTGGCCGACCATCTGGTCGGTGATGTACACGGGCACGTGTTGCTTGCCGTTGTGCACAGCGATGGTCAGACCGATGAATTCGGGCAGGACCATCGAGCGGCGCGACCAGGTCTTGATCGGCTTCTTGTCCTTGGTCGTCACGGCCTTGTCGGCCTTGGCCACGAGGTGGTGGTCGACGAAAGGACCCTTTTTGAGAGAGCGAGTCATTGGCTATCCCTTACTTCTTGCGACGCGACACGATGAAGACCTGCGTGCGCTTGTTGTTACGGGTGCGATAGCCCTTGGTCAGATTGCCCCATGGGTCGACAGGATGGCGGCCTTCGCCAGTCTTGCCTTCGCCGCCACCGTGCGGGTGGTCGACCGGGTTCATCACGACGCCGCGAACGGTCGGGCGAATACCCTTCCAGCGCTTGGCGCCTGCCTTGCCGAGCTGGCGCAGGCTGTGCTCTTCGTTGGCAACTTCGCCGATGGTCGCGCGGCATTCGATGTGAATGCGGCGGACTTCGCCCGAACGCATGCGGACCTGGGCGTAAACGCCTTCACGGGCCAGCAGCGTGGCCGACGTACCGGCCGAACGTGCGATCTGCGCGCCCTTGCCGGGTTGCAGTTCGATGCAGTGGATCGTCGAGCCGACCGGGATGTTGCGGATCGGCAGGGTGTTGCCGGCGCGGATCGGGGCTTCGGCGCCCGACAGCAGCGTTGCACCTGCTTCAAGACCGCGCGGGGCGATGATGTAGCGGCGCTCGCCGTCGGCGTAGCAGACCAGAGCGATGTGGGCGGTGCGGTTCGGGTCGTACTCGATGCGTTCGACCTTGGCCGGGATGCCGTCCTTGTTGCGCACGAAGTCGACAACGCGGTAGTGGTGCTTGGAACCACCGCCACGGTGACGGATCGTGATGTGACCGTTGTTGTTACGGCCGGCCTTCTGGAACTGGGGTTCCAGCAGGGCTGCGTGAGGAGCACCCTTGAACAGGTGGTCACGCGAGATCTTCACCGCGCCGCGTTGGCCCGGCGAAGTGGGTTTCATCTTGATGACGGCCATGATTAAGCGCCTTCCCCGACGAGGTTGAGCTCTTGACCGGCCTTCAGCGTCACATAGGCCTTGCGAACGTTGTCGCGGCGGCCGATGGACTTGCCAAAGCGCTTGGTCTTGCCCTTGGTGTTGAGCACCGACACGCCCTGGACTTCGACCTTGAACATCAGTTCGACAGCGGCCTTGATCTCGGGCTTGGTGGCGTCTTGCAGCACCTTGAAAGTGACAGCGTTCGACTTCTCGCCGACCATCGTGGCCTTTTCGGACACGATCGGGGCGACCAGCACCGCCATCAGGCGGCCTTCTTCGAACGTACGTTCAGCGGCGGTAGGGTTCACGCGGCTCATGCGAACATCTCCTTGAGCTTGTCGACGGCACCCTTGGTGACCAGCACCTTCTTGTAGTGAACCAGCGACACCGGGTCGGCGTAGCGGGGTTCGACCACGAGAACGTTGACCAGATTGCGCGAGGCAAGGTACAGGTTTTCGTCGACTTCTTCGGCGATCACGAGCACGGACTCGAGATTCATCGCCTTGAAACGGGCTGCCAGCGGCTTGGTCTTGGGCGAGTCGACCTTGATCGAATCGACCACGGCCAGACGGCCTTCGCGAGCCAGCTGCGAGAAGATGGACGCCATGCCGGCGCGATACATCTTCTTGTTGATCTTCTGCGAGAAGTTTTCGTCAGGCATGTTCGGGAAAATCCGGCCACCCCCGCGCCACAGCGGCGAGGACGTCATACCGGCACGGGCGCGGCCCGTTCCCTTTTGCTTGAAAGGCTTCTTGGTCGAGTGCTTGACCTGTTCGCGGTCCTTCTGGGCGCGCGTGCCTTGGCGTGCGTTGGCCTGGAATGCAACGACGATCTGGTGAACCAGGTCTTCGTTGTAGTCACGGCCGAACACGGTCTCGGGGGCGTCGTACTTCGACGCGGCCTGGCCTTGTTCGTTCAGGAGTTCGAGTTCCATTACTTCGCTCCTTGGGCCGCTTGCGGCTTGGCCTTGACGGCGGGACGCACGGTGACGAAGCCACCCTTCGAACCCGGAATCGCGCCCTTGATGAGCAGCAGTTGACGTGCTTCGTCGATGCGGAACACGTCGAGGTTTTGCGTCGTGCGGGTAACGTCGCCGAGGTGACCCGTCATGCGCTTGCCGGGGAACACGCGACCGGGGTCTTGTGCCATACCGATCGAGCCGGGAACGTTGTGCGAACGGCTGTTACCGTGCGACGCGCGTTGCGAGCTCATGTTGTGACGCTTGATCGTGCCAGCGTAGCCCTTACCGATGGAAGTGCCCTGCACGTCCACCTTCTGGCCCACGGAGAAGACGCTCGTCACTGCGATCACGCCGCCAGCCTTGTGCTGACCAGCGGTATCGGCGGTAACGCGGAATTCCTGGATGATTTCGCCTGCTTCGACACCTGCCTTGGCGAGGTGGCCGGCTTCGGGCTTGGTCACGCGCGATGCTTTGCGCGAACCGAACGTCACCTGCAGGGCGACGTAGCCATCGGTCTCTTGGGACTTGATCTGGGTCACACGGTTGTTGGACACATCCACCACCGTGACAGGAACTGCGTCCCCGTCATCGGTGAAGAGACGCATCATCCCCACCTTGCGGCCCAGCAACCCGAGGGAGTTGCTCAGACTCATTTGTTTTCTCCAAAAATGGAAACTCCCTACGCCGCTGCCACTTCAATTGGCGACAGCGTTTGCCGGGCTTCCCCGACAGCGTAAGAAGGTTGATAAATCTCTGCCAGAACGACACCCAATGCAGACGCAGCAAGGGCAGAGCCAGCGATTATAGCCCGCGATACGGGCTCCGCGCAAGCGCTGCAGTTGTGGCCGTCTTGAGGGCGCCGAGGCCCCGTTTCCGGGGTCTTTCGCGGCTTATTTCGGCTCTTTGGCCGGCAGCGAGATGATTTTTTCGCCTTCCGCGGACGACTTCATCTCGCCCGCAGCCTTCATGGCCGGGGCGGCCAAGCCGGTCTGCACGGGGATGGCGACGATGCTCATGGCGCCGTTCTGCGTGACAAAGACGTTCAGATAGGCGAGACCTTCGCGGTCGCTCGTCACCGTGGCGGTGGCGGTCGTACGCTGGCCGGCGGGAAGGGCCAGGCTGCTGCTTGTGGTCAGGGTCAGGCCGGCATCGGTCGTCAGGCGCGCGGTGGCACCCGACAAATCGCTCACGCCGTCGAACTGCAGAACAACAGAGATTGGCCGGCCGACCTGGGGCGTGCCCTCTACCCTGAACTGGATCACGACACCGGAATCGTTGGGCTTGCGTGCCGCAACCGTCATAGGCGCAGCATTGCGGGACGAGGCTGCGTGCTTCGCGGTGCGGGGCGCCGGCACGCCATCTGCAAAGACCGGCGCCGACGCGGCGGCTAGCGTCAGGCATGCCACAGCGGCAATCGTCGAACTGGAACGGAGGTTCATGGCGGCCTTCCTCGCTGCTACTGAATGATCACGCCGAAGCAGGTGCTGGTGGCGGAATTGTTGAGATCGTTGACAACCAGAACATAGTCGCCAGCCGACAGGTTGACCGAACTGGTGTTTCGGCTCACCACGCCACCCCGATAGATTGCGTAGTTGGGATTAGCGCCCCCCGGCGGGGAGATCGTGAACTGGTAACCACGGTTGGTGGGCGCCGTGAAACGCAGGTACGCGAAGCTTCCGAGCTTGTTTCCGTCACGCTGAGGATCCGCAGCGTTCGTCACACAGGCCGAAGTGGCCGTACCGACCACCGCCTGCTTGTACATCGGCAACGCGATCGACACGCCGCCATCATTGCCCTCCCCCGCGCCGTAGGCATCATTGACCGTGATGCTCTGCCCCGTGAGCAACGCGGCCAGCGTGGATGCACTGCCCTGCGCTGTCGCGTTGAATGCCACGGCGAACGGATGAATCGACGTGACCGGCGCACCGCTCCTGAATAGCGCCCCCGTCATCGTGTCGTGGATCGGCTTGAAACCGACCTGCTGATTCAGATTCCAGAAGATCGACTGAATCGAGGATTCGCGGAACCATCCTCGGTTGGTCGCCGGCCCCTGCGTGAGATCGAGGCTGCCGCCCTGGGCCTGGCCAGGGCCACCCGAATCGACATAGTTGCTGCGCCCCAACGCAATGCCCGACCAGCCGTTGCCCCATCCTTCGGAGAAAGCGAGCCGGCGGTCAATGAGTTCACTCGTGGAGTGCGCGCCGCCCGGCGAATCGTCGCGGCTGAAGGAGGCCTGGTAGTAGTGCCCCCATTCGTGCGCGATCACGGGCGCGTCGAATTCGTCGGTATCCACATCTTCCTTGCCGAGCACGTAGATTTCGGCACCCGAACTTCTGCCAATGAAGAACGTGGTGCCAATCTGGCCCAGCGCGATGCTGCCGCCGGAGTTGGTGTTGTTGACACTCCAGAACACCTTCAGCGACGGAAACGCAGTCGCCGGAGCCACCGACAGCACTTTCTGCATCGCGGTGTAGACCGTGTCCATCACGGCGAACGGCCCGGACACACGCTGGCTGGTGTAGCTCGACCCGCCCCATCCACTGCCGGCGCGCAGATCGCGGGTGAGCGCCGCGGTGCCGGTGGAGAATGCCGACGACTGCATGGAATAGATCGCGTTCGACTGCGTGTTGTCACGCACGGTGACGTCCCAACTCGGAAGCGCGCCAGTGCGGGTCAGTTGAGCGCGCACGCGGACAACGACGTTCGCGTTTGACGGAACGCTCGCCGAGTAGGCGCCGTTGTCATCGGTGGAAGTCGTGGCCAGCTGGCTGCCACTGGTGGCGTCGAGTACTTCGACAAAAGCACCACGCACCGGTTTGACCGAGATATCGGAATACACGAGGCGGCCACTGGGATTGGGCACCGACTCGTAAGTGGCCGTACCGCTCAGGGCAACTGGCGTCGTCGGAAGCACGGGCAGCAAGGGAATGCCGCCACCGCCACCTCCCCCACCGCCGCCACACGCGGTCAACAACGCCGCCGCGATGCAAGCCACCAAACCCGACGCAAAAGAGATGCTTTGTCTCATAGCTGTGCTGCCCTCGTTTCAGCTGTCCGACGCCTCGATGGAGGGAGGCTGTCGTCCGGCGAGGATGCCACATCTGCGCGACATAAAGCACAAAGCCCGCCTGCATTTCTGCAGGCGGGCTTCACAAATAACCGCGACGCGAGGTCGAACGGATTACTGCAGCTTGATCTCGACGTCCACGCCGGCCGGCAGGTCGAGCTTCATCAGCGCGTCCACGGTCTTGTCGGTCGGGTCGACGATGTCCATCAGGCGCTGGTGCGTGCGGATTTCCAGCTGGTCGCGCGACGTCTTGTTGACGTGCGGCGAACGCAGGATGTCGAAACGCTTCATGCGGGTCGGCAGGGGCACGGGGCCCTTGACGATCGCGCCGGTGCGCTTGGCGGTGTCGACGATCTCGGCTGCCGACTGGTCGATCAGCTTGTAGTCGAATGCCTTCAGGCGGATGCGGATTTTTTGCTTGGTAGCCATGGTGATTCCTTTGCGTCCGGCTTAGATGTCGAGGATCTTGGCCACGACGCCCGAACCCACGGTACGGCCGCCTTCACGGATGGCGAAGCGCAGGCCTTCTTCCATCGCGATCGGG
>NZ_FNOL01000037.1:0-33051 GCF_900106655.1 Variovorax sp. YR634
ATGATAGTGCGGGTTCCCGTGTGAAAGTAGGTCATCGTCAGGCTCTTACAGCCCAGAAACCCCCAGTCAGAAATGACTGGGGGTTTTTGCTTTGGGGGGCTCAATCAGGAAGCGAATTAGGTATTGCGAATACCTGGAGTGCTCATCTCAGCTGCGCCTGCAGCAACCAATTCCGCCAAGATCTCCTTAGTCAATTGATCTAAATCGACAGCACCGAAAAAGCGCGATCGAATGGCTTCGAGATAAGCGGTGCTTTGCAACCAGGCATCCCAATCCGCGACAGAGATCGATTGCACCTCCAGCAGCTTGAACTTCATCAACACCTTGATGGCGTGCCGTGCGTGTTTCACGGGATCGCGCTGCAAGCCATCGAGCCGCCGACGCGCGATGGACAAAGCCTTATCGACGTCATCGAAAACAGCGCCATGCCCCGGGATCACCTGCTTCGGTGCAAGCTCCCCAATCAGATCCAACGTAGCGCCCACATCTGCGAACGACGGTTCGCCGGCCAGCTCGGGAAACGCAATGCCAAATCCGTTCTCCCACAAGGCATCCGCTGAAATCAGCGTCCGTGATTCCGCGTCGAACAAAATGACCGAATGAGGATCGTGGCCCGGTGCGGCATGCACCTGCCACGGCCTGTCCCCGAGCACGCATTCCGTCCCGGGCTGCAGCAACCCCGTAAAGCCAAATCGCGGGCACGTCTGCCCCGTCGCCAGGAAGCTCAAGCCGCGCTGATCCCAACGCTCCACCAGTGCAGCCTCGCCTGGCGGAATGTCCGTGCGAGCCAACGGATAGCGCGCCTGCAGCGCCGCGTTCCCCCCGCAATGGTCGCTATGGAGATGCGTATTCAGGATGCGATCAAGCGGCCGCTCCTTCAGTACTGATTCGACCAAGGCCAAGGTCTGATCGGCATGCGTCGCATACCCCGTATCGACCACAGCCGTCTCTTCATCGCCCACGAACAGAACATTGTTCGAAGACAACCATCCTCGCTCGAACACAATGACATTCGCTGGCAGTTCGGCGCTCGCCGACGAATGACTCATTCAGGCGACTGCAGCGGTGCGAAGCTCACGGCGCAGGATCTTCCCCACATTGGTTTTCGGCAGCGATTCCCGGAACTCGATGTGCTTCGGCCGCTTGTAGCCCGTGAGCTGCGAGTGACAGTACTGGAGCACGGCATCTTCGGTCAGCGTCGGATCCCTGCGGACCACGAAAACCTTGATGGCCTCGCCCTGCTTCTCATCAGGCACACCCACCGCCGCGCACTCCACAACGCCAGGGCACAACGAAATCACGTTCTCGAGTTCGTTCGGGAACACGTTGAAGCCGCTCACCAGAATCATGTCTTTCTTGCGGTCGACGATGCGGCTGTAGCCGTCTTCCTGCATCACGGCAATGTCGCCGGTGCGCATGAAGCCGTCCGTGGTGAACGCTGCTGCAGTCTCGGCGGGCTGGTTGTAGTAGCCCGTCATCACGTTCGGCCCCTTGATGCAGAGCTCGCCAGACTGGCCAATCGGCAGCGAATTTCCGTCATCGTCCTTGATCGCGATCTCAATGCTGGGCAATGGCAGCCCGATCGTCCCGGTGAACCTGGTGTTCGATACCGGATTGTTCGTCCCGATCGCGCAGGTCTCACTCATGCCCCAGCCTTCGATCATCGGACAGCCGGTGGCCTCGAACCACTTGCGCGCCGTGCCTTCCGAGGCCGCCATGCCGCCCGCCTGCGAAACGAACAGCGTCGAGAAGTCGATCGATTTGAACTCTGGGTGCATCAATAGCGCATTGAACAGCGTGTTCACCGCCGGCAGCATGTGGAACGGCCGCTTCTTCAGCACAGCAATGAACTTGTTGAAGTCCCGCGGGTTCGGGATCAGCGTCATGTGCGAACCCTGGCGGATCACCAGCAGGCACAGCGTCAGCGCGAAGATGTGATACAGCGGCAGCGCCGCGATGCTGTTGACCTTCGCGAGGTCACCGGCGCGCGACAGCGCCGGCGTGAACCAGGCCTCGGCCTGCAGCGTTGCCGCTACGATGTTGCGATGGGTCAGCACCGCGCCTTTCGACAGGCCGGTCGTGCCGCCCGTGTACTGCAGGAACGCGATCGAATCGAGCGTGCTCTGATCGGGCCCCAGCGTGCGGCCGCGTCCTTCGGAGATGGCCTGGGTGAAGGGCGTCACCGTGCGCCCATCGCTCAACGGCAACTTGTAGGCCGGCACGAGCTTCGCCAGATGGCGCACCGCCACAGTGATCCACGCGCCGTACAACCCACCCAGCAGGTCGCCCATCGACGTCATGACCACATGCTTCACGGGCGTGCGCTCGATCACCTTTTCAAGCGTTGCCGCGAAGTTCTCGAGGATGACGATGGCCGTTGCCCCGGAGTCCTTCAGCTGGTGCTCCAGCTCCCGCGCCGTGTACAGCGGATTGACGTTGACGCAGGTGTAGCCCGCACGAAGCACGCCGCACATGGTGACCGCAAACTGCGGAATGTTGGGCAGCATGATCGCTACGCGCGCCCCAGGCTCGAGCCCGCGCGACTGAAGCCAGGCGCCCATTGCCTTCGACAGCGTGTCGAGCTCCCCGTAGGACATCCAGCGCTCCATGCAGACCGAGAACGGTCGATCGGCATAACGACCGAAGGCCTCGTCGAACATGTGAGGCAATGAACGGTACTGCTCGGGATTGATTTCGTGCGGTACGCCGGCCGGATAGTTTTGTTGCGCGGATGTTGTCTGCATGCAAGCTCCTTTGGCGCGGATTGTGGGAGGCAGTGCGCCTCCGCCGCCAGCGGGCTTGTCCTAGGGGGCGGGTGTGTGCTGTCGCGCGCGCGATAGCTGCGCGGCGCGACTCACAACCCTTCAGGAATTCAGGCCTTGCCCGATTCGCCCCGTAGCAGCACCCCGGCTTCGATATCGGATGCGACCTTCAGTGACTCGTACAACGGCGTGAAGTCGGGCGCCGTGAAGTCGAACAGCTGCGCAAAGCTGTCGATCACGAAGTAGTTGGCCTGGTAGGTGTCGATCTTGTAGCGCGTGCGCATGGTGCGCAGCAGGTCCAGCGGCAGCCGGCGCGGCTCGTCGCTGAGCACCGCGTGCTTCAGCTCGCCCACCGAGCTCAGGATGCCGGCGCCGTAAGCGCGCAGGCCGTCTGGCTGGCGGATCAGCCCGAACTCCACCGTGTACCAGTAGAGCCGCGCGAGCTTCTCGCCAGCGCCCAGTTCGTGCGCCTTGATGCCGCCTGCGCCGTAGCGCTGCACGTAATCGGCGAAGGTCGGGTCGAACAGCATCGGCACGTGGCCGAACAGGTCATGAAACACGTCGGGCTCGACGATGTAGTCGAACTCTTCGGGCTTGCGGATCCAGTCGGTCACCGGAAACTTGCGGTTCGCGAGCAGCGTGAAGAACGGCAGCTCCGGAATCAGCCCCGGCACCGCCACGATCTCCCAGCCCGTTGCGCGGTGCAGCCGTTCGTTGAGTTCCTCGAAGCGCGGGATGCGGTCCTTCACGCCGAGCGAAGGCAGTGCCTTGATGAAGGCGTCGCAGGCCAGCCCCGGCAACTGCGCTGCCTGGCGCTCATAGAGCCGGCGGTACGTGTCGTGATCGGCCTCTGTATAGCTGGCCCAGTCCTGCGGGCAGGTGTAGTCGGCCAGCACCGCGCCGCCGCGCGAGTAGTCGCCGCGGGGCGGGCGGTCCGAGGCGCCGTAGACGGCAGGGGTGACAACAGCGGCAGGGGTTTCCATGAGATCGGTCTTGAGTTACTTGAGCCAGCGGTCCATCGTGCGCTGGAAGTCGCCGCCGGCTTGCTGCAGGTGCAGCCATTGGTCGACATACGACTTGAAGGCCACGTCGTCGCGCGGCAGCATCCAGGCCATTTCGCCGTACTGCAGCGGCTTGTCGGGGTTGATCGCGCACAGGCCCGGCTTGAGCTTCTGCTGCGTGATGGCCTCGGCCGCTTCGGTCACGAACACGTCGGCGCGGTTGGCGAGGATCTCGTCGAAGATCGTCACGTTCTCGCCGTGCAGCGTGAGCTTGGCCTGCTTGAAATTGGTCCGGGCGAAGCGTTCGTTGCTGCCGCCCGGGTTGAAGATGACGCGCACCGACGGCTTGTCGATGGCGGCCACGCTCTGGTACTTGGACACGTCCGCGCAGCGCGCAATGGGCGTCTTGCCGTTGACCATGTAGGGGGCGCTGAAGAAGGCGCGCTTCTGCCTGTCGGTGGTGACCGACACGCCGCCCACGGCGATGTCGCACTTGCCGGCGCTCAGGTCGGGCAGCAGGTTGGCCCAGGTGGTCTTGACCCACTCGGGCTTCGCGCCGAGGCTGGCGCTGAAGCCAGTCATCAGGTCGACGTCGATGCCCTCGAAGGCGCCGTCCGTCTTCTGGAAGCTGAAGGGCTTGTAATCGCCCGGCGTGCAGATGCGCAGCACCGCGGCCTTCTGCACCGCATCGAGGTGCGAGCCGGCCACCGGCGCGGCCGCCGGAGCCATGGCACAACCCGAAAGAACGGCGGCAGCTGCCGCGATGAAGGTCAAACCGATTGAAGACGTAAAGCTGCGCATGCGGGCTCCAGAAGCAATAAGGGAAGGGGCCCTTATTTTGCGGCGCTCAGCACGCCGCGGCGCATCTGGTCAAGCTCGATGCTTTCGAACAGCGCCTTGAAGTTGCCGTTGCCGAAGCCGTCGTCGCCCTTGCGCTGGATGAACTCGAAGAAGATCGGGCCCAGTTGGTTCTCGCTGAAGATCTGCAGCAGCAGCGCGTCCTTCTTGCCGTCGATCAGGATCTTGCGCTTTTGCAGCTCTTCCACGCTCTCGCCGTGGCCAGGGATGCGCTTGTCGACCAGCTCGTAGTACGTGTCGATGGTGTCGAGCAGCGTCACGCCGTTGGTGCGCAGCGCGTCGACCGTGCTGTAGAGATCGTCCGAGCCCATCGCGATGTGCTGGATGCCTTCGCCTCGGTACATGTCCAGATACTCCTGGATCTGGCCAGCCTGTTCCTTGCCCTCTTCGTTGATCGGAATGCGAATCTTGCCGCAGGGGCTGGTCATGGCCTTGCTCTTCACGCCCGTCACCTGGCCTTCGATGTCGAAGTATTTGATCTCGCGGAAGTTGAAGAGCTTTTCGTAGAAGCCGGCCCAGACGTTCATGCGGCCGCGATACACGTTGTGCGTCAGGTGGTCGATGTAGGTCAGGCCGTTGCCGAACGGCGAAAGCGCCTGTTCCGGCGCAACGCCTGGCAATGCCTCGAAGTCGACGTCGTAGAAGCCGATGTTGCCGATGTCGCCGGGCTTCGCGCCGTTCTTGCCGGGCCAGCGGTCCACCAGATAGATCAGGCTGTCGCCGATGCCCTTGATGGCGGGAATGTTCAGTTCGCCGGGACCGGCCTTATCGGCAAAACCCCATGCGCCGAGTGCCGTGGCGCGTTCGTAGGCTTGCTTGGCATCCTGCACGCGGAAGGCGATGGCGCACACGCTCGGACCGTGCTCGCGAGCGAACTTCTGCGCGAAGGAATCGGGCTCCGCGTTCAGGATGAAGTTGATCGTGCCCTGGCGGTACAGCAGCACGTTCTTGTGGCGGTGCTTGGCCACGGCCTTGAAGCCCATGCGTTCGAACACCTTGCCCATGGCGACCGGATCGGGTGCCGCGTACTCGATGAATTCGAAGCCGTCGGTGCCCATGGGGTTCTCCCAGGGCGTGAAGGCGGGTGCGTCGGCTTGGCTCATGTGCGGTCTCCGGTGGGGTGGAAATTGAATGAATAAGGCGCTAAATCGGCCGGTCATGCAATGTAGGGTGGATGCCTCTCAGGTTTTCTGCGTTTCCGGGCGCTCATGGTGGCTCTTGCGCAGTAAAACTGCAAGAATGATGAAATGGAAGCTCTGGACAAGATTGATAGGATGATTCTGCGCACGCTGCAAGCAGACGGGCGCGCAACCTACGACCAGATCGCGGAGCAGGTGAGCCTGTCGCCCAGCGCCGTGCTGCGGCGGGTCAAGCGCCTGGAAGAACACCGCGTGATCGACCGCTACGTGGCCCTGGTCCAGCCCGAAGCCATCGGCCTGGGGCTGACCGCCTACCTCAACGTGCGGCTCGAAAAGCACACCGAGACCCACAAGCGCAACCCGATGGACCTGTTCCGCGCCAGCGTGCAGACCTGGCCGGAGGTGGTTGAGTGCGCCGCGCTCACCGGCGACATGGACTACCTGCTGCGCGTCGTGGTGGCCGACATGGCCCACTACAGCCGCTTCATCATGGACACCCTGCTCAAGCACCCCAGCGTGGAAGACTGCAAGACCAGCTTCGTGCTGGACCGTGTCAAAGCCACAACAGCTGTTCCGGTTTAGCTACATCTGGTTGCGTGAGCGCCACGTCCCTCGGTACTGGTTCACGAATGTGTCCCGCGATTGACCCTGTGGACTTGTTGTTTAAGGGAAAACCCTTACATTTGAGCCATGCTTACCGCCAAGACCCTTCTCAAAGCGTCTCTCGGCCTCGGCTCTTTCCTGAAAGCGCCGATGGTTGAAGCGCAACCACGCGCCGTCAGCGCGCCTCAACCCGTCATGGTGCCGATCCGCTCGATCGGCCCGCGCGAACGGGAGCGCATCGCCCGCCACCTGCTCGAACTCACCCCGCACGACCGCTACCTGCGCTTCGGCTACGCGGCGGCCGACGAACAGGTCCAGCGCTACGTCGACAGCCTCGATTTCGAGCGCGACGAGCTCTTCGGCATCTACAACCGCCGCCTCGACCTGATCGCGATGGCGCACCTGGCCTTCGCGCCCGGCGATGAGCACAGCGACTGCGCCGAATTCGGCGTGTCGGTTTCGGCGCACGCTCGTGGCCGGGGCTACGGCGCCCGCCTGTTCGAGCGCGCCGTGGTCGTGGCCCGCAACGAAGGCGTGGGCATGCTCTTCATCCATGCGCTGAGCGAAAACGCCGCCATGCTGAAGATCGCCCGCAACGCCGGCGCCACCGTGGTGCGCAGCGGCTCCGAAGCTGAAGCCCACCTGGAGCTGCCCAGCGCCACCTTCGACAGCCGCATGAGCGAAATCGCCCTGGAGCACTACGCCGCGGTCGACTTCGCGCTCAAGAGCCGCGCCAAGCAGTTCTGGGCCTTCCTGGCCAGCCTGCAGGAAGTGCGCAGCGGCATGCGCGACGCCCGAAAAAAATCGGCTCCCTGAGGGAACGCGGCGCCTCCAACCGGCTTATGCCGGCTGTGGGGTAGAGCGTGTCACACGCAATCCGGTATCCTTGTCCCTCCTCAACTAAGCCCTCCCGCAGTGGCCGACCCTCACCCTGAACGCGCTCCCGTTGAACGGGAAGACAAGCGCGGCTTTCTCCAGAAGCTCGCCGAATTCATCCACCCCGGTCCCGACTCGCGCGACGAGCTGATCGAAACCCTGGCGGACGCCGAGGACAACGAGGTGATCGGCGCAGAGTCGCGCGTGATGCTCGAAGGCGTGCTGCGCATGGCCGACATGACCGCCGGCGACGTCATGGTCGCCGCGCCGCGCATGGACCTGGTGAACATCGACGCGCCGTTCGATGCACTGCTGCACCTCATCATCGACACCGCGCACTCGCGCTTCCCGGTGTACGAGGGCGAAAAAGAAAACATCATCGGCATCCTGCTCGCGAAAGACCTGCTCAAGCTGCAGCGCGCGCCGGGCCTGAACATCCGCGCGCTGCTGCGCCCGGCCACCTTCGTGCCCGAGAGCAAGGGCCTGAACGACCTGCTGCGCGAGTTCCGCGGCAACCGCAACCACTTGGCCATCGTCATCGACGAGTTTGGCCGCGTGGCTGGGCTCATCACCATCGAGGACGTGCTCGAGCAGATCGTCGGCGAGATCGAGGACGAGTTCGACATTGCGGAAGACGAGGGCGACATCTTCGGCCTTGCCGACCACACCTACCGTGTTTCGGGCGACACGCCCATCGAGCGCGTGGCCGAGGCCTTCGGCATCGTCTTCGACGAAGAACAGCTCAGCGAAGACTTCGACACCATCGGCGGCCTGATCGCGCACGAGATGGGCCACGTGCCCAAGCGCGGCGAGCACCATGCGATCGGCGGCTTCGACTTCGTGGTGCTGCACACCAAGGGCGGCGCGGTGCGCTGGTTCAAGGTGTCCCCGGCCCGCGGCGGCGACGCGGCCGACTGATGCGCGGCGCGCCGGCTTCCTCTTCCGCCAACCTGTTCCGCCTGCTCGGCTTCGGTGTCGCCGGGCTCGCGCAGGCGCTTTCGATGGCTTCGCCCGTGGGCGGCAAGCCGCTGTGGTGGCTGCAGCTGCTGTCGCTCGGTGCGTTCGTGTGGCTGCTCGACGGCCTGTGGGCGCAGGGCGCGGGCTGGCGTCGGGCCGGCCTGCATGGCTGGCTGTTCTCCACCGCCTGGCTCACCGGCAGCTTCTGGTGGCTCTTCATTTCGATGCACACCTACGGCGGGCTGCCGGCGCCGCTCGCGGCCATCGCCGTGCTGGCACTGGCCGCAGCGCTCGGGCTGTACTACGCCGTGGCTGCTGCCTGGTTCGTGGTGCGCGGTCCGAAGGGGCGGGTAACGGGCGCGCTCGTCTTCGCTGCGCTGTGGACGTTGGCCGAGCTTGTGCGCGGCAGCTGGTTCACGGGCTTTCCGTGGGGCGCTGGCGGCTATGCGCATGTCGAAGGTCCGCTGGCCGCGCTCGCGCCGTGGGTCGGTGTCTACGGCATCGGTGCCGCGGCTGCGCTGGTCGTTGCGCTGGTCGCGCTGCATCGACCCGTTCGCGGCCTGGAGCTTGCGCAGGGGCTGGTGCTGATCGCGCTGGTGTTCGCGGTGCCGCACTTAGTGCCACAACTGAATGGTGACGTTCAGGGCGCCAAGGGTTCGACCGGCAAGCTCCAGGTCGCGCTCCTGCAGGGCAACATCCCGCAAGACGAGAAATTCATCCCCGGCGGCGGCATCGAAACTGCGCTGCGCTGGTACGGCGAACAGTTGCGCGATGCCAGGGCCTCGCTCGTCGTGACGCCCGAAACCGCCTTGCCGCTGCTGCCGCAGCAGTTGCCGGCCGGCTACCTCGATGCGATCCAGGCGCGCTACAGCCAGGGCACGCAAGCCGCCATCGTCGGCCTGCCGATGGGCGGGCAAGGCAGCTACAGCAACTCGGTGCTCGGCTTCCAGCCCGGCGCTGCGCAGCCCTACACGTACAGCAAGCACCACCTTGTGCCTTTCGGCGAGTTCATTCCACTGGGCTTCCGCTGGTTCATCCAGATGATGAACATCCCGCTCGGCGACTTCGAACGCGGCGGGCTCGCGCAGGCGCCTTTCGTCTGGCAGGGCCAGCGCATTGCGCCGAACATCTGCTACGAAGACTTGTTCGGTGATGAGATCGGCTCGAACTTCCGCGACGAGGCCACTGCACCCACCATCCTGCTCAACGTGAGCAACATCGCGTGGTTCGGCGACTCGGTCGCCATCGACGAGCACCTGTCGATCTCGCGCATGCGCGCCCTCGAGTTCGCGCGGCCGATGGTGCGCTCCACCAACACCGGCGCCACGGTCGTGATCGATGCCGAAGGCCGAGTGACGCACGAACTGCCGCGCCTCACGCGCGGCGTGCTCGAAGCCAGCGTCGAAGGCCGGCGCGGGCTCACGCCCTATGCGCGCTGGGTGGCGCCATTCGGCCTCTGGCCGCTGTGGATATTGGCGATGGCCATCGTGGCAGCAGCCTTCGTGCAAGGCCGCCGCCGACGCTGAATCTCAGGCGGCCGGTGCAGCCTTCACCGGCCAGTCGCGCAGCTTGCCCGGGTTCAGCAGGCCCATCGGGTCGAAGCGCTTCTTCACCGCGATGACTTCGGGCGGCAACGGCCCGCCGGCCTTGCCGTCTTCCACGATGTTCACGTGCGGGTTGTTGATGTGCACCTGGCGCGCGCGGTGGATATCGATGATCTCGTTCAACCGCTCTTCAGTGCTGAAGCGCACCAGCTGCAGCCCGCTGCAGGTCATGAGCCCCGCCACGTTGCGCAGGAACTCGATGTGCATCATCACCTCGCCGCCCAGCAGCTTCTCCATCTCGATGACCTGTTCGACATGCTTGCCGGGAATGAACCCGCTCTGCAGGTAGGTCAGCGTCGGGTCGACCTTCAGCGCGTGCAGCGTCGTGTGGTTCCAGGTGAACTCCATCAGCGTGCGGTTGCTCTTCTGCACCTCGTCCGCCGTCTTGCGGTAGCTCACGGTACCGCCGTGCGCTTCTACCAACAGCATCATCGCGGGCTCGCTCGACTCGGCCACCAGCGACAGCACCGTGTGGCAGCCCTTCGGCAGGTGCGCGGCCAGCTGCGCGAGGTGGTCGGAGATCGGCGCTGCGAAGAAGGAGATGCCGCGCTTGATGATGCCCGGCGCGTGCGCGAGCTTGTCCGCGAAGTTCAGTGCGTTCTCGAAGTCGTCGAAAGTCACCAGCGTTTCGAGCCATGGATGCGCGGGCGCCAGCGCGATCTCCAGCTCCAGCACGAGGCCGTTGGTGCCCCACAGGTGGTGCATGCGCATCGCCTCGGCGCCGCGCAGTTCAACCACTTGAGGCTCGGCCTCGATGGTCATCGCGCGAATGCCGAGCACATTGCCCGGCGCGCCCAGCGGCCCATAGTTGATCGAGCCCACGCCGCCGAAGCCGCCGCCGAACAGGCCACCCAGCGTCGCGCTTCGGTAGGTCGAGGGCACGCAGCGCATCTCCTGCCCCGTGGGCTTCGTCTGCTTCTCCAGCTCGCCCAGGCGGATGCCGGCCTGCGCCCGCGCCACGCCGGGCCGTACCCACAGACAGGTGTTGTAGCCCGTCATGTCGAGCACCACGCCGCCGGCCAGCGGCGTGGTCTGGCCGTAGTTGCCGGTGCCGCTTCCGCGGATGGTGATCGGCACGCAGCGGCGCGCGCAGGCACCGACCACCGCGCGAATCTCTTCCTCGGTGCGCGGGCGCACGACCACGTCGGCGCGCTTGTCTTTCAGCTGGCGCGTGAGGACGGGGCTGAACCAGGAGAAGTCTTGCGACAGCCGTGTGACGCGGCTTTCATCGGTGATCCAGTCGAGATCGGGCAGTTCAAGCAGCAACTGCTCGATGGCGCTGTCGAGCGTGAGGGTGGGAGCATTCATGGTCAAGGTTCAATCCTGGGAAAGTTCGCTCGCATGCCACGAGCCCAGCGCCAGCTTGGTCAGCCAGGCCATCAGCACGAAGAGCGCGACACCGGTCAGAGAAATGAGCAGCAGGGCCGCGAACATGCGCGGAATGTTCAGCTGGAAGCCCGCCTGCAGGATCTGATACGCGAGCCCCGCGCCCGAGCCGCCTGTGCCGGCCACGAACTCCGCTACCACCGCGCCGATCAGCGCAAGGCCGCTTGAAATGCGCAGCCCGCCGAAGAAGTACGGCAGTGCGCTCGGAATGCGCAGCCGCACCAGCTGCTGCCAGCGCGTCGCGCGGTTCAGCTTGAAGTAGCTCTGCAGATCGGGGTCGATGCTGCGCAGGCCGAGCGTGGTGTTGCTGATGATCGGGAACAGCGCCACCAGCGCCGCGCACACCGTCATGGCGGCCACGGGGTTCTTCACCCAGATGATGATCAGCGGCGCCACCGCCACGATGGGCGTCACCTGCAGCAGCACCGCGTACGGAAAGAGCGCGGTCTCGATGCGCTTGCTCTGCACGAACAGGAACGAGATCAGCACCCCCGCCACGGTGGCCAGCAGGAACGACAGCACCGTGATCTTCAGTGTGACCAGCAGCGCATTGCCCAGCGGCGCCCAGTCGGTCACCAGCGTCTGCATCATCAGGTAGGGCGAGGGCACGAGGTAAGGCGGCAGCTCCATCGCCACCACCATCCATTGCCACAGCGCGATCAGCACCACGCCGATCAGCACCGGGTAGAGCACGCGTTGTACGCGCGGCTGGTTCAGCAGGGGCGTGGCTTTCACTTTCGTCATCGCGCGGTCTCCTCGTCGGCGCTGCTGGCGCGCAGCAGGCTGTCCTGCAGCCGCTTGGCGTAGCGCGCGAACTCGGGCGTCACCATGAAGTCGGCGCTGCGCGGATAGGGTTCGTCGATGCGGAACTCTTCCACCACGCGGCCCGGCCGCGCGGCCATCATCACCACGCGGCTCGACAAAAACACCGCCTCGTGAATCGAGTGCGTCACGAAGATCACCGTGAGCTTCTTCTTGCGCCACAGCTCCAGCAGGTCGGCATCGAGCTTGTGGCGCGTGATTTCGTCGAGTGCACCGAAGGGCTCGTCCATCAATAGCAGGTCGGGCTGCGTGACGAGGCCGCGCGCAATCGACACGCGCATCTGCATGCCGCCCGAGAGCGCACGCGGCAGCGCATCGGCAAACTTCTCGAGTCCCACCAGCGCAAGCGATTCCATCACCCGCGCATCGGCCTCCTTGCGCGGCACGCCGGCCAGGTCAAGCGGCAGGCGCACGTTGGTCCGCACGCTGGCCCACGGCATCAGTGTGGGCGACTGGAACACGAAGGAAAGCTTGTGCGGGCAATCGTGAAGCTGCGCCACGGGCCTGCGCCACACCAGCAGCCGGCCGTCGCTGGGTTCGAGCATGCCCGCCACCATCTTCAGCAGCGTGCTCTTGCCGCAGCCCGAGGGGCCCAGCAGCGTGACGAATTCGCCCTCGGCGATCGACAGGTCCACCGGCAGCAGCGCCTGCGTGCCGTTGGGGTACGTCTTCTCGGCCGAGAGCACTTCCACCGCGGGCATGGCAGGCGCCGTTGGCGGCGCGAGGGTGTGAGGTTCGATGCGATTCATGAAAGGCTGAGGCTTGTCAGGGCAGGACCTTGGCGTCTTTCACGAACTCGGTCGTGTAGGTCTTCGCCAGTTCGACCTTGGCCGGGTCGAGCAGCTTCGCGGTCACGAGGAAGTCGTAGCTCGCCTTGGAGCGCGCATCCGTCATCACGCCAATGCCGAGCTTGGCCGCGTCTCCGCCGGTGACCATGCCCATCTCCTTGAGCTTGGCCACGCTGTAGGCCAACTGGTCGTCGGTCATGTTGGGGTTGTCTTTCTTGATGAGCGCGTTGGCGGGCGCCGGGTCGGCGAGGTAGCTCTTCCAG
This sequence comes from Variovorax sp. YR634, assembly GCF_900106655.1. NCBI lineage: Bacteria > Pseudomonadati > Pseudomonadota > Betaproteobacteria > Burkholderiales > Comamonadaceae > Variovorax > Variovorax sp. YR634. The sequence continues at coordinate 13,060 of NZ_FNOL01000037.1, forward strand.
CCCTCGGCCGAGGCCTTCACGAACGCGGCGACCTGCTTGCTGCGCTCCTTCACCGTTTTATCCATGCACGACACGGTGGTCGCGTACGCGGGGAAGCCGTGGTCGCTGAACATCAGCACCGTGCTCTTCACGCCTGCTTTCTGGATGGCGTAGGGCTCGGAGGTCAGGTAGCCCTGCTGCGCGGTGTTCTTGTCCGCCACGAAGGGCTGGATGTTGAAGGTGTAGGGCCGCGTCTGTTCGTCGGTGAAGCCGAACTTGGCCTTCAGCCAGGGCCAGTAGCCGCGCTGGGCCTGCGCGCCGATCAGCAGCGTCTTGCCCTTCAGGTCTTCGAATTTCTTCACGTCGTCGTGGGCGATCAGCACCTGCGGATCTTTCTGGAAGAAGGCCGCCACGTTGACCACCGGCACGCCGCCTTCGCGCACCTGCATCATCTGGATGTCGCTCGAACCCATGATGCAGTCGGCCTGGCCGGCGGCCATCATCTGCGTGATGTTGACCTGCGGGCCGCCCATCTTGATGGTCACGTCGAGGCCGTACTTCTTGTAGATGCCCTGCGCCACTGCCTGGTAGAAGCCGCCGTGCTCGGCCTGCGCGTACCAGTTGGTCATGTAGGTGAACTTGTCCTCGGCCTGCGCGGGCGCGGCGGCGAGGAAGGCGATGGCGGCGGCGCCGGCCAGGGACAGTGCGAAGGAGCGCATGGTGGAAACCTCTAGAGGGCAGGGAGTTGAAGGAAGAAGAAGCGAGAAAGCGAAGGGGCCGTTGCAAGAAGCGGGCTCAGGCCCACCTCAGGCCGGTTGGAAGCTCTGCTGGATGAAGCCCTGCTGATGGCCGCGCTCCCAGGTGGCTTCTTCGCGCACGACCCAGCGCAGCGCGTACAGCTCGGTCAGCGCCTGCACCCAGCTGTCAGAGAGCGTGTCGAGAATGGCTTCGCCCTGTTCGCGCGTGGCGGTGGTCGGGTCGCCGATCACGCCGCTGGGGCCGAAGTCGCGCGCGGTCCATGCGCAGGCCGGGCGGCCGTCGGCCGACAGCAGCTTGATCGGGAAGGGCGGCGGAAAGTTGGCGACCGCGCGCTCCATGTGCACCGTGTCGGGCGCGAGCGCGAGCATCAGCGCGGTTTCGGAATGGCCGGCGTGCATCGCGAGCTTTTTCTCCTGCTCGCTCACCTGTTTGCTCGCCGCACTCGGCAGGCGCGACACGCCATGCGGCACGATCACGAAGTCGCCGTGACGCAGGCGCAGTTCGCGCGCTGCCATTTCCAGCACCTGTGGCTGGCCGCCGTGGCCGTTGGCGAACAGCAGCTTGCGAAAGCCCGAGCGGTACACCGACTCGCCGATCTCGATCACCGTCGACAGCAGCGTGGTGCCCGTGAGCGTCATGGTGCCGGGGAAATGCAGGTGCTCTTCCGACTTGCCATAAGTGATGGTCGGCAGCGCGAAGGCGCGCACCTCGGCGGGCAGCTTCTCCAGTGCCTTGCCCATCACGCCCGAGCAGATCACGCTGTCGACCGAGCACGGCAGGTGCGGCCCGTGCTGCTCGATGGCGCCACAGGGCAGCACGATGACGGTGTTCTCGCGGTCGGGCAGCGCGGCGATTTCAGTCCAGCTCAGGTAGGGCAGGAAGCGGTGGGGCGGGATGTAGCCGTGGAGCATGGGGAATCCTTGTGCGTTCGTTCGTTACCGGGGAAGGAAGTGCGTTGCGTCGCCGTGCGTCACGCGGCCGTCGCGCAGCACCACGCGGGTGGCGGTGCGCGAGGGCCAGCCATGGCGGTCGGCCTGCGTGAACAGCACCAGGTCGGCGGCGCGGCCCACCAGCGTGGGCGTGGCGGGCGCTGGTGCACGCTGTAGCCAGTCGCTGCGGCACAGCGCCTGCGACCAGGTGTCGAAGGGCTCGTCGAGCTGTGCTACCAGCGCGGCCGTGCTCAGCGCTTCGACAGGGTCGAAGCTGCCGAGCCGGCAGAAGGGGTCTTGCACGTTGTCGCTGGCAAACAGCAGCGGAATGCCGCGTTCGCGTGCTTCCTTCACCAGCGTGATGCCGCGCTGGCGCGGCGTGCGGCCGGTAACGGCGTCCTGCAGCAGCAGGTTGGTGGCGGGCAGCGAGACGACCGTGATCGGCGCGCGCGCCACCGCATCGAGCGTGGCGAAGGCCTGCGCCTCGGGCTGGGCAGCGAGCGCGCAGATGTGTCCGCAGACCACGCGGCCTTCGTAGCCGATCTCGCGCAGGATGCGCGCCGTGGTCTGCAGGCCGAGCGCCGAGGCGTTGAGTTCTTCGTCGACATGCAGGTCGATGTCGAGATCGCAGGCCTGCGCCGACACCAGCAGGTTGCGCAGCGCGTTCTCGCTCCAGTTGGTGGAGTGAACGAAGCCGCCGAGCAGCGCATGCGGCCCTGTGGCCTTCACCTGCTTTGCGAGGCGCATCGCCTGCGCCGCGTCTTCGAACAGCGGCAGCTTGATGAGGCTCACCTGTTCGAGCCGCACCCTGCCGGCCCATTCCTGCGCCAGTTCGGCCATCACGGGCCAGGCCATCGGCACCGAGTCGGGCTCCCACCAGTCGACGTGCGTGCGCACGTGCGTGGTGCCGCACTCCCATGCCCACTGCAGCCCGCGCGCGGCGCGCTCGCGCACGTCGTCGGGCGTCCAGTGCACGCGGTCGCTCAGCATCGCGTCGATGGCGCCGAGCAGGCCGGGCTGCACCTGTTTCATGCGCGGCAGGGTGAAAGCCTTGTCGAGGTGGGTGTGGGCGTCGACGAAGCCGGGCAGGGCCAGTGTGCCGGCAAGGTTCCAGGCTGATGGTGACGACGGCGCTGCGGACGTGGCGGGCTGCACCGATTGCACGCGGCCGGCTTCGATCGCAATGCGCGCCAGCATGGGAACGCCGTCGCGCTGTGGCCAGCCCGTGGGCAGCAGCCAGCGCGGCAGCCGCACGTTGTCGAGGAGTGAGGGTGCGTTCATGCGAAACGCGCCATGGCTTGCCCCACGCGCGCCATGAAGCGCTTGAGCTGGGGCTCGGTCGCAATGTTCATGTGGTAGTGGGCGTGGTAGTCCACCTTCGCGCGCTGCCCGGTCAGCCGCTTCATGTATCGCGTGACGATCTTGCGCGGCGGATCGCCCATGTAGATCGCCATCCAGCGCGGCCGGCCGTAGGTAACGACGGCGCTGATGCGCTTGATGTGCGTGAGCATCGGCTTCACGTTCGCCGGGTCGCTGATGTCGAAGGCCACGCCCGGCATGAAGAGCCGGTCGAAGTAGCCCTTGAGCATCGCCGGCAGGCCGAAGCACCAGGTCGGAAAGCAGAAAACGATGCCCTCGGCCCACTGCAGCCGCTCCACATAGGGCTTCAGCGGCAGCTGGTTGGCCGGCACGTCGTGGTAGCCCAGCCGCTCCTCTCGCGACAGCACCGGGTTGAAGCCCTCGGCGTAAAGGTCGCAGTCGTCCACCTCGTGCCCGGCGGCGCGCAGGTTCTTCAGCACCTCCTGGTGCAGGGCGGCGTGGAAGCTGGTTTCGACCGGATGGCAGTAGACGACGAGCACGCGCATGGTGTGTTTGACCGCTTAATCAGAGCAAGTGGTCAGGTTATGCAAGCGACGTGCCAGTGCTGGTGCACCGGTTTGGTTCTACGTGGCGATCAGGCGACGTTAGGTCGAAAGGCCGCCTCCGAGGTCGGTCGGATTCCGTAACAAAAGTCACGGAAGTCTGCAAAAACACAACGAGAAGAGCGAAGGCTCCACGCTTTACGTAACACTTGCACACCCATTCTTCTAATTGTTAACTAAAATTCACACTTCCAAGGTTGTGAACTTTGGACTTCATTTTCCGTTCGATTCACCAAGAGCTCCGTCTTACTTACATCTGTAGGCATTCCTCATGAAAAAACCTTCCCTCATCGTTGCCGCCGTCCTTGCAGCCATGGCCACCAGCGCGGCGGTAGCCGCAACGGCCACCTCCACGTTCCAGGTCCTCATCACCGTGACCAAGGCCTGCTCGGTCACGGCAGGTGCGGCATCGAACATCGATTTCGGCTCGGTCGCTTCCACCGCCACCGCCCTGTCCGCCAGCAACAACATCAGCGTGACCTGCTCCAAGTCGACGCCCTACAACATCGGCCTGCTGCCCTCGAACAACAACACCACCGGCGCCGGCGTGATGAGCCCCGTCGTGGCGGGCCCTGACACCATCGCCTACCAACTGCGCTCGGTGAGCGCCACCGGTCCGATCTGGGGCAACACCGCCACGCCCGTCGCGGTCGGCAATGGCGTGGCCGGCACCGGCACTGGCGCGGCTCAGTCGATCCCCGTGTGGGCCACGGTCGCGAGCGTCAACGTGACGCCTGGCGCCTACCTCGACACCGTGACCGTCCAGGTCAACTACTGATCGATTGCCTGGATTGCCCGTGCACCGCTTGCTTCGCTACACCTTTGCCCTCGCGTTTGCCCTGGCTCACGCGGTCGCTTCGGCGAGCGGGCTGCAGGTTTCTCCGGTCACGCTGACGCTTCAGGCCACGCAGAACGCCGATGGTCTCTGGCTCAGCAATACCGGGGACGACGTGGTGCACGCCCAGGTGCGGGTCTATCAGTGGTCGCAGGAGAACGGAGCCGAAAAGCTGACACCCTCGCGCGAACTCCTCGTGAGCCCGCCGATGGTGCAGTTGGCCCCGTCCGAGCGGCAGCTGATCCGCGTCATCCGCACCGGGGTTCCCGCCGGCGCGGTCGAGAACTCGTACCGGGTCATCATTGATGAGCTGCCCGTCGAGATGAAGGAAAAGAAGGGCCTGCAGCTCGTGCTGCGCTATTCGGTGCCCATCTTCATCGCAGCCGCCGGCGCGCAGCCGGCCGGGCCCCAGCTCAGTTGGTCGCTGCGCCGCGAAGGCAGCCAGGCGGTGCTCGAAGTCGCCAACGGCGGCGGGATGCACGCCCAGCTTGCCGATCTGGATTTTGTCGATTTCGCCGGCAAGCGCACCGCGGTACACGGCGGCCTGATGGGCTACGTGCTGCCGGGCGCGAGCATGCGCTGGCCCTTGAAGACACCCGCGGAGGCCTTTGCTTCAGGCGGCGTCCTGGAAACGAAGATCAATGGCAACGCGACGCAGGAAAAAATTCCGCCGCTTCAACGCGTCCGCTGAACGCCTGCTGCCACTGCTGCTTCTTTCCGGTCTGATGCCCTTGGCCGCTCAGGCGGAGGGCGCCGCAGCCGGCTCCGGCTCATGGCTGGTCGCATCCGCAGCGGAGGGCGAACTCACAGGCCAGGGCGGCAGCGACCTCTATCTGGAACTGAGCCTCAACGGCAACCCCCAGGGCCTGGTGCATTTCGGCCTGCGCGGCCAGGAGCTCTGGGCCAGCGCCAGCACGCTGCGGCAACTGGGCTTCGTTCTGCCCGCGGGCGTTTCCGACCCCGTAAGGCTCAAGAGCCTTCCTGGTGTGAAAGTCACGTACGACGCCGCAAGCCAGAGCGTTGCAATCAATGCCTCCGCCGATGTGCTGCGCCTGCCCACGACCGTGGTCAACACATCGACGGTTGTCTCGCCGAAGGCCAGCGCCTCGCCCGGCTTGCTGCTCAACTACGACCTGTATGGCACGCAGGGCCGGGGCAACAACTCCAGCCTCAACGCGCTCGCCGAAGTGCGCGCGTTCAGCGGAAGCAGCGTGTTCAGCAGCACGATGATGTCGCGCGCGTCCCGCGTCGACAACGAAGACTGGACGCACGAGTCGGTCCGGCTCGACACCACCTGGAGCCAGTCGTTCCCAGACGACATGCTGACACTCCGCGTGGGCGACACCACCACCGCATCGCTGCCGTGGTCGCGCTCCACCCGGATCGGCGGCATCCAGCTTTCGCGCAATTTTTCGCTGCAACCCTATCGCACCACCACTCCCCTGCCGGCGTTCCTGGGGGCGGCCGCGCTGCCCTCGCAGGTGGAGCTCTATATCAACGGCCTGCGCCAATACACGGGCCAGGTCCCGGCGGGGCCCTTCCAGCTCAACACAGTTCCGAGCATCAACGGCGCGGGCAACGCCCAGGTGGTTCTTACCGATGCCTTCGGCCGTGCCACGACGCTCGATTTCTCGCTGTACGACACGCAACGGCTGCTGCAGGAGGGCCTGTCCGACTGGTCCGTCGACCTGGGCATGGTGCGCAAGAACTACGGCCTGCGCTCGTCCGACTACGGCAGCGATCCCGCCGCCACCGGCACCTGGCGCTATGGCGTGAGCAACGGCTTCACGCTGGAGGCGCACGGCGAGGCCACCAAAGGGCTGGTCAAGGGTGGCGTTGGCGGCGCCTGGTTGCTCGGCCAAAGCGGCGTACTTGCCGGTGCGGTGGCACAGAGCAGCTACCAAGGAGAGCGAGGCTCGCTGCTCAACCTGGGCTACAGCTGGCGCGACAACCAATTCAATTTCGCAGTCGAGGGCACTCGCACACGCGGGGAATACCGCGATGTCGCATCTCTCTACGGCAGCCCGCCGCCGCGCGGCTCGGGCCGGGCGTCGATCGGCTACACCACGAAGGACTTCGGCAGTTTCGGCCTCAGCTACCTCTACCTGCGCTATCCGGCGCAGGAGGCGACGCGCATGGCGAGCGTCTACTGGTTCAGGGCGATCGGAAAAAGTGCTTCGATGAACGTGAGCCTCAACCAGAACCTGGACAACCGCCGGGAGCGCAGCCTTTTCGTCGGCTTTACCTGGGCGCTGGACGGCAATGTCACGGCCAGCGCCGGCATCCAGCGCGACCACGGCCAGACCGTCTACACCGCCGATGCGCAGAGCTCCATGCCGGGCGACGGCGGCATCGGCTGGCGCGCCGGCCTGCGCCAGGGCGGCGGCCAGAACGGCGGACAGGCCGAGATCGACTACCTGGGCCGCTACGGCCGCGCCATGGCCGGCATCAGCGTGCTCGGCGACAACCGTTACGCCTACGCCGGCGCCACCGGTTCGATCGCGTTCATGGGCGGCCAGCCCTTCGCGGCCCGGCGCATCGACGATGCCTTTGCGGTGGTCTCCACCGACGGCATTGCCGGCGTGCCCGTGAGGCTGGAGAACCGGGACATCGGCACCACGGACGACAAGGGCATGCTGCTGGTGGCGCCGCTGCGGTCCTACCAGAGCAACCAGCTGTCGATCGATCCGATGCAGTTGCCCGCCGACGTGAAGATCGAGCGCGTGAAAACGGTCGCCACGCCGAGCGACCGCTCCGGCACGATGGTGCGATTCGGCATCACGCCGGTCAGCGCGGCCGCGCTGCTGCTGGTGGACGAGGCGGGCAAGCCCCTGCCGCTGGGCAGCCGCGTGCGCGCCAATGGGCAGGATGGCGAGCCGGCGCTGGTCGGCTTCGATGGCGCGGTGTATCTCGAATCGCTCCAGGCCCACAACACGCTCGATGTGCAGACGCCCGGCGGCGCCTGCCGGACCAGCTTCGACTATCGCAAGGACGGCGTGGCAATCCCGCAGATCGGGCCGCTGCGCTGCGCCAGGGAGGCCAAGACGCCATGAGTCTTCTGACCAGTACTTTGCGCGCCCTGCGCCTGCCTCTGTTCTGCGCACTGCTGTGGCTGCTGTCGGCGGGCAGCGCGCAGGCGTCAATCAATTGCACCGCGGCGATGACGGCCGTGGCTTTCGGCACGGTCGACCTGGTCGCCGGCGGCACGCCCACGCCCGCCACCGCCACGCTGAGCTACACCTGCACCAAGACCGGCAACACCAACACTACCGAGTACGCGAGGGTCTGCTTCAACATCGGCGATGGCAACGAAGGTCTCACGAACTTCAATCCGCGCGTCATGAAGAGCGGCGCGGGCGACTCCTTGAAGTTCCAGCTCTACCAGGGGACGACCAGCACGATCTGGGGCTCGAGCGGCAACGCCGCGGTGCCGAACCCGTACACCATCAACATCGCCATTCCTGCCCGGTCCACCACCTCCTCGGGAAGCACCACGATGCGAGGGGAGCTGATTGCCCTGCAGACCACCGTGCCTCCGGGCGCGTACCAGGACAACTTCGCCGGAATCCATACCTCGATCACGCTGACGTCGAGCACGAACGCCCCGCCGACGACATGCGGCACGGCGGTGGCGGACCAGTTCGCCTTCATCGTCAGCGCGACCATCGCCAAGAGCTGCCTGGTCACGGCCGATCCACTGAACTTCGGCTCCGTCGCGGGCCTCCCGGGCGGGGCCAACATCGACCAGATCAGCACCATCAACGTCACCTGCACGACGCCCACGGCCTACACGGTCGCGCTGACGCCATCCAACAACGCGACCACCGGTGCAGGGGCGATGACGCCGACCGGAGGCGTGCCCGGCAACACCGACACGGTGGCCTACCGGCTCTACAGCAATGCCGCCCGCACGAGTCCCTGGGGCGGCGTCACGGGAACCAACACCGTCGCGGGCACGGGCACCGGTCAGGTCCAGGCGCTGACCTTGTATGGCCGCGTTCTGGGCGCCAGCGTCAACGTGCGGCCGGACAGCTACCTTGACGTCGTGACGGTCGGCGTGACCTACTGATCTGCGCCGGCGGCTGTGCCGACACGGAAAAGCCTGCTGGCAAATTGCAGGCAATGCGCGAAGAATAGCGCCCGGACTGCCTTCATTTTCCCGAGACTCTGCCGATAAACCGGGTTGGGCATCGATGCGATGCCTCCCATCCAGGTTGCGAGGAGGAGTTCCCATGTCCGGAAACAGGCGCTTTGCAAGGGCGGCTGCGCTGCAATCACCGCGAACGGTGCCGCCGCTGGCCGCCGTCGGCGTGCTGCTGCTCTTGCTGCCGTTGCCGCTGCAGCTCAGTTCCGCGGAGCCGATGCGCGGCATGAATAGCGCCACGGGCCGCTTCGACCTGACGATAGTCGTTCTCCCGACTTTCAAGGTGCTGGAGGTCACGCCCGTGAAGGGAGGGCATGAATACCGTGTCTGGACCAACATGAAGTCGGTGCTCATCAAGGGGCGCGAATACCGGTTCGACAAGATCGGAGAAGTGACGTTCATGGTGGCTGGCACCGATGCCGATGGCCGCGACAGCCTCGGCTCCGCCTGGCGTGGCGCGATCGGTGCGATGGCGTCGACCACGGGCGGCGCTGCGCCGCAGGCCGCAGCCGCTCCGGCCGGCGACGGCAGCAACGCGACGCGGGTGACGGTGACTTACTAGAGGCCTTGCCCTGGATGTCGCCTTCTGGGTCCGGAAGGACCGCTGAGAAAAAAGCCGCCTGAGCCCTGCACTTCTTCCCGTTTCCGCCGATATCCGGAGGTCGGGCGCCGATGCAGCGCCCGAAGCTCATGTTCTTCGGACGGATCGGGCCTTATGACGGGAAATTGGCTTCAATCGGCGCGCTGCGCGCTGGCCGCGTCGTTGCTGCTCGCGCCGATGCTGTGCGTGGCGGAGAGCGGCTTCGGCAGCAATTCCGCGACGGCGCGGGTGCGCATCACAGTAGTCGTGCTGCCGGTGTTCCGCGTGCTGCAAGTCACGCCGACCGCCGAGGGGTATGACTACCGCGTCTGGACCAACATGAAGTCGGTCGTGCTCGGCGGGCACGAGTACCGCTTTGCGCGCGTCGGCGAGAACACGCTGCGCGTGCCTAAAGCGCCGGGCGACACCTGGGTCGTGCACGGGCTGTAGGACGGGCGCGTGCTCGCGCCGTCGCGTCAGTTGCAATACTGCGCGTTGCCGCTCGTATCGAGCGACAACGGCGGATCGGCCAGGAACTGCTGCACTGGAACGATCGACGCATTGCAGGCTTCATCCGTACGCACGTCGAAGACATGCCAGTAGTCCGTGCTGCTGCTTTCACCGGCGGGCGGCGAAAACACCGTCTGCGCACCCCGGTTGCTCACCTCGACCCGCGCAGGAGAGCCGGTCTGTCCCGGATCGAAGGTGCCGGAGAAGTTGCGGATGTAGAAGCGGTAGGTGCGGTTTTTGGCCAGCTTGGCGAAGGTCGTCACTTCGGGTCCGAAGCTGTCGACGTCGTCCACGTCGAGCGCGATGAAAGGCGCGGCCGCGAGGCTGCCCTTGTCGCTGTAGTAAACGTGTTCGTCGGCGTTGGCGCCCAGCGTGTGCGAGTCGAGGTCGCGCGGGCGCTCGCCCCAGGTCAGCTTGATCGACAGCGCGGAGCGCGTGAGTTCGAGGCAACTGCCCAGCGGCACGTCCTCGTCCGCGACGTTCACCGTCGGCGCATTGGAGATCTCGCTGGCGGTGGTGGCGACCACGAAGGCCGAACTGGTGCGCTTCACGGCCACCGAGAACTCGCCGTTCGCATTGGTCAGCGCAGTTGCCTGGCCGGTGTACGACTTGCCTTCGGAAGCCACCAGTGCGCCTGCGACTCGCGCACCCGTCGCATCCTGCACGCAGCCATTGATTCGCACGGTGTTGTAGATCTGGTCCGCGTTCCAGGTGGTGAAGTGCGTCACCGTGCCTTCGTAGTACTGGTTGGGCGCGGTGCCTTGCAGCGTGGCCGAGCCTTCCTGCACCCACAGCCCCGTGGCCGTGTTGTAGAAGAACAGCGGCACCGACGGCGGCAGCGTGCCGGCGCGCGAGGACGGGGCGATGCGCACCGTCGCGCTGGTGCCCGCGGCCAGGTTCAGCGGCGTGCCGTCGGCATCCGTGAAGCTGGCGTCGAGCGCGCCGAAGCTCTCCATCGGCGCGCTGCCTCCGTCCGTGGCGGCGAGGTAGTTGCCGGGCATCACGTTGACGTCGCTGGCCGGCGCGATGGGCGTCACCCGTGCGGTCACCAGTCCGCCAGGCGCGCTGCCGTCGGGGCGGCGAAGCGAGTTGGCGCTCAGGCGGACCATCGCGGTCGAGCCCGGAACGACAACGTCGTGCGCCGATTGCCCGTCGAATGTCTCGGTCACCGCCACGGGCAGCATCGGCACGTTGACGACCGTCGATGCGCCCGAGCCGCTCAGCGCGGCCGTGGCCCGGCTCTGCGGCACCATGCCGGCCTTCGAGAAGCTCAGCAGCACCGACGCATTCGGCGGAATCTCGGCGAGCGAATAGCTGCCGTCGTCGCCTGTGACGGCGGAGACGCCGGCGGCCGCGACCGTGACCTGCGCGACGCCCTGGCCGTCGAGTGCATTCGTCACGCGGCCGCTGACCTTCGCGTTGGTCTGCTGCGGCGGTGGTGGAGGCGGTGGCGGCGGCGGTGCGTTCTGGTCGGGTGGGGGCAGGGTGACGAAGCCCGCGCCTCCGTCGCTTCCGCCGCAGGCCACCAGTGCCACTGCTGCCGCAAGCGCGGCAAAAAACATCCTCGTTTTCATGATCCCTCTCTCCTTTGTGTTCGTGATTCGCCGCAACCGGACAACCCGGGCAGCGAGCGTGCGAAGGTAGGCGCGCAGGCGCGGCGTCGCCAGTGCCGAAAGTCACCGCGTCGCAGGAGTAAGAAGAAAGGATTGGCCCAGACAGGGCCGCTTGCTCAGGCCTTGATGCCGCAGCCGTTGAGCACGAAGGCTACGAGCTCGCGCGCGATCGGTTCGCGATCGATGGGCGCGTCAGGCGGCAGGCCGAGCATCACGCGCGTCTGGATCGCGTAGTCGGCATAGCTCTGGGTCATGGCCCAGATGTGCATCAGCAGGATGCGCGCGTCGAGCGGGCGCATCAGCCCGCGCGCGATCCAGCCGTTGATGATGTCCACCTTCTTCTGCGTCCAGGCCCGTGCGTTGGGCCAGTAGCGGTCGAGGTTGCGGCCGCCGTCGAGGATCTCGCGCGTGAAGATGCGCGACATCTCGGGGCTGTCGATGGCGTGGTCGAGCTTCTTGCGGATGTAGTCGCCGAGCACCGTTGCAGGGTCGTTCGCGTCCTCGAACGAGAACACCACCTTCCACGCATGCAGCACCTGCATCAGCAGCTCTTCGTAGAGCTCTTCCTTGCCGGCGATGTAGTAATGAAGCTGGGGCTTGGTGAGGCCCGCGCGCGCCGCGATGGCCTGGGTCGAGGTGCCCTTCAGGCCGTGCAGGCTGAACTCGGCGACCGCCGCGGTGCGGATCGCCGCCATGATGCGTTCGCGCCCGGGCCGCGCGCGCGACAGCGGGCCGTCGGGGGCGGGCATTTCCTGGGCGGTCGAGACGGGGAGGGCGGCGGGATCGGCGTTCATGATGGCGGTGGGCGGCAGGGCGCGCGGTCGATGGTAATACCTCGCCCTTGTCCGGGCCGTCCCGGCCCTCGTGCATGACCGCATGCCATGCCGGCATGGGCAGGCAGGGCATGCGGGCACGGTTCATGTATCTTCCTCGCCGCCCCGAAAAATTCCACCTCAACACAGGAGTTCTCCATGTACCTCTCTCCCCGTTTCCGTGCCTTCGCGGCCGGCGCCGCTTTGCTGGCTGCCAGCGCGCTCGCGCAGGCGCAGCAGGCACTGCCCAACGTGGTGATCCTCGCCACCGGCGGCACCATCGCCGGGGCCGGTGCCTCGGCCGTCAACAGCGCCACGTACGCGGCCGCCAAGGTCGGCGTCGAGAAGCTGATCGCAGGCCTGCCGGAGCTCTCCAAGGTGGCCAACGTGCGCGGCGAACAGGTGTTCCAGGTCGCATCGGAAAGCCTGACCAACGACAACCTGCTGACGCTGGCCAAGCGCGTATCGGCACTGTCGAAGCAAGCGGACGTGGACGGCATCGTCATCACCCACGGCACCGACACGCTTGAAGAAACCGCCTACTTCCTGACCCTGACCGTGCACACCAACAAGCCGATCGTCGTGGTCGGCTCGATGCGTCCGGGCACTGCGCTGTCGGCCGACGGCGCGCTCAACCTGTACGACGCCGTGAACGTGGCGGGCAGCAAGGACGCGATGGGCAAGGGCGTGCTGGTGACGATGAACGACAACATCGACAGCGGCCGCGACGTGAGCAAGAACGTCAACATCAAGACCAATGCGTTCTCCAGCCAGTGGGGCCCGCTGGGCATGATCGTCGAGGGCAAGAACTACTGGTTCCGCGCACCGGTCAAGCGCCACACCATGAACTCGGAATTCGACATCGACAGCATCACCGCGCTGCCGCCGGTCGAGATCGCGATGGGCTACGAGGGCGTGTCGTCGGTGGCCATCGACGCCATCGCCAAGAGTGGCGCCAAGGCGCTGATCCACGGCGGCACGGGCAATGGCTCGGTGGCCGACCGCATCGTTCCGAACCTGCAGAAGGCGCGCTCCGACGGCGTGATCGTGATTCGCAGCGCGCGCGTGCCCGACGGCTTCGTCATTCGCAACGCCGAGCAGCCCGACGACAAGTACGACTGGGTGGTTGCGCACGACCTGCGCCCGCAGAAGGCGCGCATCCTGGCCATGGTTGCCCTGACCAAGACCAACAACACCAAGGAACTGCAGCGCATCTTCTGGGAGTACTGATCTCCCCTCGGGTGCATTCGGCACCCTTCCCGGATCGGGCCGCAGCGGTGAAAGCCGCTGCGGCCTTTTTCATGTGCGTGTGCCGCGATGGTGCCGTGCGTACTCGATGCTCGCGATGCAGATCGCCAGCCAGGCACCGCCCGAGCACAGTCCCGCGAGCACGTCGCTAGGAAAGTGCGCCCGCACGAAGATGCGGCTGCAGGCCACGGTGACGACCACCGCCGTTGCCGCCATCACCGACGGCACCCGCCAGCGCGGCGGCAGCATGCGCAGCCCCAAATAGCCCAGCATGCCGTAGAGCACCATCGAGCCCGAGCTGTGGCCGCTCGGAAAGGAATAGCCCGACACCTGCGCGAAGCCGAAGTCGTGCACCGGCCGAGCGCGCTCGAAGATGAGCTTGAGCACGTGGTTCAGCACCCCGTTGCCGGCGATGGCTGCGACCCAGCCAGCCGCGAAACCGCGGTGCCCGCGAAGCCACAGCGCCACCGCCACGCCGGCGCACACCAGCACCGCGACGATCGGGTCGGCCATGTGGGTGAGCCATGAGAACGCCTCCCTCACGACCGGCGGCGTGTGCGCGCCCACGGCACGGCTGATCGTCTCGTCCAGCAGGCCCATGGGCCGACCGTCGCCGAGGCCTTCCGCCACTTCGGCGAACAGCCAGGCCAGCGCGACCACCGACGCAGCACCGATGGCCAGTCCGCCGAACAGCAGTCCGGCGCCCGGCTCGGGCTGCGCCGCATGCCGGCGCCGCAGGTGCTCGAAGCCCCAGGCTGCGAGGCCGGCGGCCGCAGTCAGCGCGACGAGAAGAATCAGGAATCCGGGCCAGGCCTGGGCGCCGAGGCGCTCTCCCAGGGCGATCAATGCGGCATCTTCAACGGGCATGGGCGAGGCGGGCGGACGGCAGGGGCAGGCGAATCACGGCGTGTCGGCAGGAGTTCCAAAAGGGGAGGCCGAGCATAGCGGCCCGTTCCTGACCGCCCGCTGCCTCGTAAAATAGCCGGTTCGTTGCGCCGCGGGTTCTTCTCCCACCGGGCGGCCGCCTTCACGCAGAGCCATGCTGACCTTCCAACAAATCATTCTCAAACTGCAGTCGTACTGGGCCGACAAGGGCTGCGCGCTGCTGCAACCGTACGACATGGAAGTGGGCGCGGGCACCTCGCACACCGCCACCTTCCTGCGCGCGCTCGGCCCCGAACCCTGGAAGGCCGCCTACGTGCAGCCCAGCCGCCGCCCCAAGGACGGCCGCTATGGCGAGAACCCCAATCGTGGCCAGCACTACTACCAGTACCAGGTGGTGCTCAAGCCGGCGCCCTCGAACATCCTCGAGCTCTACCTCGGCAGCCTCGAAGCCCTGGGCTTCGACCTGAAGAAAAACGACATCCGCTTCGTGGAAGATGACTGGGAGAACCCCACGCTCGGCGCCTGGGGCCTGGGCTGGGAGGTCTGGCTCAACGGCATGGAAGTGACCCAGTTCACCTACTTCCAGCAGGTCGGCGGCCTCGATTGCAAGCCGATCACCGGCGAAATCACCTACGGTCTCGAGCGGCTGGCCATGTACCTGCAGGGCGTGGAAAACATGTACGACCTGGTGTGGACCGAAGGCCACGGTGGCAACAAGCTCACCTATGGCGACGTGTTCAAGCAGAACGAAGTCGAACAGTCTGCCTACAACTTCGAGCACAGTGACGCCGAGTTCCTGTTCACCGCCTTCAACGCGCACGAAAAGCAGGCCAAGCACCTCATGACCGAGCAGCTCGCGCTGCCGGCCTACGAGCAGGTGCTGAAGGCCGCGCACAGCTTCAACCTGCTGGACGCGCGCGGCGCAATCAGCGTGACCGAGCGCGCGGCCTACATCGGCCGCATCCGCAATCTCGCGCGCAGCGTGGCGCAGAGCTACTACGACAGCCGCGAGCGCCTGGGCTTCCCGATGGCGCCGCGCGAATGGGTCGCGCAGATCCCCCCGAAGAAGGCCGCCTGAGCGATGACGACCCCCATGAACAAGAACTCCCTGCTGGTCGAACTGTTTGTCGAAGAGCTGCCGCCGAAGGCACTGAAGAAGCTCGGCGATGCTTTCGCGGGCGTGTTGCGCGAACAACTGGTGGCGCAAGGCCTGGCCGAAGCCGGCTCGGTGCTCACCGCCTATGCCTCGCCGCGCCGCCTGGCCGCGCACCTCACGCACGTGGCCGAGCGCGCCGCCGACAAGGCCGTGTCGCAAAAGCTGATGCCCGTGGCCGTGGGCATCGACGCCTCGGGCCAGCCCACGCCCGCGCTGCTCAAGCGCCTGGGCGCGCTCGGCGCCGACGCCTCGGCCGTGCCTGGCCTGAAGCGCGCGATGGACGGCAAGGCCGAAGCCCTGTTCTACGAAAGCACCGCCAAGGGCGCCACGCTGGCCGAAGGCCTGCAGAAGGCGCTGGCCGAGGCGATTGCCAAGCTGCCGATTCCCAAGGTCATGAGCTACCAGCTCGAAAGCGGCTGCGAAATGCCGGGCTGGAGCAGCGTGAGCTTCGTGCGCCCCGCGCACGGCCTCGTGGCGCTGTATGGCGACGCCGTGGTGCCCATCGAAGCGCTGGGCCTGAAGGCCGGCCGCAAAACGCACGGCCATCGCTTCGAGGCGGCGGTCGATCCGGTCGTGCTGCGCGACGCCAACAGCTATGCGCTGCAGATGCAGGAGGACGGAGCCGTCATCGCGAGCTTCGAGGCGCGCCGCGCAGAAATCGCGCGCCAGCTTGCAGCGGCTGCGGTGAAGGTCGGCGGCGGCTCGGTGCCCATCCACGACGACGCGCTGCTCGACGAAGTGACCGCGCTGGTCGAGCGCCCGAACGTGCTGGTCTGCAGCTTCGAGCGCGAGTTCCTCGAAGTGCCGCAAGAGTGCCTGATCCTCACGATGAAGGCCAACCAGAAATACTTTCCGCTGCTCGACGCATCGAGCAGGCTCACCAACAGGTTCCTAGTCGTCAGCAACATCAGCCCCGACGACGCGAGCGCGGTCATCGGCGGCAACGAGCGCGTGGTGCGCCCGCGCCTGGCCGACGCCAAGTTCTTCTTCGACCAGGACCGCAAGAAATCGCTGGCCTCGCGCGTCGAGTCGCTGGGCAAGGTGGTCTATCACAACAAGCTGGGCACGCAGGGCGAGCGCGTGGAGCGCGTGATGCGCATCGCGCGCGGCATCGCAGAGAAGATCGGCGACACGGCCTTGGCCGCGCACGCCACGCAGGCCGCCCAACTCGCCAAGGCCGACCTCGTGACCGACATGGTCGGCGAGTTCCCCGAGCTGCAGGGCACCATGGGCCGCTACTACGCGCTGCACGACGGGCTCGACGCATCGGTGGCCGACGCCATCGAAGACCACTACAAGCCGCGTTTTGCCGGCGACGAGCTTCCGCGCAACAGCGTGGGCCTCGTGGTCGCGCTGGCCGACAAGCTCGAAACGCTGGTCGGCATGTTCGGCATCGGCAACCTGCCCACCGGCGACCGTGACCCGTTCGCGCTGCGTCGCCACGCGCTGGGCGTGATCCGCATGCTGATCGAGAAAGACCTGCCGCTGGGCCTCGACGCCTTGCTGCAGGACACGGCCGCGCAGTTCAGCGGTATCGCCGGTTTCGAAAGCAGCCGCGCCACGGGCGAGCTGCAGGACTTCATCCTCGATCGCCTCGCCGGCAGCCTGCGCGAGCAGGGCGCCAGCGCGCAGGAAGTCGATGCCGTGCTGGCTCCGCGCCCGCAGCGCCTGGGCGAAGTGCCCAAGCTGCTGGCCGCCGTGCGCGCCTTTGCCGCCTTGCCCGCCGCCGCCGCACTGGCAGCTGCGAACAAGCGCATCGGCAACATCCTCAAGAAGGCTCCCGAAGCCGACGCGCACGTCAGCGAGCTGCTGCTGCAGGAGCCGGCCGAAAAGGCGCTGCACGCGGCCATGGCGCAGGTCGTGCCCGCTGCCAACGCACAGTTCGAAGCTGGCGACTACACCGCCTCGCTGCAGACGCTGGCCGCGCTGCGCGAGCCGGTCGACGCCTTCTTCGACGGCGTGATGGTCAATGCCGAACAGGCCGACCTGCGGCTCAACCGCCTGGGCCTGCTGATGTCGCTGCACACTGCGATGAACCGCGTGGCGCAGCTCGAACGGCTGGCCGTCTGAGCTCATTCACGACGCCTCCCCCAGGAGTGGCACCACCATGAAACTCGTCATCCTCGACCGCAACGGCACGATCAACGTGCACCGCGAAGACTTCGTGAAGAGCGACATCGAGTGGACGCCGCTGCCCGGTGCGCTCGAGGCCGTGGCGCGGCTCAACCATGCGGGCTGGCACGTGGTGATTGCATCCAACCAGTCGGGGCTGGGCCGGGGGCTGTTCGACATGGCTTCGCTCAACGCGATGCACGCCAAGATGCACAAGATGCTCGCGGCTGTGGGCGGCAAGGTCGATGCGGTGTTCTATTGCCCGCACAGCCCCGACGAGGGCTGCGAGTGCCGCAAGCCCAGGCCCGGCCTGTTCCTGCAGATCGGCGACCGCTACGGCATCGACCTCAAGGGCACCCCGACCTGCGGCGACAGCCTGCGCGACCTGCAGGCGGGCGCGGCTGCCGGTTGCGAGCCGCACCTGCTGCTCACGGGCATGGGCGCGGCCTGCCGCGGCGTCGATCCGCTGCCTTCCGAATACCCGGCGAACACGTTGGTCCACGACGATCTCGCCGCCTTTGTCGACTTTCTGCTCGCGCGCGAAGCGCGGGCCGCACTGCAGGTGGCTGTCTGATGGCGTTTTTCCGTTCCGTTCTCCACGCGCTGTGGATGCTCGTCACCGTGATCCCCTGGGGCATCATCATGTGCGTCAGCTCGCTCTGGAAGCGCGGCATTCCGCTCTACTGGATGGCCGAGCAATGGCTCAGCTGGGCCATCGGCGGCGCGCGCGTGCTGCTGGGCATCAAGACCCGCGTGAGCGGCATGGAGAACCTGCCGACCGACAAGCTCGCCGGCGCGGTCCTGCTGGTGAAGCACCAGTCCACGCTCGAGACCTTCCTGATGCCCACGCTGATGCCGCACCCGCTGGCCTACGTGTTCAAGAAGGAGCTGATCTACATCCCCTTCTTCGGCTGGGCGATGGCGCGGCTGGACATGATCCACATCGACCGCAGCCAGCGTGCGCAGGCCTTCAACAAGGTGGTGAACCAGGGCCGCAAGCTGCTCGCGCAGGGCATCTGGATCATCATGTTCCCCGAGGGCACGCGCATTCCGCGCGGGCAGAAGGGCACCTACAAGAGCGGCGGCACGAGGCTCGCCTGCGAGACCGGCGTGCCGGTGATCCCCATTGCCGTGACATCAGCCAAGGTGTGGCCGCGCAAGGCCTTCATCAAGCGCCCGGGCGTGGTCGACGTGTCCATCGGCCCGGCGATTCCGAGCGTGGGCCGCAAGCCTGATGAGTTGATGCGTGAGGTCGAGGCCTGGATCGAGGCCGAGATGCGCCGCCTCGACCCCGAGGCGTATGTCGACAGCCCTCTGCAGCCCACGCAAGAAGCGGTGAGCTGAAGAGGAAAAGAGAGCCCGTCATGGGATTGCTTCGGTTCACGATGGATCTTTTCGAGGGGCTGGGCAGCGAGTTCGCACCGCCAGCGCCCGCACCTGCGCGGCCGCGCCGGGTGAAGAAGCCGAAGCTGGTGGCACCGCCGGCCATGCCTTTGGCTCCGCCCGCACCCGTCGACCCGCATGCGCCACCCGCGGTGCCGCTGGCCGACACGTTGACGCTTGCGAACTTCGCGCACCCCCAGGCCACGCGCGAAGTGGTGCTCGGCTCCGCACGCGTGGCCTATGAATTCAAGCGCGGCAAGCGCAAGACCATTGGCTTTCTCGTCGGGGCCGAAGGACTGTCGGTGCGCGCGCCGCGCTGGGTGGCGCTGCGTGATGTCGATGCGGCCATTCATGAGAAGTCGGACTGGATCCTGCGCAAGCTGACGGAAACGCAGCAGCGCCATGCGCGCGTCGAGGCCACTCGCATCGAATGGAAGGATGGGGCCGGATTTCCGTTCCTGGGCGAGCCGGTTGTGATGCGGCTTGATCCGAAGCATGGCTTTGCGAGTGTTGGCGGCACGCTTGACGACGCTGTTGAAGAAGGTGGGCCGCGGGTGCTGCGGCTGGCTGTGGCTCAGAACGCGGAGCCTTCGCAGATTCGTGATGCGGCGCAGGCGTGGTTGATGCGGCAGGCGCGCAAGTTGTTCATCGAGCGGCTGGATCACTTTGCGCCGCTGCTTGGGGTGCAGTGGAAGAAGCTGTCGCTGTCGAATGCTTCGACGCGCTGGGGTAGTGCCAGTGCGGATGGGTCGATTCGGCTCAACTGGCGGTTGATTCACTTTCGGCTGCCGGTGATCGATTACGTTGTTGCGCATGAGCTGGCGCATCTGCGGGTTATGGATCACTCGCATCGGTTTTGGGAAACCGTTGAGAGTGTTGTGCCTGACTACGACTTGCTGCGGCGGCAACTGAAGGATGAAGCGGTTCCTCGCTGGGGCTGAATTTGTCGTTGGTATGGGTTTGCTTCCCGGGGCCGGGACTCGCCCCGGCGGGCGACCTACTTTTCTTTGCTTCGCCAAAGAAAAGTAGGGGCGGTTTCAAGTCTGAAGTGCAACACACTCGATCCTCAAGGGAAGAGCTTGCATGAACAGAAGTTACGAACAACTGAGCGCCGAAGAGCGAGGA
>NZ_FNOL01000041.1:0-13802 GCF_900106655.1 Variovorax sp. YR634
CCTTGGGGCTTCATGCAGTTCCAGAAGAAGGTGTGGTTCCAGATTTGCGCGGCGTTGTTGTAGATGCCGCCGCTGGACTTCTTGATGATCTCTTCAAGCGTGAGCGACTCGAACTCGGTGCCCTTTTGCAGGTTGTTGAGGTTCACCACGTAGGCGTTGTGGTGCTTGCCGTAGTGGTATTCGAGGGTTTCCTGCGAGTACTCGGGTGCCAGCGCATCGAGGGCGTAGGGCAGGGGTGGGAGCTTGTGTTCCATCGTGGTTTCCTTGTGGTGGTTGCTGAAAAAACAGAGTCAGGCATTCGCCTTGGGTTCGACCCGGTAGGCGCACCTTCGCGCGCCCGCCAGCACGTGTTCGACGCGGCTGACGCTCACGTCGGGCCCCAGCACTTCGTCGAAGAGTTGCAGCTCACTGCGGCAGAAGCCCGTGCAGGCCTGCGCCGCGGTGCAGATGGGGCAGTGGTTCTCGATGAATAGAAAACCCTTGCCCTGTTCGTCGGGCCGGAACTCGGCCATGTAGCCCTCGCGGCTGCGGATTTCCGCCAGCCGCTCCAGCCGCGCCTTGAGGCTGCGCGCGCCGCGCATGGCCTCGGTGTAGTTGGTGCGCATGGTGGCTTCGCGCGCGCTGATGAGCTGGTCCATGCCCTTCTCGCCGAACACGCTGATGACGGCGCTGATCATCTGTACCGTCATCTCGGCATGCGTGTCGGGAAAGCGCTTGTGGCCCTCGCCCGTGAGCCGCCAGATCTGCGTGGGTCGGCCGCGGCCGCTGGAGCGGCTCTCGGCGTCGACCAGGCCTTCGGTTTCCAGCTTGGCCATCTGCTGGCGCACCGCCTCCACCGTGACGTTCAGCACCTTGGCGATGTCGGGAATGCCGAGCGCGCCGCGGGTCTTGAGCGTCGAGAGGATGCGGTCTGCCGGCTGGTGCGGCATCCAGGTGGGCTTGGCATCGGGGGCGGACATGGCGGATTCGGTCGTAGGGAGGAAACAGCGCCATTGTCAGGTGGTTGGCACTCCCTTCGCAGCGGCGGGTGCTTGCCAGCCGCCGCCCAGCGCCTTGTAGAGCGCGACGAGGCTGGTGTACGAGGCGGTTTCCGCCTCGGCCACCGCGTCTTGCGCGCGCAGCAGGGTGCGCTGCGCATCGAGCACGCTCAGGTAGGGCGCGGCCCCTTCGCGGTAGCGCACCTCGGCCAGCTCGGCGGCGCGGCCGCTGCGGGCGGAGGCTTCCACCAGCCGCTGCAGGCGCAACTGGTTCTGGCCGTAGCCGGTAAGGGCGCCTTCCACGTCCTCGATGGCGCGCAGCACGGTCTGCTCGTAGAGCGCGCGGTCGCCTTGGGCGCGGGCCTCGGCGCCACGCACGCGGGCCTTCACCGAACCTAGCCGGAGAGCCGGCCAGCTCACGCCCGGCGTCACGCTGAAGGCGCGGCTCGGCGAACTGCCCAGGTCGGAGCCCCGCAGCGCGACGAAGCCCAGGAAGCCGCCGATGTCGAAGCGCGGATACAGCTCGGCCGTGACCGCACCCACGTCGGCCGTGCTGGCCGCCAGGCCGCGCTCGGCGCGCAGCACGTCGGGCCGGCGGCGCAGCAGTTCGGCCAGGTCGCCGATGGGCAGGCGCTTGTCGAGCACGCGCAGCTGGCGCAGCTGCAGCATCGGCTCCAGCTCGCCGGGGCGCAGGCCGGCCAGCACCGCGACGCGGTAGGCCGACTGCCGGCGTGTGGTTTCGAGCGCAGGCAGCTGGCTTTCGGTGGTTGCCAGGTTGGCCTGCGCGCTTGCCAGATCGCCTTCGAGGCCGCGGCCGGTCTGCACCTGCGCCTCGGTCACGCGCAGGCTCTGGCGCAGGCTGTCGAGCGTGCTGCGCGTCACGGCAATGCGTTGCTCGGCGCCGCGCATCTCGTAGTAGTTGCGCGCCAGCTCGGCCACGGCAACGATGCGCACCTGTTCGAGATCGGCGGCGCTGGCATCGGTGCGCGCGGTCGCTGCCTCGTCGAGCCGCTTCAGGCGGCCGAACAAATCGATTTCCCACGAGGCGTCGAAGCCCGCGCGGCTGCTCTGCGACAGCGAACGCACATCAGGCTGCGTGCCGCTGTTGCCTTGCGCAATGCTGCGCGTCTTGCTCGCACCGGCGGTAACGACCGGCAGCCGGTCGAGCTCCGCCTCGGTCTGCGTAGCGCGCGCTTCGAGCAGCCGGGCCTGGGCGATGCGGATGTCGTGGTTCTCGGCCAGTGCGCGGTCGATCAGCGCATCGAGTTGCGGATCGTCGAGCTGGCGCCACCAGTCGCGCTGCACGGCGTCGTCGGCGAACAGCGAGCGCTCGGGCGCAGTGATGGCAACGGGTGCGTCGGCCGGCGCCTTGTAGTCCGGCCCGACCGCGCAGCCGGCCAGCACCAGCAGGCTCAACGCAAAGGGCGCGGTGTATGAGAAGAGTCGGTTCATGGTCATGCTCCTTCGGCCAGCGCATCGAGTTCAGCCGTGCGCCGCGAGCGGCCCGCCGCGCGGTGGTCGCGCGCCAGCAGCGTGTACATGGTGGGCAGCACGAACAGGGTGAACAGCGTGCCCACCAGCATGCCGACCACGATCACCAGGCCGATGCTGAAGCGGCTGTTGGCGCCCGCGCCGCTCGCGAACAACAGCGGCACCAGGCCCACGACCATCGCGGCGGTTGTCATCAGAATGGGGCGCAGCCGTATGCGCGCAGCCTCTTCGATCGATGCGCGCCGGTCGAGGCCCTCGTGCACCTGGATCTCGTTGGCAAACTCCACCATCAGAATGCCGTGCTTGCTGATGAGCCCGATCAGCGTCACAAGCCCGATCTGCGTGTAGATGTTGATGGTGCCGAAGCCCAGCGCCAGCGGCACCAGCGCGCCGCAGATCGACATCGGCACGCTGATCAGGATGATCAGCGGGTCGCGCAGGCTCTCGTACTGCGCGGCCAGCACCAGGTAGATGACGACGATGGCAAACACGAAGGCCATCACCAGTGCCGAGCCCTCCTGCGTGAACTGCCGCGCGTCCGACTGCCAGTCGTAGCTGAAGCCGGCCGGCAGCTTCTTCGCCTCTTCGCTCAGGAAGGCCACCGCGTCGCCCATGGTCACGCCGGGCATCGGAATGGCCTGGAAGGTGGACGCGTTGAGCTGGTTGAACTGCGTGAGCTTGTTGGGCCCCACGCTGGTCGACAACTGCACCAGGTTGGCCAGCGGCACGGGCTGGCCGCTCGCGCTCTTCACGAAGTAGCGCGACAGCGCTTCTGCCGACAGGCGCTGCTCGCGCGGCGACTGCGGAATCACGTCGTACGAGCGGCCGTCCATGCCGAAGCGGTTGACGTAGTTCTCGCCCACCAGCACAGCCAGCGTGTCGCCGATGGACTTCATCGTCACGCCCATGCTGTTGGCCTTGGCGCGGTCCACGCGGATCTCGACCGTGGGGTTGTTGAATTCCAGGTCGCTGTCGACCACGGCGAACTTGCCGCTGTCGCGCGCCGACTTCTTCAGCGCTTCCATCGCCTCGAACACGGTGCGATGGTCGCCCGCGCTGCGAATGACCATCTGCACCGGCAGCCCGCCGGTAGAGCCCGGCAGCGAAGGCAGCTGGAACGCGAAGACGCTGCTGCCTTCCACGTCATTCATGCGGCCCTGCGTGTCGCCCTGGATCTGGTCTGCATTGCGCTTGCGGTCTTTCCAGTCGGACAGCTGCACGCCGCCGATGCTGTTCGACACGCCGTCCGAGCCGTTGATGAGCCAGCGGCCGGTGTTCTCGGGCAGAGTGGCAAACACCTCGTCCCACTTCTTGCCGAACTTCTCGACGTAGTCGATGTTCGCGTGCTGCGGCGACTTGATGGCCGTGAGCACCATGGCCTGGTCTTCACCCGGGGCCAGCTCGCGCTGCGCCGCGTTGTAGAGGAAGGGCAGGCTCACCAGCACCAGCGCCGCGAACGCGCCGGTCACCCAGCGGTGGTGCAGCGACACGTCGAGCAGCCGGCCATAGCCCGTGGCGAGCCGGTGGAAGAAGGCCTCGGCAGCGCGCGCCATGCGGCTGCCTGCGGTGTCCTGCGGCAGCAGGAACGAGCTCATCACCGGCGACAACGTGAGCGCGATCACGCCCGACACCACCACCGCACCCGCCAGCGTGAAGGCGAACTCCTTGAAGAGCGAACCGGTGAGCCCACCCATGAGCCCGATGGGTGCGTACACCGCAGCGAGCGTGAGCGTCATCGCGATCACCGGGCCGGCCACTTCGCGCGCGCCGATCAACGCGGCCTGCACGCGCGACTTGCCTTCCTCGATGTGGCGGTGCACGTTCTCCACCACCACGATGGCGTCGTCCACCACCAGCCCGATGGCCAGCACCATCGCCAGCAGCGTCAGCAGGTTGATGCTGAAGCCGAACAGCAGCATCAGCGCGGCGGCGCCCAGCATCGACAGCGGAATCGTCACCACCGGAATGAGCACCGCGCGGATCGAGCCCAGGCACAGGAAGATCACGATCACCACGATGGCGATGGCTTCGAGCAGCGTGTGCCGTACCTCGTCGATGGAGGCCTCGATGAAGCGCGCCAGCTCGAAGGGCAACTGCACTTCAACGCCCGGGGGCAGGTTCTGCTTGATGCCGGGCAGCAGCTCGCGGATGCGCTTCACGATCACCAGCGGGTTGCCGTTGGGCGCCGCCTGCAGGCCGAGGTAGATGGCGGGCACGCCGTCCATCGTCGCGCTGCTGTCGGCGCTTGCAGCGCCCAGCTCCACCGTGGCCACGTCGCCCAGGCGCACGATGGCGTCGCCGTCTCGCTTGACCACCATGTCGCGGAACTCGGCCACGTTCACCAGGTCGGTGTTCACGCGGATGTTCGACACCACGTACAGGCCCTTCACCTGCCCGGGCGCGGCCTGCACGTTGTTCTGGCGCAGCGCGTCGGCCAGTTCGCCGGCCGAGATGCCGCGCGCGGCCATGCGGTTGGGGTCGAGCCACACGCGCATGGCGAGCGTCTGCCCGCCCGACACCTCGACGCCCGATACGCCGGTGATGGAAGCGAACTGCGGCTGCACCACGCGCGAGAGGTAGTCGGTGAGTGCCGGCATCGGCATCGTCTTGCTCGAGAAGCCGACGTAGGCCACCGCGGTGGCCTCGCCCGACGATTTGAGGATGACCGGGTCGAAGGCCTCGGCCGGCAACCGGTACTTCACCTGGCTGACCTGCGCCATGGCTTGCGTGAGCGCCTGGTTGGCATCGGCGTTGAGCTTCATGCGCACGCTGATCACGCTGCGGCCCAGCGTGGAAGACGACGAGAGGTAGTCGACGTTCTCGATGGTCGCCACCGCCTGCGCGATCGGCTGCGTGACGAAGCCCTGCATCAGCTCCGGCGAAGCGCCGGGGTACTGCGTGGTGATGGTGAGCGTGGTGCTCTCGGTCAGCGGGTACTGCCGCACCGGCAGGTCGCCCAGCGCACGCGCGCCGAGCAGCAGGATGAGCGTGCTCACCACCAGCGCCAGCACGGGGCGGCGCACGAAGAGGTCGGTGAACTTCATGACTTCGATTCCTGCGCGACGGCCAGCGTGTCTTTTGCAGTCGGCATCACGGCGGCGCCGGTGTACAGGCGCAGCTGGCCGGAGGTGACGACCTTGTCGCCGGGCATCAGGCCCTTCTCGATGACGACCAGGCCGTCCTGCCGCTCGCCGGCTTTCACGAATACCTGCTGCGCCGTGAAGCCGTCGCCTTTTTCGGCGGGCCGCACCACGAAGACCGAGTCGCCGTGCGTGCTGTAGGTGATGGCCGTCTCGGGCACGGTGATGGCGTCGGCACGCGCGGGCAGCGCGACCTTGCCGTTGACGAACATGCCTGGCGTGAGCGCGCCATCGGCGTTGTCGATGGTGGCCTGCAGGCGCACCGTGCGCGTGTCGCTGCCGATCTGCGGCTCGATGGTGCTGAGCCGTCCCTGGAACACGCGCCCCGGATAGGCGTCGACCGAGAGCGCCACCTGCTGGTTGCGCTTGAGCACGGGCAGCGCTGTTTCGGGCAGCGTGAGGTTGGCGAACAGCGTGCGGCTGTCGGTGAGCGACACCAGCGCATCGCCGGCCCGCACGAACTGGCCGAGGTTGACGCGGCGGATGCCGAGCACGCCGTCGAACGGCGCCTTGATGCGCTTCTGCTCCAGCAGCGCCTGCACGCGCCGCAGATCGCCGCTGGCCTGGTCGAAGGCGGCCTGCGCCTGTTCGAGCTGTTCCTGCGTGGCCGCCTGCTGCGGCACCAGGCGGCGCGTGCGGTCGAGCAGTGCCTTGGCATTGGCGCGCTGGGCCGTCAGGCGCTCCAGGTCGCCCTGCTCGGGTGCGTCGTTGAGCTGCACCAGCAGCTGCCCCGCGCGCACTTCGCCGCCGGGCGTGAAGAGAATCTTCGCGACGCGGCCTTCCACTTCCGCCGGCACTTCGACCTGCCGGTTGGCCTCCAGCGTGCCGATGCCGCTGAGGAAGCGCGCCACCTCAGTCTTCTGCGCGGTGGCCACCGCCACCTTGGCCGGCGGCCTGCCGCCACCCTCCGCATGCGCCGGCGTGAGCTTCGTGACGAGCCCGTAGCCGGCTCCTCCAATTACCAATGTCGCGAGGCCGGCGCCTAGCCACGCCCTTGATTGCTTGTTCATTACGACGTCCATTATTAATCAAAGAAAGTACTTTGATTATTAAAAGATGCCGGTGGCCTGTCGATGAAGGCGTGGCAATGGCCGTCATAGGCCGGGGCTATTTGTGCAAGGCTGTGCATGTCGAGTTCTCCAGGGTTACGCGGGGATTCCCGCTGACCTGAAGAAGACGCGCCACCCACCCGGGTTGTGACAACCCGGTGCCTTGCTATCTGTCTATCTGTAGTGAGTCGCCATGAAATCGATGAAGGCGCGCACCGCGGGCTGCACGTGCCGCGTGCGCGGATAGAGCGCCGCGTAAGTGCGCTGACCGAGCGTGACCTCCGGCAGAACGCGCACCAGCGCACCTGCTTGAAGATCGGCGCGCACCGTGTGCCATGTCAGCGCCGCAATGCCCAGCCCGCATTTCGCGGCCGAATACAACGCGGTGATCGTGTCGCAAGCGAAGCGCGACTCGGGCCTGAACGTTTGCTGCCGGCCGTCGCGCATGTGCAGGGTCCAGTGCGCAGGGCTTTCCGGCCCGTTGTGCTGCAGGCACTGGTGCTGCGACAGGTCTTCCGGCGTGCGGGGCAGGCCGTGCTCGGCCAGATAGCGTGGCGCGGCGACCAGCACCATGTCGGAGATGGCCAGCGTCCGCGCCATCATCGAGGCATCTTCCAGTTCGGCGCTGATGCGCAGCGCGACGTCGATGCCTTCGGCGACCAGCTTGGTGAAGCGGTCGGTGCAAACGACTTCCAGTCGGATGCCTGCATGCCGCGCCTGGAAGGCCGGCAGCCAGTCGGGCAGCTCCAGCGTCGCGATCGAGAGCGGCATGCTTACCTTCAGTGTTCCCGAGGGCGCCTTGCTATCCGCCGCCGCATCGGCATGGGCCGCATCCAGTCGCGAGAGGATGTCCGTGCAGGCGGCGAGATAGCGA
Source organism: Variovorax sp. YR634 (assembly GCF_900106655.1). Lineage (NCBI taxonomy): Bacteria > Pseudomonadati > Pseudomonadota > Betaproteobacteria > Burkholderiales > Comamonadaceae > Variovorax > Variovorax sp. YR634. Next base: position 7,532 of record NZ_FNOL01000041.1, read on the forward strand.
TGCCCCGCTTCAGTCAGCGTGATACCGCGCGTGTCGCGCCGCACCAGCTGCGCGCCGAGCGACGCCTCCAGTGCCTGCAACTGACGCGACAGGCTGGAGTGCGTGGTGCCCAGCGACTGCGCCGCCGACGAAAGGCTCTTCGCCTGCGCAATGCGTTGAAAGGCGCGCATCGCCTTCACCTGATCCATGCGCCGCCCTCCTGCGGGTTTCTTAGATTCCTCGCATTTTCAGGCAACCGGCAATGCCAGGATCTGCGCGGTGGTCAGCACCTCGCCGAAGGTGTCTTCGATCTCGGCCAGCGCTGCGCGATGCAGGCTGTCGTGCGAAACGGTGTCGCCGTTCTCGCGGCGGATCGACCGGGTGGCCGTGGCATCGGACGACACCACCACGTCGAAGCCCTGCACAGCGGCGTCGCGGGCCGCACCGGCCACGCATGCGTGGGTCATGAGCCCGGTGATGACGAGGGTCTGCACGCCGGCCGAGCGCAGGCGCTGTGCGATGTCGGTGCTTGCGAACACGCTGACGGTGGTCTTCTGCACGACCGTATCGCGCGCCCTCGGCTGCATGTCTGCGTGGAACTTCACGGTGTCGCCACCTTGGGCGAAGGTCGCGGAGCCTGCCGGTGCCACGTGCTGTATCTGGAACACGGGGAAAGCGTGCCGGTCCGCCCACGCCAGCAGGCGCTTCGTGTGGGTGACGGCATCCGATGCGTCGGCAATGGGCATGCGGCCGGTGAAGTATTCGTTCTGGAAGTCGATCACCAGCAAGGCAGTGGCCTTGCCGTTCAATTGCTGCAGAGGTTTGGCACCCGACATGGCGCGGAGGGTCGGCGTCGGTGCGGGGGAAGACGCGGGTGCGGCAGCGGAAGTGCCGACGATGCTGGCCGCGCAGGGCACGGCCAATACGCTCATGAGTCCGCGGCGAGAGAGTCCTGACATGGTTGCTGTTCCTGGAAGAGATTCATCAAAAGTGATGAGGAAGTCTAGGAACGGCAGCGGACAGCGACTAGGCCGGCACGGCGACAAGTGTTGTGCGGCTTGTGCACACCGCCGCCGGACGCGGATGCAATTCAAGCCGCGTCAGGCATCCGGCTGATGAGCTTGTCCAGCGTGATCGGATAGTCGCGCACCCGTATGCCCGTGGCGTTGTGGATCGCGTTCGCCACCGCCGCACCCACGCCGCAGATGCCGAGTTCACCGACGCCCTTGGCCTTCATCGGCGAAGAGATCGGATCGGTCTCGTCCAGGAAGATCACTTCCTGGTGCGGGATGTCGGCATGCACCGGTACCTCGTAGCCGGCCAGGTCGTGGTTGACGAAGAAGCCCAGGCGCTCGTCCACGGCGAGCTCTTCCATGAGCGCGGCTCCTACCCCCATGGTCATCGCGCCGATGACCTGGCTGCGCGCCGACTTGGGGTTGAGGATCCGGCCCGCGGCGCAGACGGCGAGCATGCGCCGCACCCGTATCTCGGCCGTGAATGCGTCGACCCCGACTTCCACGAAGTGCGCGCCGAAGGTGGACTGCTGGTACTGCTTGTCGAGGTTGCCAAACTCCAGCACGTCTTCCGCGACGATGCTCTCGCCGGCCGCGATACCGGCGAGCGGCACGCTGCGGCCACCGGCGCGCACCATGCCGTCCGCGAAAACGGCGCCGGCGGAGTCAAGGCCCGCCCGCTGCGCGACGGCCTCCCGCAGCTTGGTGCAAGCAGCGTAGACACCAGCCGTCGAGCAGTTGGCGCCCCATTGCCCGCCCGAGCCGGCGGACGCGGGAAAGTGCGAATCGCCGAGCCGCACGACCACGCGTTCGAGCGGCACGCCCATCATCTCGGCGGCCGTCTGCGCAATGATCGTGTAGCTGCCGGTGCCGATGTCCGTCATGTCGGTCTCGACCGTCACAACGCCGCGCGCATCCAATGCCACGCGCGCAGCCGACTTCATCACCTGGTTGTTGCGGAACGCCGCCGCCACGCCCATGCCGACAAGCCATCGGCCGTCGCGCACGAGGCCGGGCCGCGCGCTGCGCTTGTTCCATCCGAAGCGCTCGGCACCCGTGCGCAAACACTCGATGAGGCGGCGCTGCGAGAACGGACGGCTCGGGTTGGCCGGGTCTACCTGCGTGTCGTTCAGCACACGGAATTCGATGGGGTCGATGCCCAGTTGCTGCGAGATTTCGTCGACGGCAATCTCCAGCGCCATCAGCCCCGGCGCCTCGCCCGGTGCGCGCATCGCGTTGCCTTCGGGCAGGTCGAGCAGAGCCAGCCGGGTGCCGGTGAGCCGGTGTTCGCCCGCGTAGAGCAGGCGCGTCTGCTGCACTGCGTTCTCGGGCTTGCCGTCCACCAGGTTGCCGGACCAGCTTTCATGGCCGATGGCGGTGATCTTTCCCTGCGCGGTGGCGCCGATGCGGATGCGCTGGATCGTCGCGGGCCGGTGCGTGGTGTTGTTGGCGATCAGCGGGCGCTGCAGCGCGACCTTGACCGGCCGGCGCGCAATGCGCGCGCCCAGCGCCGCCAGCAGCGTGTCCGCCCGCAGGAACAGCTTGCCGCCGAAGCCGCCGCCGATGTAGGGCGACATGAGGTGGACCTTGTCCTTGGGCATGTCCAGCGTCTTCGCGAGTTCGCCGGTGGTCCAGTCGATCATCTGGTTCGAGGTCCACACGGTGAGCCTGTCTCCATCCCACGCGGCGATGGTGGCTTGCGGCTCCATCATCGCGTGCGAGTGGTCGGGCGTGGTGTAGGTCTGGTCCAGCCGCACCTCGGCCTTGGTGAATGCGCTGGCGAAGTCGCCGACGGTGTTGTCGCGGTTGATCGTTTTCTTGTCCGTAGCAGCCTTCGCATCCGCGAGGCCGAAGCTGCCTTCGGCGCGTGCGTACTTCACCTGCACGAGCTGCGCCGCGGCGCGCGCCTGCTCGAAGGTCTGCGCCACGACGAGCGCAACGGCCTGGTGGTAGTGGTCGATGACGGGGCCGCCGAGCAGCCGGGCCGTGTTGAAGTTGCCCTTGCCCAGCTTGCCTGCGTTCTCGTGGGTGACGATGGCGATCACGCCGGGCGCGGCCTTCGCGCGGCTCAGGTCGATCGAAACGATCCGGCCCTTGGCAATGGCCGATCCGACGATGTAGCCGTAGGCCTGGTTGGGCACCACGTCATGCCGCTCGTATGCATAGGGCGCAGTGCCCGTGGTCTTGAGCGGACCGTCGATGCGGTCCACCGGCTGGCCGATCACCTTCAGCTGGTCGATGGGGTTGGTGGTGGCGGGGGTGTCGAACTTCATCGCTCAGCTCCTGGCTTGCGTCAGCACCGCATCGAGCGTGCGCTCGACCAGCGACACCTTGAAGGCGTTCTGTGAAGTGGGCTTGGCGCCGGCAAGCAATGCCGCGGTCACGGCCCTGGCGCCGCGAGGCATCTCGGCCTCCGCCGCCTCGACGCGCCACGGTTTATGTGCGACGCCGCCCACCGCAATGCGAGCACTGCCGTCGCGCTGCACGATCGCACCTACCGAAACCAGCGCGAAGGCATAGGAGGCCCGGTCGCGCACCTTCTGATAGATGTGCCTGCCGCCCACCGGAGCGGGGAGCTTGACCGACGTGACCAGCTCGCCGGGGGCCAGCGATGTTTCAACATGCGGCGTAGCGCCGGGCAGCTTGTGGAAGTCGGCGATGGGGATGGTGCGCCGCGAGCCGTCGGCGCGGATGGTCTCCACCGCCGCATCGAGCGCGCGCATCGCGACGGCCATGTCGCTGGGATGTGTCGCGATGCATGCATCGCTCGTGCCCACGATCGCATGCTGCCGGGTGTATCCGCCGATGGCCGAGCATCCGCTGCCGGGCTGGCGTTTGTTGCAGGCCTGGTTGGTGTCGTAGAAGTAGGGGCAGCGCGTTCGCTGCAGCAGGTTGCCCGCGGTCGTTGCCTTGTTGCGCAGCTGGCCCGATGCGCCGGCGAGCAGGGCGCGCGACAGCAAACCGTGGTCGCGCCGCACGCGGCTGTCGGCGGCAAGATCGGTGTTGCGCACCAGCGCGCCGATGCGCAGGCCACCGTCTGGCGTGCTTTCGATCTTGTCGAAGCCCAGGCCGTTGACGTCGATCAGGTGAGCGGGCGTCTCTATCTCCAGCTTCATGAGGTCGAGCAGGTTGGTGCCGCCCGCGATGAAGCGCACACCCGGCACCCTTGCCGCCTTCATGACGGCTTCCGTCGGCGAAGACACGCGCTCGTAGGTGAAGGACTTCATGCCGTTCTCCCCGCGGCCACTTCGGTGATCGCATCGACGATGTTGCTGTAGGCCCCGCATCGACAGATGTTGCCGCTCATGCGCTCGCGCAGTTCCACCATCGTTACCTGGGGTCTGGCCGTCAGGTCGGCACTCACGTGGCTGGGGATGCCTTCGCGAATCTCGTTCAGCACGGAGACGGCGGAGCAGATCTGCCCCGGCGTGCAGTAGCCGCACTGGTAGCCGTCGTGCTTCACGAAGGCAGCCTGCATCGGATGCAGCGCGCCCGGCTTGCCCAGGCCTTCGATGGTGGTGACCTTGGCGCCTTCGTGCATCACCGCCAGCGTCAGGCACGAGTTGATGCGGCGGCCCTCCACCATCACGGTGCAGGCGCCGCATTGGCCGTGGTCGCATCCTTTCTTGGTGCCGGTCAGGTGCAGGTGCTCGCGCAGCGCATCGAGCAGGGTGGTGCGGTTGTCCAGCGTCAGGACGTGCGTCTTGCCATTCACTTCAATGGTCGTCTTCGACAGGCCGGAGAGCTTTGGCGCGGGTGTCGTCGCCGCGTTGGCCGCGGGAGCCTCCGCGACCACTGCCGCCGAAGCGGCCCCGGCAATCAGCAGATCGCGCCTGGAGATGGTGGTGGGTTCGTCGGGGGTATTCATGCCGTGCCGCGTGCCTTTCATCTCGAACAACTGCAATCCGCCAATGTAGGCCGGTACCCCCGGGCCGAACTAGGCGGAACGGCCTTGATGCACTGACAAGTTGCTCTTGATAATCGACGGCCACACTGGAGGCCTTTATGCCTATCAATGAACTGCGTTCCATCGCCACATTCGCCAGGACGGCCGAACTCGGCAGCCTGCGACAGGCCGCCGCGGCGCAAGGGATGACGCCGCAAGCCGCCAGCCAGGCCCTGGCCCAGCTGGAGCAGCACTTGGGTGTGCGGTTGTTCCATCGCACCACGCGCAGCATGGCGCTCACCGACGAGGGGCGGCAGTTTCTGGAAGCCGCGCAGCCCGCGCTGCTCGGCCTGCAGCGCGCCCTGCACATGGCGCGCCGGGCAACCGACGAGATTGCCGGGCCGCTGCGCATCGTGGGGCCGCGATCGACCTTCGCTCCTGTGTTCTGGCCCCTGCTCGACGAGTTCTGCAGGCTTTACCCTGAAGTGCAGCCCGACGTGCAACTGGACGACCGCATCGGCAACTGGGTGGAAGACCGGGTCGACGTGGGTTTTCGCGTCGGCCCGTCGCCGGCCGAGGGCGTCATTGCGCGAAGGCTGTTCGGCCTCCAGCTCATCGTCTGCGCGGCCCCGTCGTACCTGGACCGCCATGGCGCGCCCGACAGCCTGAACGCGCTGGCTGCGCATCGCTGCAGCGGCTTCCGTCTCCCGAGCACGGGCAAGGTCATGCCCTGGTACGTGAAGGTCGGGGAGGATGTCGTCGAGCATCACATCGTTCCGGCACTGTGCGTCAACGACGAAGCGTTGGAAACCGAAGCGGTGCTGGCCGGGCATGTCATCGGTTCGATGACCAGCGTGAGCGCCAGCGCGCACATCCGGGCCGGGCGGCTGATACCGCTGCTGAGCGAGCACGCCGCCGACCGTTCGGCCGTGTTCGTCTACTACGGAAGCCGCGCGGCCCAGCCCGCGCGCGCCAAGGCATTCATCGACCTGGCCATCGAGCGGCTGACCAACAACCCCGCATACCTGCTGACGGCGGAAGAACTGCGCTCCGCGGAATCCGCAGGGCGGCTTGCGCATGCACGTCGTTAGGGTGAGTCGACATTTAATCCGATGCGCTAACCTGTGCCGCCGATGAACGACGTTTCCCGCCCTGATCCCGACGCCCTGCTGGCCCAACTGCGAAACGACGAAGCGCGCGCACTGCGCGGCAAGCTGCGCATCTACTTCGGCGCCAGTGCCGGTGTCGGCAAGACCTGGGCGATGCTGAGCGCCGCGCAGCGCGAGCGCGCCACCGGGCGCGACGTGCTCATCGGCGTGGTTGAGACCCACGGCCGCACCGAAACCGCCGCGCTGCTCACGGGGCTGGAGGCGCTGCCGCTGCGCGAGCTGGA